>JBQTGW010000399.1:0-14435 GCA_052390495.1 Pseudonocardiales bacterium
GGTGGATCGAGCACGGCCGCCCAGCCCGAACCCGCTACGGACTCACCCTCACCCCCGACGCCCAAACCGTATGGCTCGATGAGCCCGACAACACCATTGCTGTATCGCGGTAGTGGTCCCAAGCAGCTTGGGCTCAAGCGGCAATGCCACTAAGTTAGGCGACTCTCCAGAGCTCTCTTCAATCGTTGAGGGGGAAAAATCCGCCTGGCTGATGACCTGGCGTCGGATGACACGGAGTGACCGCATGAATGATAATCGATCGAGATCGGCCCATCAGCGAGAGGTCGGTGACGCTCCGGCCGCGCCTAATTGCACTGCTATCCCGCGTCCCGCTCCTCGGGTCGCTCCGGCGACCAAGGCAACTTTGCTGCCAGCGATGTCTCCACGCCGCCGAGCCTAACGCGACCGCCCTTGCGGGACGCACGGGAAACGCGGCGCGCAACCTCGGCGTGAAGGTTGACGCGAACCGATCCGCGATCAACGCACTCGGCGTGCAGACCGCCAGCCGCTTCGACCACCTCGAGAACGGGATGCGCACGGGGTTCGCCGAGATGCGCGGCAAGCTCGATCAGGCCGCCGCCGGGCAGCAGCAGATCGTCGAACTACTCACCGGCCTCATCTCCGGGCAGGGCGACGCCTAGGCCCGACGCTGAAGCTGACTCAGCTCCCGTCTTGCACGAAGGAGGCGCCCTCAAGAGGGCGGCACAGCACCGGGTTCTGTAGTTCGGCGCAGGGACGGTGGCCGTGGGAGCGCACGATGTCCTTGCCGACCTCATTCGTCAGATAGCGCAGGAAGCTGGCGGCCAGGGAGTCGGCCGGGGGCTCCCCGTAGGTGTAGGCGTACTCCGTCTCCCAGAAGGGGTAGGCCCCGTGGTCGGCCGCCTCCAGGGTGGCCTCTTGGCCGTCGATGCGTATGAGCTGCAGGTCCTGGCGGCTGGCGGCGGTCCCGAGTTCGCTGTAGCCGAAGGCGCCGGGGGTGAGTGCGACGGCGTTCAGCACGTCAATGGTGGAGTTCCGTTCGCAACGTACGACGTTACCCGAGGCGCCGGGTGCCTGGTTCTGACAGTCTTCGGAGGTGACGCCGGGCTCCCAGTTGCCGTTGAGGATCTTTTGCTGGAAGGTCTTCCGGGTGCCGGAGTTGTCGTGCCTGCTGACGAGGCGGACCGGCAGGTCGTTCCCGCCTACGTCCTTCCAGGTTGTGATCCGCCCTTCGTAGAGCTGTCTGATCTGCTCCAGGGAGAGGTCCCGGACGCCCGCCTCCTTGTTGATGACGAGGGCGAAGAGGGAGAAGGCGATGGGGCGGGGTAACAGCTGTGGATATCCGTTCCCCTTGGCTCCGTCGGAGAACGCCAGCAGGTCCGGATTTCCCGAGCCATTCGTCCGTCCCGCCTCGTCCAGCTTGCGCAGGCCCTCGCCGCTGCCTTGGGTGTCGAGGGTGAAACCGGCTCCCGGACAGGTGGCCTGGTATGCGTCGGTGGCCTCCTGCAGAACAGGTGTGAAGGCCGTGGACCCGGCGAGGGTGAGCGACCCCGTGGCGCAGTCCAGGGGGGCCGTGTCGGTGCGCAGGGCGGAAATGGCGAGCTGGCCGATGATGACCAGCACGAGGAAGCAGACCAGCCCGATCGCCTGCCTGGACGTCCCGGTGTGAGCCTTGGTCTCCTGTATTCTCCCGGTTCCGACTCCGCCCTTGATGCCGCCGACGACCACGGGGTCCTTGAACTGTTCCTGGCTGCCGTCCGCGTCCTCGGGGTCGCGCTCGAGTGCTGCCAGGACCTTGTAGTGCTGGGAGCGGTTCAACGGCACCTTGGGGAGTTCGATGACGCCGTCCTGCACGCTCAATCCCGATTTCTCGTCGAAGCAGGAGCGCAGGAATTCGTCGCTGAGTTCCGTCACTATAATTCCAGCCACCTTGCGTCCGGGAAATCTGACGCGGATGCCGACCTTGTTGCCTTCGAGGACGGCGTAGTCGTTGGTGTCGATCTGGGTCGCGCCGTTGTTCTCGATACGCAGCAGGACGAGCGACAGGTCGACCAGTGGCGTACCGTTTTTCTGCTGCAACTGCTCCAGAGCTCCCGGGTACTGGGAGTGGACCACGTCGGTGGCGGTGGTGTCCATCTGCACGCGGTAGCCGAGCCGCTTGCGGCCCACGAAGACGAACTCGTACAGGAAGGCGACGGTCGGGACGAGGAGACCGAGGATCGCTACAACCAAGCCCCACGGAAAGTTTTCCACAACCGCTTCCGCCTCCCACGGGAGAAAAATCCAAGGATAAGGTGGACAAACATAACGAGCGCCTACGACCGCCCGCCTGGTAAGACGGTGAGCGTTCAGCAAGCCTTCACTGACTGTTAAGGCACGGTGTCCGTGTGTTCGGCCCGCCGCGCTCACCTCAGTGCTGGTAGCGGCGTCTGGTTCGGGTTGTTGCGGTCGAACGGGGAGCCGGTGGCTTGGTCGTTCCACCTGCGCACCGCTGTGGTGGCTTCGGTGCTCTGCTTGTTCGTCACCGTTGGGGCCTGCTCGGTGAGTGTGAGGTCGGCGTCGACGGAGAAGCCCCACGTGACGGCTGCGTACACGGTGCCGATGTCGGTCCCGGAGCGGGAGACCACCATGGTCTCGAACTGCCAGGTGGTGTTGGGTTTGTTCCAACTCACGCGGTCTTGCATCGTGGCCGGCGTGGCCGGGGCGGACTTCCTCCAGGTGGTCAGCATGGTGCCGGGTGTCCCGTCGTCCTTGATCCCGTACCAGCCGTGCTTCTTGCCGCCGAGCCGGTCCACGTTCGTGGCCGATGGTGTCTGGCGCTTTCTGGCCTTCTCGTCGGGGTTCTTGTTGGTGCCGCTCACGGTCTCGACCAGGCGGACCGTCTGGATAAATGCGATCTCGTCGGCGTTGACGACGGCGGTGTCGGGCGTGAACGTAATGTTGATCTTGTAGGAGTACCAGGTGCCGGTGGCCTCTTCGCCGTCGATCCTCTCGTTGACCTTGATCTCGAGCGTGCCGAATGCGGCGCCGGGCGCGACCTTGGTCGCCGTTGTTGCGATATCAAGCTCTTCGAAAGCGTCTGGCACGACGTGAGACCCCTTCCAGACCTGGCTTCGGCTACAGTAGAAGCCGCGCGGAAAGCCAGGATATCCATATCCCTGGAGGGAGCCGCTTGTGACCGAGTCCGACGACCGAACGCTGGTCCGGGAGATAGCTGAACGTATCGTTGCCGCGGTCGCTTCCGACGAGATCGAGATGTTCCCGGCGCTGGCCGATGTGTACGAGGCTAACCCTGAGGTTCTGGTGTTGCGTCGGGGCGGCCGGGATGAGTCGCTGGGCTTCGGCATCGGTGAAGCGGGGGAACTGCTGACTCCGGTGGCGTTTTTCGTGGCTGGTAGTGTGGTTGAACATCTTACCAACAAGTTCGTGGATGGCGTGATCGAGCGTGGCAGGTCGCGGTTGGCGCGTCTGTTTCGCCGCGGGCGAAAACAGGGGCCCGGTCGCGCCGGCACGACGGTCGCGTTCGAGTTGACTGCGGATCAGGCGGACGAGATACAGCGGGTCGCGTTGGAGAAAGCACGCGAGGCCGGACTGTCCGAAATCCTCGCCGGTGTGGTCGCCGACACCGTGATCAGCGCTTTTGGGGTTGATCGTCGTTAGGGTGCGCCGCGTCCGATCTCCAGCGGCGTGCGCCATACCTGCTCAAGCAGCGTGTTGTAGCTGACGTAGCCGCCGATGGCCAGGTTGGCGACGAGAGCGGCGGTCAAGGCGACCAGAACCGCCCGTCTGAATCTAGACGGCTGATTATCGTCCGGATGTGCTACGTCTGGCCGGTCGGTTTCTTTGCTGGGTCGAGGCGCACCTGCCAGGCGGGATAGCATGCTGATCACAGCACCGACTAGGCAGGCGGCGATGACAGCCTGTGGCACCCCGAACAGCATTGCGGCGCCATATGCCACCGGGAACCAATCGGCCGTAGCAGCCCGGCATCCCGCCCTGATCAGGACGTCGGAGGGGCCGCACAATGCGACGATGGAGATGAATGGGGTGGCGAGTGCGACGACGCCGCTGGTGACCAGCGCTGCCAGCACCGCCATGGTGCCACCAACTTGCCGGGTTCGGGCGACAATGATGGCTGCGCCGATGGCAGAGACCGCTACAGCGAGCGCGACTAGTGCGTAGAGGAAGTATCCGAGGACCTGACCTCCGGTATTCGACTCGGCTGTCCGACCGGCGCGGGCCCACACCAGTGTCGCCAGGCCGAAGGCCACGACAAGGCACCCCAGCGCACCGGCAAGCCCGATCCGGATCGCCGTACCCACTGGCGTCCGCGGCCGTCGCGGTGGCAGCGCGGCGCCTACGGCAGCTCCCGCAGCGCGCAGCCACCGGGGTGTGTCCGTCGGTGGCCGCCGCGCCGCACCGGCGGTGAGAAACAGACACGGCAAGGCCAGTAGCATCCCGAAGCCAGGTAGCGCCTCGACGAGCAAGAGTGGCACGTACTGGGCGTACACCAGGGGTGTCGTCCACGATGACACCCACTCGGGATACCACTGGGGTGCCCAGTCGCCAGAGGGCAACACCGTGAGGACGGCACCGGTGTCGTGTAGGGCACCCCAGATCGCGTATGCCGGGCCGAAAGCGAGCGTGCCGACCAGGCAGGCGAGCAGACCCACCCGCCACAGCGATCCGCGGGTCACCGGGATCCACACCGCGGCGCACTCGCTCATCCAGGCGAAGAGCACCGCGATCCCGAAGACCAGTGCCGCGCCCGACACCCCGGCACCGACGACACCATTGACGCCGGCACCACCGAAGCCGATACCGTCGAACAGTCCCCAGACGTTCGCTCCGCTGTAGTAGACCGACAGCGGTCCGCCAACCAGCAGACCAGCACTCAACGCCACTGCTGGCCGAAGCCAAGCGCCCCGCGGCGGTGACTCCGGATAGGTGCGCAACCGCGCGCGCCACATCGTCACGCAGGCGAGCACGACGATCAGCGCAGCGCTCACACCGTAGATCACTAACGGCACTATGAAGATACGCCCGATCATAAGCAGTACACCGGAAACACCGGCCGGAGTGAGGACAGTGAGGACTTGGGCGGCCAGACCGATGAGGTTTGCCTGGACCACGGCGATAGCGATGCCCGCACCGACCATCGCCAGTGTGCCGGTCGAGTACAACGGGGCGGGATGGACAAGGATGGTGAGGCGGCGTTGGGCGGACGGGTGTCTGCGCAGAAACGCCGAATCCCGCCACCATCGCCAGATACCGCTCCAGAATCTCGACGCTGGGTGGTCCAGTGGTCGCGACCGGCGCAGAATTCTGCTGAGCGCTGCTTCGTCGGTGACGCTCACGGCGGTGGAGTCGGCGTGCAGTTCGCGCAGCCGCAGGATCGCGGTGTAAATGAGGTAGATCAGCACGGTCATGATCAGCACCGATAAAGCGACGCGGCCGTTGAACGACGGTACGCCCACCCACGTTGACCCGTAGCTGCCCGAGATTAACCGAAGCACGTTGATGAGGATGTAGGGAAGCAGCGCGACGAAAACGAACGCCCACCACGTGGCGACAGTGAGATAGGTGGAGCTGCTATCGCGATTCCGGACGTGGGCCAGTTCGTGCAGGACCACCGCGGTGAACGCAGCCCGATCTGTGTGGTAGGTCTTGACCAGTCCGGCGTTGAGCTGGACGTGATAACGTCCGTGCCGCCCAAAGGCCACCCCTTGGGGGCGGGCCTCCGGTGCAAGCCAGAACGTCGGCCGCGAAGCCAGACCCATCTGCTCGACCAGATGGTCAAGATGGGTCTGCAGGTCAACGGACCGTACCCGGTCCAGCGGCTGCAGCTTACGCCGCCGAATGCGCCACCACGGCATCACCAGATAGGTAACAGCGGTGACACCGGCGACCGCCGACACCCCGGCCAGCGCCCACGTCAGCGCCGTCGCCGCGTACGGTTTGCCGCAGCCGATCCAGACCGAGAACCACGGTTCCCACGCGCCCAGCGAAGCGCCCGGTAGCAGAATGGAACGGTCCGGACTTCGGCCCGCTAAGCAGACCTGATAGATGTTCTCGCTCGGCAGACCGTCTAAATACAAACGTAGGTAGATCGCGATTGTGGTGGCGAAAACCATCCCGACCAGCGACGCGTACAGCACCGACGTGTCCGATGGCAGGATCGACGGCCCGCTCAACGCCGCGCGTAGCCGCCTCGCGGTGGCATGGCCGGTCACTGTCGCTGCGCAACCTTCTCATAAGCAGCGTGCGTTACGGTCTCGGTGACTGCGCGGTCGGCCGAGCCCGGGGCGGCGTGGCTGACCACAAGGACCATGTCTGCATGGCGCACCGCGACCACATGCTCTTCGAGCATCACACCCAAACCCGAAACCTGCGCCGTGAGCCGCAACGCGACGGTTTCCTCACCTATCGAGGCGAAGTCGAATTCGGCGGCGGTGAAGGCGATCTGCAGACCGGCCAATTCTGAGACGAATTCAGCGCACTCGCCAGGAACACGAGCCAAGGTGGACATTAACTCATCGGCGCCACCGGTCGACATCTGTAGGAGCACTTCGCTGACGGTTGTCTGGCCACGTGTGAAGGCAACGGTCGCTTCGGCCTTTGTGTTGCTCGCGTGGTCCGTGTCCAACAGTGGGCACCCGTCGCGGCTACTCAGCCCCAGCTCGTCTGGGATCGAGACTTCAGTAAACCCCGGTGGAAGATCGGAAACGGTCAACAGGGCCGACTGGAGATTATCCTGCCCGGGCGGCCGGGCCGCACCCGACGGCGACGACCCCGGCTGACCAGGTACGGCCGGATCAGGAGCGCTCGCACACCCGGCAGTGACCACCGCGACAACCGAAACGCCCACCAGAACATAACGCAAGACCGCCGACAGGCGCGCTGCAAAACCCGGTCGCGTGCTGCCGTGTACAGCCCTCATCCTTTATCAGAAATTGACGAGCGTCGCGGTGCCCTGGAGCTGGTATGACCGGTAAACCTGCAGCACTACCGGACTCGGGGGCCCGAATCCAGACGAGGTGATCGTCTCGATGCCCTGGGTGTCGAAGGAGAGCTCGTCGCCCAGGCTCAGCCTGATCGTCGGCACCAGCAGCGTGAAGGTCCGACGGGGGCCGTCCACGGGGAACAGGTCCTCCAGCGTGACCGTGACGATCTCGCCTAGTGGGGTGTCCTGCCGAGTGATCTCGTCGCCGCTGAAATTGAGGTCGAGCTGTGCGTCCTTATAGGAGAACAGCGGCACTCCCGCGAAGCTGGTCGTGGAGTAGCTGATCACGAAGGGTCCCGTGATGTTGAACTGGTTCGCTTCTCCGAGCTGCTCGGAACTAGTCACCACTCCTGGCTCTTGCGGCATGATATTTCCTCCATCTTGAAGGCAGCCGAGGCCTTATACCCCGGGCTACATGACGATGCCGAGGGAAGCCTGTCACATACCGTAGCGCAGCGGAAAGGGTACTGTTGCGTCCACGTCACGATCTTTCGCTGGGTGCAGCCGGAGCTGGCGGGGAGCGCGCTGACCGCTCATCGCAGCCGTACTCTCCCCTAGAGCGGGCGCACCGGGCTTCTCGATCTTGCTGAGTGCGCTCGCTGCCGTTGCGGTGTGAGTCGAGAGGAGAGCCCGGTTCAGTGGGCAAGATCAAAGTTGTGGGGACCGTCGTCGAGCTTGATGGCGACGAAATGACCCGGATCATCTGGAGGTTCATCAAGGACAAGCTGATCCACCCTTACCTCGACCTCCCCCTCGAGTACTACGACCTCGGCATCGAGCACCGGGATGCCACCGACGACCAGGTCACCGTCGACGCGGCGCACGCCATCGCCAAGCACGGCGTGGGTGTCAAATGCGCCACCATCACCCCCGACGAGGCGCGGGTGGAGGAGTTCGGGCTGAAGAAGATGTGGCGCTCGCCCAACGGCACGATCCGTAACATCCTCGGCGGTGTGATCTTCCGTGAGCCGATCGTGTGCTCGAACGTGCCCCGCCTCGTGCCCGGTTGGACGAAGCCGATCATCATCGGCCGGCACGCGCACGGCGACCAGTACAAGGCCACCGACTTCAAGGTTCCCGGACCCGGTACCGTGACGATTACCTACACGCCCGACGACGGCGGCCAGCCGCTCGAATTCGAGGTGGCGAGGTTTCCGGCCGATGGCGGGGTCGCGCTCGGGATGTACAATTACCGCAAATCCATCGAGGACTTCGCCCGGGCATCGTTGCGCTATGGCCTGGCCCGGGGATACCCGGTATACATGTCCACCAAGAACACCATCCTCAAGGCCTACGACGGCATGTTCAAGGATGTGTTCGCCGAGATCTACGCGGATGAATTCGAGGCTGATTTCAAAGAAGCGGGCCTCAGCTATGAGCACCGGTTGATCGACGACATGGTGGCGGCCGCGCTGAAATGGGACGGCGGCTACGTCTGGGCCTGCAAGAACTACGACGGCGACGTGCAGTCCGATACCGTCGCACAGGGGTTCGGCTCGCTGGGGCTCATGACGAGCGTGCTGCTGACCCCGGACGGGCGAACCATGGAGGCGGAGGCCGCGCACGGCACCGTCACCCGGCATTACCGGCAGCACCAGCAGGGCAAGCCGACCTCGACCAACCCCATTGCGTCGATTTTCGCCTGGACCGGAGGTCTCCAGCACCGCGGCAAGCTGGACGGCACCCCCGAGGTCGTCGAGTTCGCCCAGACCCTGGAACGGGTCTGCGTCGGCACGGTCGAGAGCGGCCGGATGACTAAGGACCTGGCGCTGCTGATCGGCGCGGACACCCCCTACTTGGCCACTGAAGAGTTCCTCGACGAGATCGACCAGGGCTTGCGCGTGGCTATGAGTCACGGTGATGGCTACTCAGCGCGCTGAATGCGGGCCAGCCCGCTAGCTTAGGAACACATGTCAGGGACCACGAACGTGGCGCAGCAGCCGAGCGTGCTCCAGCGGTACCGACAGCGGTATCCCTGGCTCGACCACCTCGTGCGTGCCGGTCAGAACTACCTGGCGAACCACGGTGACCACTACGCGGCTGCGATCACCTTCTTCAGTGTGCTGTCGCTGGTGCCGCTGCTGATGATGGCTCTTGCGGCCGCCGCCGTTGTGCTGGCGGGTAATCAGCAGCTGCTGGAAGAGCTTTATGCACAGATCAGGGCGGCGGCACCGCCGGAGCTCGCCGACATCCTCAACCGGGCGATCGACCAGGCGATCGCCTCCCGCGGCAGTGTCGGGATCATCGGCTTGCTCGTCGCGATCTACTCCGGGCTGGGGTGGATGGGCAATCTTCGCGAGGCCCTCACCGCGCAGTGGACGCAGCGGCACGAGCCGCAGAGCTTCCTGCGCACCACGCTGCTCGATCTGCGGGCGCTGCTCGGCCTGGGGCTCGCCCTCATCGTGTCCTTCGCGATCACCGGTGCGGGCGCGGGCTTCGCCGGTGCGCTGCTGGACCTGGCCGGCTTCGGCGACACGTTTTGGGCCCGGCAGGTGTTACGCATCCTCACGGTGGCGCTCTCCCTGGCAGGCATGTGGCTGGTGTTCCTCTGGGTGATCGCGCGGCTGCCGCGGGAGCCGGTCACGCTGCGCAGTGCGATGCGCGCCGCGGCTTTCGCTGCGGTCGGCTTCGAGCTGCTCAAGCAGGGCTTCGCGGTGTATCTCGGCGCTGTCAGCAGCAGCCCTACCGGGCAGGTGTTCGGCCCTGTGATCGGCCTGATGGTGTTCGCCTACTTCGTCTCGCGCTTCTTGTTGTTCATCACCGCCTGGGCGGCGACCGCCGGGGAGAACCTCCCGCTGGCCCCTTCGGCTCCGGGGCATCCCTGATGCGCGATAGGCATCAACGGGTGTGAACTGGTGTGACGAATCGGGAAGAGGAGACAGCCATGCAGACCGTACTCAAGGTGCTCGGGATCGTCGTGTTGGTCTGGATCGGGTTCATCGTGCTGGGATGGCTGTTCAAGGCACTGTTCTGGGTGCTGGTGATCGGCGCGCTGGTGTTCGCCGGGTTCGCGGCCTACGCCGCGCTGACGGGCAAGCCGGACCGTGACGCGCTGAACCAGTAGTCCCCGGACCAGTAGTCAGCGCAACCATGTGGTCACCGGACCAGATAGTCATTGGCCGGTGGTCAGGATCCGCCGGATGAGGTGCATCGCCAGGGCCACCGAACGGTCGCGGATCTCGGCGCGGTCGCCGGGCAGTACCGGGTCGCGGGCCAGCACCGCACCGTCGGTGGTGCTCACACAGGCGCACACGTAGCCGACCGGCTTGGCTGTGCTGCCACCCGCCGGGCCCGCCACTCCGGTGATCGCGGCGCCGATGTCGGCGCCGAAGCGATCGCGTGCTCCGTCGGCCATGGCTCGTGCCACCTGCGGTGACACCGCGCCGTATTGCTCGATCAGCTCCGCGGGCACACCGAGCAGCGCGGTCTTGGCGGCATTGGAGTAGGCCACCACCCCGCCCGCGACGTAGGCCGACGACCCCGGCCGCTGCGTGAGGCGGGCGGCCAGCAGGCCCCCGGTGCACGATTCCCCGAGCCCGATCAGCCGCCCCGTGAGCAGCGCGGCCACCTGGTCGTCCAGGGTGGAACCGTCGGTGGAGAACAGCTGCCGGGCGTGCCGGGTGCTGATCTGCTCGACCAGCGCCTCCCGGACCGCTTCGGCGCCGGGCCGGTGCAGGATGTCGATCTCCAACTCCGCCCGCCGCAGGCAGGTGGTGATCTCCAGCGGGGACAGGTCCAGCGTCGCGCCCACGTCGCGTAGCGTCGCCGCGATCTCCGATTCGGGCAGTCCGAACAGGCGCAGCTGCACCGACTCGAAGGGCTGGGCGCGCTGCAGTGCGACCTTGGCGGCGGGGGTGGCCAGCGCGCTGGGCCACATCGCCTGCAGTTCACGGGGTGGTCCGGGGAGCACGATGATCGTCGGCCCGGCTTCGATTCCGACCACGAGCCCGGGTGCCGTTCCCTCCGGGTCGAGAGTCTGGGCGCCGCGGGGCACCATCGCCTGCTTGCGGTTCCCCGCACGCAGGGCTTCCGGGCTGAACTTCGCCAGCTGGCGGAACCCAGCCAGGATGGTCGCGATTCGAGCTTCCATCGCCTCGTCGAGTTCCAGTTCCAGCCCGGCGAAATCGGCGATCACCTCGACGGTGAGGTCGTCTGCCGTCGGGCCGAGCCCACCGCTGGTGACGATCAGGTCGACGCCTTGGTCGGCCAGGAAATGCAGCGCCGCGCCCAGATCCTCGGCCCGGTCCCCGACGCAGAGCAGGTGGGCCACCTCGACCCCCAGCTCACCGAGCCGCTGCGCCAGCCAGGGCCCGTTCCGGTCGGTGATCTTGCCGCTCAGCAGCTCTGTCCCGGTGACCACGATCCCCGCCCGGACGCCTGCGTCGTCGTCGCTCACGACAGCTCACGCTAGCGCTCCGGGGACCATGCTGTGACTATGGTGCCATACTGAGCGAAGAACTAGAGGGGCGAACGATCCTGACGATGCCGCCGAACTTGACGTCCTACGTGAGCAACGGAACGGATGAGGACGTGTTCGTATGACTTATGACGTCTTCGTGAGCCACTCCTCGGCGGATCGGGTTCTGGCCGATGCCATCGTCCACGAACTTGAGGCGGATGGGATCGAGTGCTGGATCGCACCTCGGAACATCGTACCCGGAGCCAATTACGGCGAGGCGATCGTGGCTGCCATTCGGGATGTCGAGGTGATGGTGGTCATTGTCTCCGACGACGCCAACCAGTCTGGTCATGTGCCGCGAGAGATCGAGCGAGCAGCGGCCCACAACGTCAGCCTCGTACCGTTCCGCATTGCGGACATTGAACCGAGCCCTTCGCTCGAGTACTTCTTGAGCTGCCAACATTGGCTCCATGCCCTCCCCCCGCCGGTCGAGGCACATGTCACGAGGCTGGTGGATGCGGTGATGGCCTTGCTGGCCCTCCGGCGCCGACCCGCGACACTGGGATCGGAACCTGTAATGTCCAAACTCAGGCGCGACCATCGGCCAAGACACACGACGGCCCAGAGAGGCTCTGCCCGAGTCCCCGCACCTGTTGCCGTCTTCACGGGAAGAACTGCCGAGCGTGCCGATATTCGCCGAAAGTTGGCGGAGTTCCCAGTCGTGACACTCGTCGGGCCGCCGCCAATGCCCTCGTGACAACGGGTGATCTCGCACTTGTGCAGGGCCAGTTCGCCGACGGAGACACCGCCTACGCGGATGCGGAGGTCGAGTTCACCGCACTCTCCTGTCCGCTTAACAGGGTCTTGGTGAGCCTTCGGCGATTGATCGCTCGCCAACTCGGTTGGGACAGTCCACAAGTGACGCGGGCTCGTGAGGAGTTCGAAGGGCTCACTCGACGCAGCATCAGCTTCGAGGAGAGTCGGCGATGGCCGCCGGAGAAGAAGGGAAGCGTCTTCCACGGCTCGCTGGAAGTGACGGGGTGATCACCTCACCAATTGTCGCGGTCGTCACGCCCTTCGATGCCCAAGGAGCCGTGGACAAGGGTGCGCTGCGGGGGTACCTGGCACTGCTGTCAGTTACGGGGGTCAAGACCATCCTCGTCAACGGAACGACGGGTGAGTTCTTCAACATGACAGTGCACGAGCGGCGTGCCGTCCTGGAGTTCTGCCGGGAGCACTGGTCCGGACAGGTCATCGCCCAGGTTGGATCGGCTGCGATCGGCGATGCGATCGATCTCCTGGACCATGCGCGGTCCCATACCGACTACCTGGCGGCCATCTCCCCCTACTTCTTCGCCGCCCCGCCGGAGGAGGGTGTCTGCGCCTACTTCCGACAGCTACTCGCCCGGTCGGATCTCCCCCTGTTCCTCTACAACTTCCCCCGGCATGCTCAGACTGACATCACGCCATCGATCGTCTCGCGACTCGCAGCCGAGTTTCCGCTGCTAAGGGGTGTGAAGGACTCGGGAAAGGACCGTAACATCACGCGGCAGTTCAAGGCTGCGAGGCCAGACATGCAGGTCTTCGTCGGTGATGACCGTGCTGGAGCACGCCTCTCGGAAATCGGCGTCGACGGCCTCGTGACAGGAGGTGGGAGCCCGGTTGCCGAACTTCCCCTCCGCATCGTGGACGCGGTACAGGGAGACGATCTCCAGCAAGCTCGTCGACTGCAGGCGGACTTCGACCAGTGGACCGATGCCCGTCGTGCCTCGCCGTTGACCGAGATCGCGTTCGTAAAGGCCGCTCTGGCCGCTCGACTCCCCGGCTTTCCCCCATACGTGCGACCGCCCCTCGTGACAGGCACCGACGCTCAGTGCGAGGAGATCCGGCGTTTCCTTCGTCAAAAGATGATGCCTCTGATCAATCCCTGATACGGTACTGGCGGCCCGGCTGCGTCGGCGATCCGGCAGGCTCTGGCCAAGCTCGCTGACCACACCTCCGGCAATGCCGAGGACGCCAGAGGAGATAACCTGGAAACTTGCGTGCACCATCACGCGGCCCTTGTCGAGCGACTGCTGTTGGCCCACAGTGGAGACGTGAACGATCGCCATAGCACCTTTTACCTTGAGCAGGTGAGGCCGTTCGAGTATCGCTGCCTGCTGGACGCTATGACCGAGAACCTGCGCTGTGGTGTCTCCACAGTGGTCACTGCGCCGTTCGTGCGCGAGTTCACCGACGTCGACTGGCTGTCGCGGGTCCGAAATCGGTGCGCCACACACGGCGCGCGGCTGAGCGTAGTGTGGATGAAATGTGATGAGGAGTCGATGCATGACTACATTGCGTTCCGTGGTGCCGCGAGGGACACCTGGAAGCTCAGCAACTGGGCGGACTATCGTGACACTATCAATCCCGATTTCGATCCACCGTTCGAGCATTACACCGTGGACAACCGGCTGAACGCCGCTGTTGCCCTGGCCGACCAGGCGCGTGAGATCACAGCACGAGTGCAGGCATGAGATACCAGGGCGTCATTCTCTACGGTCCACCAGCCAGCGGCAAGGACACCGTGACCCGGGCGCTTACCAGAATGGACTCCGTCTTCTCTCACTTCCCGCGCCTCAAGGTGGGCGGTGGCCGGACAGCGGGGTACCAACTGATCAGTCCAGACGAGGTATCCGCGCTGCGGCGACGCGGCGAAATCCTCTACGAGAATACGCGCTACGGCAACCGCTATCTCGTCGACCGGCCGCGCCTGATCGATGTGTTCGAGAACGGCTTGGTTCCGGTAGTACCCCTGGGGCAGCTAGCCAGGGCCACGTCAAGTTCACTGGTTGTGTTGTACTCATGACGTCAAGTGATGCACCGTGGAACGGGGAGCTCCCGTGAATGCCCCCGCTGCACCCACCCCCTCACCACCCCCCTTCGGAGCCAGCTGGCCAGGTGCCTCGCGCCGCCCTGAGTGCTGACCTGGCCGGATCGCGCAGACGTCCTCGCTGGGTAGCTGCTGCGGGCGCATGATCTCAGCCAGAGCACTCAGGCCGCCCCTGCCGTGAT
>JBQTGW010000400.1:0-3222 GCA_052390495.1 Pseudonocardiales bacterium
GTGCCACCCACGGCAACTGCCAGACCCCAGCGACTCCCGACGGCAGCGACGCCGGGCCAGGGCCGCCGATCACGGACCAGCCACAGACCGTCTGGCAACCCCGGTGCCGAGTCCGGGAACCGGGACACAGACCCACGCGCGGCAACCGGAGAATTCAGCCACCCGACCCTCACCTCCGATTTCCAGACGAGAGTGGTGTGCCGCTGGTGGCACGTCCGTATGCCGCGACCCCACCGCCCCCGAAGTGACAGACGGTGATAACCCTGTCCTGTCAAGGGTGGAGGGCACCCGGGGGCCGGGAACCGGGCCCAGTGGGGGACGGCACCCTGCTGTGGCCACCGGCAGCACCAGCCGACGACCACGGAAAGTGAACCTTTGACTACACATCCCGGTTAACTTCGAAGAGCCGGTTTATTCGGATGATTCGCTCGTCACGCAGTGCTTGGCCCACCCTTCGCTCATGACGGCGGGGAAACGGCCGTTGCTGGTGTCCACGAGTTCCAGCACCATGCCCGGCCTCATGGCGCGGATGCTGGAAGCTCTTGACGTTCGTGACGGGCACCGGGTGCTGGAAATCGGCACAGGCACCGGCTACAACGCCGCCCTGCTGTGCCATCGACTCGGCTCGAGCAACGTGGTGAGCATCGACATCGACCCCACCCTCGTCACGGCAGCCAGGGATCAGCTGGCCAGCCTCGACCACTACCCCACCCTCATGGTGGGCGATGGTACCGCCGGGGTTGCCCAGCACGGCCCTTATGACCGGATCATCGCCACCGCAGCCATCCCGGAGATCCCGCTGCCGTGGATCGAACAGCTCGCGCCGGGTGGAAAGATTCTGGCCAACCTGCGCGGTGAGGTAGCCCGTGGGACATTGTGCCTGCTCACCAAGGACGACCACGACGACGAGGTCATCGGCCCGATCCTGCCCCAGGGCGGTCACTTCATGTGGCTTCGCCCGCAAGCGGACAGCCCGCTGCGTACCCCGGATCCCTCACGTACCCGCAGCTCGCGGCACGCCGCCCGCACCAGCACCACACTCGACCCGTCAACTCTGGTCGGCGAAGACAGTTTTCGATTTCTGTTGCAACTCCAGCTCCATGGTGCCCGCAGTTTCTGCCGGACGAGGGTCTATGACCCGCGCACTCGGACTACCTGCGACGGGGTGCTCATCAATGCGTGCGACGGCTCACACGCAGAAGTCATCACCGGCCCTGAGTTCGACGAACAACGCCCGGTCAGCCAGGCCGGTCCGCGTCGGCTCTGGGACAGTGTTGAGGCCACTTATCAGCTCTGGCGCCATCTCGACCAGCCCGAGCCCGACCGCTTCGGAGTGGTCGCCAACCCCAGTACTCAGTTCGTCTGGTTTGACACCGACGACGGCTGGTACCGCTGGCCCCTCCCCCTTGCCTGACCCGGGAACTCCGGAGTGCCGGATCCGTCATATGTCGACCACGACCCCCTCGTCTTGGTGCAGGCCCGCGCCCTGCCTACCAGCAGCGTCGAAGACTTCAGCCCGGAGGCCCGGATCACGTGCCGGAAAAGGAAATGAGCACCATGCGCCCAGGCGTGGACGACGGTGGCGTGTTGCTCCTGCAACACGATGGACGGTCGTGGGTGATGCTCAACCTGAGCGGCCAAGCGGCCTACCGCAACGATGAACTCCCCGCTCACGACGCGGCCAGCGCCTGCGACTGGGCCCACGACGTCGTCACCGCTATCGTCGAGACTGCCCCGCCCAGGCCAGGAAACATCATCACCGGTGTTCGCTGCTACACCTTCCAGGAGCTCAATGGAGTGGTGCATGCCGAACTGTCCGCCGGGCGGGTCCACCACGACGGGCAGGGATGGGTACTCGTCGATGGCCGTGGTGAGGTGACCAGCCGTAACGACAGCATCCCTCACGACGGCGATGCGGCACTTGACTGGGCGAACAAGGTCGCCGCGGGCATCCCGCAGCCCACCCGGCGCGGCAGGTGGCGGGTGAGCGTCGGGCGCTTCCAGGACGGCACCTACTACGACGTACATGGTCGGCTTGGCCGCCAGCCGCTACGTCGCGCGTGGAACCGGATGTTGACCTGGGCCGGAGCGCCCTCTCCCCCCGGCAAGGTGATCATCGTCCAGCTGACCCCGGCACCCGACATAGTGAACCAGGCGGGCGCTCCCCCCAGTTCCAGCTCCATGCCGACCGTCATGGCCGGGATGCTCGAAGCCCTCGACCTCCAGCCCGGCCACCGAGTCCTAGAGATTGGCACCGGTACCGGCCACAACGCCGCACTGCTGTGCCACCGGGTCGGCCCGCAGAATGTGGTGAGCGTGGAACTCGACCCAAGTCTGGCCGACGCGGCACGCCGAGCTCTTGCCGGGCTCAGGTTGAACCCGGCCGTACACGCCGGTGACGGATCGGCCGGGCTCGCCGCGGCGGCGCCATTCGACCGGATCATCGCCACTGCCGCCGCCGACCATATTCCGCCCGCATGGATCTCCCAGCTCGCCCCCGGCGGGGTCATCCTCATCGACCTGCGCGGGAGCCTCAGCGGTTCGCTGCTGCGGCTGACCGCGGTGGACTGGGACACGGTCGAGTCCTGCTGCGCGTCGTGGCGACGGCTCGGCGAGCCGAACGTTGAGCAGTTCGGCGTAACCGCCTACCACGACGCCGTTTTACAGTACGTGTGGTTCGACAACCCAGATTCCCTCTATCGGTGGCCTCTTCCGCTGTAGTGCCTTACGCATCGACAGAGGACGCTGGCTGCGATAATCGATCAACTCAGGGAGAGGCAGTCGTGACGGATACCTCACGGGACCCCGGCCAGGAACCGGTCCTGGAAATCGACACCACCAGGGCACACACCGCTCGGTTCTGGAACTACCTGCTGGGCGGCAAGGACCACTACCCGGTCGACCGCGAGCTCGGTGAGCAGGTTCTCGCGCTCATCCCGGGCCTCGCCGCCACCGCACGCGCGGTCCGGGCGTACCTGGCCCGCGCCGTCCAGTACCTGGCAGCCGACGTGGGGATCCGGCAGTTCCTCGACATCGGCACCGGCCTGCCCACCGCCAACAACACCCACGAAGTCGCCCAGACAGTCGCACCGGAATGCCGAATCGTCTACGTCGACAACGATCCCCTGATCATGGCGCACGCCCGCGCCCTGCTCACCAGCACCCCGCAAGGCGCCACCGACTACATCCACGCCGACCTGCGCGACCCCGACACGATCCTGC
>JBQTGW010000401.1:0-21500 GCA_052390495.1 Pseudonocardiales bacterium
ATGGACCCCGCCACCGGAGAACTGATCAAACCAGCCAAATCCGATCGGACGATCAGAGACAAAATCAGATGAACGAGACCGACAAGTGTTCTCAGGACGGCGACCATCACTGTCCTCGCATGGCTGACGCACTGAGTGACGTGCGCCTGCCGGTGATCTACTCGGCGAAGTATCGTGAGTACGGCATCGTCTATATAGACGGCTCGGTTCAGATGATATATTTCTGCCCCTGGTGTGCGGCTAAGCTTCCCAAACCGCTGGGTCACGAATGGTTCGAGCGTATCTGGGCTATGGGACTCGAACCTGAAGATCCCCGGGTTCCGGAGGCTATGCTGACCGACCAGTGGTGGAAAGAAGGAAAGCTCTGAGCCAACCACTTTGTGAATCGGTGGCCACAGGATCAGGTCATATCGTGTGTCGGGTCGGTGGTATCGGCTCATCAGGGCCTGCCGGCCCGCCAGGGTGATTCCGATTCCGTCGATGAGTCATAACGGGCACGGGATCGCACGTCAGGTGCGGGTGGTGGCGATGTGGCGGGCCATTCGGGCGAGGTCGCGGTGGTCACTGCCCGGCCGGGTCTCCAGGGCGGCGATCAGGGGTTCGAGGCGTCGGCGGGCGCGGACCGAGCTGAGCTGCGTCACGTCGGTGATCGCACCGTGGGCCAGCTGCAGCCCGTCGGACTCGCCGGTCCGGATGTGGATGGTGGCCAGGAGCAGGCTGGACCAGGTGCGGGCGCGGGGGTTGCGTCCCCCCTCCCAGCGCCGGACCGATGCCGCGGCGAACCACTCCGCCGCATCCAGTCGCCTGCGTTGGAGTTGCAGGCGGGCGGCCACGTAGTCCAGGTCGCCCGCGGGGTCGGTGGAGGTGGGCTGCCACAGCTCCCGCGATGCCGCCAGCTCGGCGTCGGCGGCGTCCCAGCAGCCCAGACGTGCCAGGGCGGTCGCGGAGTCCGCCCGCGCGCAGGCCTGCACGGCCACCCGGGAACCTTCCCCGACGACCACTACGCGCCCGTCGGCGGCGGGGATGTCCCACGCCTTGACCTGGCCGTACTGCAACATCTTCAGCCCATCGCCGGGGTCGCCGTGCTCCTCGGTGGCCAGCCCGGCGTAGCTCAGCGCGGTGGCCTGCAGGTAGGCGTCCCCGACCTTGCCGGCCAGTTCCAGCCCGCGGGTGTAGTGGTGCACCGCACGGTCGTACAGGCCCGCGTCGAACGCCGACCACCCCGCATGAATGTGCAGCCCCGCTACCGCCGCCATCAGGGCACGCTTGACCGGCTCGGCGCCGGGGACACTCAGCAGCCGGGTCGCCCACGCCGCCGCAGCGCTGCTCACCTCCGGGTCCGACCCGTAGACGTCACCGGCCTCGACGAGTCCTCGGGTAAGGTTGTGCACCTTCGCCACGTGCACCTCGAAGATCCGGGACGGCAGCGGGACCGGGTAGCTCGGCCAGATCGCCAAGCCCCTGCAAGGGTCGGCCCGCGATGGCCATCCCGGCGGCGGTGAGCAGCAGACGGCGGCGCATCTCCGCGCTCACCTCCTTGGCCGGGCCGGTGACCGTGACCCCGCCAGCGTAGGCGCCCTCCGTACTGCCGGCACCGGAGCCGAGACCCATCAGCTCACGTGGGACGCCCAGACCGCCGGCGATCCGGACCAGCACGCGGTAGTCGATGACCTGCCGACCCTTGAGGATCTCGCAGATCTGGGACTGCTGCGTCTTGGTGGCCCTCGCGATTCCGTGCTGGCTCCACCCGTTGTCGCACAGCACCCGGTAGAACGAGCCGATGAGGGGGCCAGACAGCTGCATAACGACACTCTCGTCCACCGAAGGCGGGTGCTCGGCGATCTCGGCATGGTCACTGTGATCGAGTGGGCTTCGACACGGCCTGCGGGGTGTGTGCTCGATTGGGTGGGTCGGCACGTAGCCTGGCGAGACCTCCACACCAAAAGGGTCCGCCCCTGGGCGTCGGTGCGGAGCTGGTGAAGAGAGGTCCGTCATGGACGCTGCGGAAGCGAGCACGATCGGGTGGACGCTGTGGCGGGTCCGCGACGATCGAGGCAAGTCGCTGCAGGTGGTCGCCGGGCTGGCCGGGATGAGCAAGGACACCCTGAACCGGATCGAGACCGGGCGGCGCTCCCCGACCTTCGCCGAAGTCGAGGCGTTGGCTGAGGCGCTTGAGATCCCGGTGTCGGAGCTGACCAGACTCCCCGTACCCGCACCCGGTAACGGCCATACCGACAGCAGCGTGGAGGCGGTCCGGCTGGCGTTGATGGCGGTCAGCCGGCATCGGCCCGGCGGTCAGGTGCTCCCGGTGGAGGCGCTACGGACCAGGGTGCACGCGGCGCAGGACGCGCTGCATCAGTGCCGTAAAGCGGAGTTGAGTGCCATGCTGCCCGGGTTGATCCGGGACGTGCACACCAGCATCGCGGCCGGTCGAGACGTCGCCAAACTGCTGGACGTGGCGGTTTTGCTGCACGTGCAAGCTGTCAGGCATTGGCTACGTGAGGTGGGCGCCCCACTCGACCTGCGCCGGGAAAACGACATCACGCTGACATATCAGCTCGCCGAGGAGCGGGACACTCCGATCGTGCTGGGCTTGGCCGCACACGGCGCGACGAGAGTGCTGCTGGCCGCCGGGGCGTCCGACTTGGCACAAGCTGAGCTGGACGCGGCGGAAGTACCGACGAACAGCCCGGAATCGACCCAACTCGCGGGCATGCTCGCGCTGTCTCATGCTCTGGTCGCAGCGAGCGACTCGCACCGCGCCAACGCGGAGGCGGCCCTCGAACACGCCGGGGAACTAGCCGAGCACACCGGGGAGGGCACTGCCTACGGGCTCGGATTCGGTCCCACCAATGTGGCTCTGTGGCGCATGGAGTCCACGCTGGAGATCGGGGATGCTGAGCTGGTGGTGGCGCTGGCGGAGGGCCTGAACCCGGACGTGCATCCTTACCGGTCGCGACGCTCCGCGTACTGGCGCGACTTCGGCCGGGGACTGGCCCAGTTGCGGGGACGCCACAACGACGCCGTACGGGCGCTGCGTCGCGCTGAGGAGATCCACCCGCATCGCGTGCTGCGTGACCCATTCGTCCGCGACACCCTCGCCGTGCTGCTGCGGAACTCACGCCGCAGCTCTCCGGCAGACCAGGAACTACGAGACATGGCCCGCCGGGCCGGTCTGCCCGTTTAGCCCGTCGGGGGCATGTCTCTGCGGAGAGACACCTCCAAACCGACGCCTACTACTGCGGTTGCCCGGCGGATCGGCCCCCTCGGAGACGTCTCCTCTCAGCGACACTCGCTGTCACCACCCCACCACGATCAGCGAGGTCAGATCAGAGTGATCTCCGAGGCGAGGAACCAATCGCGATGGATGTTGGCGAAGGCCGAGCAGCTGACCAGGCGCTGTAGCTCGATAGCGAGCTGGGCCGGTGTGGTGGCCTGCTGATGGAAAGCCAGCCGCACGTCATGTGCGTGATGGCAGACTTCGATCCGCAGCCGCAGGCCGAGCCGGTCGAAGCCAAGCGGCCGGACCTGGGCTTTCCCCAGATGTGACGGCGCGAGGATGCGACTGGCGAGGGCGCGCAGGACGTCGGGGTGGGCCTGATCGAGATGCTGTAGCCAGGAGCGCTCGAGGTGGCAGAACGGGTCGGGTTCGGCCTCGGCCAGGTCGGCCGGAGTGAGCCAGCCGCTGCCCTCCAGGTCGGAGAACACCGCGAAGGCCGGACGCAGCCACAACAGGCTGGCCGTGTGCCCGACATCGAGCAAGCGAGGATCGGGGCGGTGCTCCGCCCACTTCGTTGCGGCATTCCGGGCTTGCTTCCAGGCCAGCTTACGGAGCCAGCCGGTGATCCACAGCAGGCCACGGACGGGCTGGCGCAGCGCCACCGGCGCGGTGTCGGTGACTTCCACCATTGTCGACACCTCGCCTCCTGGCGCCAGCTCCGCCAGGGCAGGTGACCCCGATTCCTCGGGTAACAACAGCAGCAGTGAGCCATCCTCGTATACGCGATGCATTGTCGGCACCAGCCGACCCCGGGGGGTGTTGGCGACCAGTGCGGCGGCGCCACCGCGAGCGGCGAGGGTTCGGGCCCGCTCGGCGAGTGCGGGTATCGCCAGCCCTCGGTTCCGCGTGCATCCCACTACAGCCCCAATCGGTAGATAAGGGTAGCCTTACCAACTATACTGTAGTTGGCTGGTGGACGTCACTCATGATGGGAGATCCCGTCACGCTCAGTGATAATGTGTCACTGTGGTACAGCGGGGGGTGGAGAACAACGGTGACGGCCTTGGGCCTGCTGTTTCTGGCGGGCTGCGTGGTGCTGGTGGGGTTGCCGACCTGGCTAACGACTGGGGCGACGCCAACTGACGCTGTCACCAATTTCCGCCTGTGCCGCAACGTGGGCGACGATGCCGCTATCGACGGCTGCCGATGTCTCTCACCAGAGACATCCCACCTGAGGGGGCTACCCGGGCAGACCGGCCCGGCGAGCCATGCCCCGTAGTTCCTGGCTCGCTGTCCCATCCGCACAGCAGGGGGGTAGGTGCGAGCAGGATCGGCGTCAAAGTTCCGGTAAATTGCATATCTGATACTTGCGTTGCACTTGCAGTCTGTGTCAGGGTTCCGGCATGACTCCTTACTCTCCAACCCTGCGTGGCCGTCGACTCGGCTTGGCCCTGCGCCGGTTGCGTGCAGGCGCCGGTCTCTCCTCCAGTCACGTGGCCAGTCAAGTCGGCTGGTCAGCCAGCAAGATCAGCAGAATCGAGGGCGGCTACATGACGGTCAGTCCCGGCGATGTCCGCGAGTTGCTCGCGGTGTACAACGTGACCGGGCCGGAAGCCGAAGCGCTGGTGGCGCTGGCCCGCGAGGCCAGGCAACGCGGCTGGTGGCACCCGCACAACGAGATCGTGCCCGGGTGGTTGCAGGCCTACCTCAGCATGGAAACCGACGCCTCCCGGATCTGCGTCTTCGAGCTCGGCGCGGTCCCCGATCTCCTGCAGACCGCCGACTACACCGCCGCCGTGATCGACGCCCAGCCGCAACCCAGCACTCCGGATGAGCAGGACGTGCTGGTCGGCCTGTGGCACACCCGGCAGAACCGGCTCACCGCAGACCCCGCGATGCAGCTCGACGTCATCATCACCGAAGGCGCGCTGCGACAGCACGTCGGAGGCCCCGCGGTGATGCGGGCGCAGCTCGAACACCTCGCCGAAGCGGCGGCCTGGCCCAACGTCGTCATCCGGGTACTGCCGTTCAGAGCAGGCGCCCATCCGGCGATGAACAGCGGAGCGTTCAGCGTCCTGGAGTTCTCCGAACCCGACGATCCCCGCACCGTCTACGCGGCGCAGCTCACCGGCGGCATCTACCTGGAAGTCCTGCGCGAGGTCGGCACCTACCGGCTCGCCTACGAGCAGTTACGCGTCGCGTCGCTCGGACCGGAGGACTCGGCGGAGTTCATCGGCCGGCTGGCAGGCGAGCTGACCGCACCGTGACACCCGCGCGGCCACCGTTGGCGCGCGGCGCGTTCGTCGTCGCAGGCGCGACGGGCGCGGTGTTGGTGGCATGGTCCGGGGGCTACGGATACCACCGCGACGAGCTGTACTTCCTCGTCGCCGGCGCGCATCCGGCGTGGGGTTACCCCGACCAGCCACCGCTCACTCCGCTGCTGGCCAGGGCGACCACTCTGCTCGGGGATTCGCTGTACACCCTGCGGCTGCCCTCGGCGCTGGCCATCGCGGCGGTGGTGGTGCTGACGGCGCTGATTGCCCGAGAGTTCGGCGCCCGGCCGGGGGCGCAACTCCTCGCCGCCTGCTGCACTGCGGTGTCGACGGTGGTGATCGCGGTGGGTCACCTGCTGTCCACGACGACGTTCGACCTGCTGGCCTGGACGGCGCTGTCCTGGCTGCTGATCCGCGCGTTGCGCTGCGTTGACCCGGACTGGGGTGGCCCGATCTGGGGTGGCCCGATCTGGCTGGTGGCGGGGCTGGTGGCGGGAATTGGCCTGCTGAACAAGACGCTGCTCGCGTTCTACCTCGCCGCGCTCGTGGTGGCGCTGCTGGCAGTAGGACCGCGAGCGGCGTTGCGCAGTCCGTGGCCGTGGCTCGGGGCGGGGGTGGCGCTGGTCCTGTGGGCACCTCACCTGCTATGGCAGGCAGGCCACGGCTGGCCGCTGCTGGAGCTGTCCACCTCGATCGCGGCTGGTGGCTCGGCCAGCAGCGAGCCGCGCTGGCTGTTCCTGCCCTTCCAGCTGGTGCTGATGGGCCTGCTGCTGGTCCCGGTCTGGGGAATCGGGCTATGGCGCCTGCTGCGCGACCCACAGCTGCGCAGCTTCCGGCTCTTCGGGATCGCATACCCGCTGCTGGCCGCCGTGTTCATCGCCACCGGCGGCAAGCCCTACTACCTGGCCGGCCTGTATCCCGTACTGCTTGCGGCAGGCGCCGGGCCGGTATGGGACTGGGCCCGCCGTAGCGCGCCAAAGTCACCAGCCACCCTGCGCACCGGTCTGGTCGGCGCTGCGCTGGCGGTCACGGCGGCGAGCTCGGCAGTGCTGATGCTGCCCGTGGTGCCTCCACACGCGCTGGCCGGCACGCCGATCCCCGAAATGAACTCCGACGCAGGCGCGACGCTCGGTTGGCCAGCACTGGTCGCGACCGTCGCGGGTGTGCACCGCGACCTGCCCCCGGACGAACGCCGCCAAGCGGTCATCCTCACCGCCAACTACGGCGAGGCCGGGGCGCTGGAGCAGGCCCGGTCCCGGCTCGACCTGCCACCGGTCTTCAGCGGTCACAACGGTTTCGCCGACTGGGGACCGCCACCGGAAGGAGCCACTCCGACCATCGCGGTCGGCCTGAGCCGGGCAACCCTTGATGAGCTGTTCGCCAGCGTCACCCCCGCGGCCCGAATCGACAACGGCCTCGACCTCGACACCGAGGAACAGGGCCGCACCGTGTGGGTCTGCCGCGAGCAGCGCAGACCGTGGTCGCAGCAATGGCCCCAGATCCGCTTCATCGGATGAGGAATCGCGGGCATCGCGACGGTGAACACCTTCGCATCGCGACCCGAAGGCTGCGCGTTCCGAAGGCTCCGCGTTCCGAAGGCTCCGCGTTCCGGACGGACGAGAGACATCTAAAAGGGTGGGGGTTCGTCCGGGTCGGGTGCGGGGTGGGTGGTCAGTGGTTCGGGGTCGGTCAGGGGTGGTGGTTGGGAGTGGTAGACATGGCCGCTGGGGGTGGTCCAGGTGGTGCAGCCGTCCGGGTGCTGGGTCACCGTCCAGCCGGGGGTCTGTTTCACCTGGTGATGGCGTCGGCACTTGGGCCCGATGTTAATCTCACTGGTCGGGCCGGTGTCGGTCTCCGGGTTATACGGGATGCTGTGGTCGAGGTCGCAGAGATGCGCGGGGACCCGGCAGCCGGGGAACTGGCAGGTTTGATCTCGGGTGATCACCAGTCCGGCGAGGTGGGCGGGGGGCCGGTATCGGGTGGTGCCGTAGTCCACCGGGCGGCCCGATACCGGGTCGGTGAGGATCCGCCGCCAGGTGCCCCCCGCGGCCAAGTCCCGGGCCACCGCAGCGGGGATGGGTCCGTAGCCGGCGATCTCCCCAGGTTGGTCGTCGGCGCCCAGCAGTGCGGTGTAGGGGAGGGTGACCCGAACATCGACCCCGCCGCCGCGCCGGCACCGCCCACACGCACACCGGCACCCCGCTGGGTTGGTGGTTTCGGTGGCCGGGACGTCATCGCCGGAGGTGGCTGAGGTGTGAATGCCGCTGGCAGCACTGGCGCCAGCAGCGGCGCTGGTGGCAGGAGTGGTGGTGTTCTGGGTGCTGTCCGGTGCCGGGGTGCTGCGCTCACACGCGGTGCGGGTGCCCGCGCTGCAGAACCCAGTGGGGCCCAGCACCAGATCGACCAAGGCGTCGCCGCGGCGGGCCTCCAGGGTGCGCTCATCACCGGCGAACCCGGCCCGGCGGGCGTACTCATCGAGCACCGCGAACACCCCGACGGCGTCGGCTGCCGGCAGGTACGCGGACAGGGTGGCCATCCCCTCGGGCTCGGGCCACATCCGGACCCCGCGCTCCCGGCGGGCCCGCTCGGCCCGTTCCCGAGCCGCGGCGGGGTCGGTGGACAGCACCGCGCGGCGGGTCGCGGCCCGCAACTGCCCGGGAGTCTGCTTCCCCGCCTTGGCCAGCACCTTCGCCTCGACGAGCGCGGCGTGCTCCGGGGACAGATTCAAGGTCTCCGCATCGACAACACGGGCCTTGGCCAGGGTGATCTGACCCGATTCCAGGGCCGCCAACGTGGCCGGCAACCGGGTACACAACGACCACGCATCCCCCACCCGGACCGCCGCGGTCCGCGCCGACACCCCCAGCATCAACCCCACCTCGGCCACCGCCGACTCATGAGCCTGCGAATCACAAGCCCCCAACGCCAGGTTCCGGGCCTCCGCACGGTCCACGAACGTGGTCATCTCCCGGGCTTGGCGGGCTTGGGCCCAGGCGATGACCCGCTCCCACCCCCCAATGCGTTCCAGGGCCTCGAACTCCCGATGCTCCGGGTCGACCCCGACCGGGTACGCCAACAAGTCCGCCAGCATGCCATCCGGGAGATACTCCGACCACCGCACCGGCTCCGCGACACCGAGGGGCTCCTCGACCAGGTCGTCGAGGGTGATGACGTCCTCGGGTGGGGCGGTCTCCGGTGGCGGTGACAAGTCAGTATCGAACACATGTTCGACTATACTCCCAGGGGGACGGACCAGCAACCGACCACGCTGGACCGTCGGCCAGCCTGTTGGCACAAACCGTTCGATGAAATGTGTAGGAGCGTTCATCGAGTCGCTTCCTCGCGGAGGCGACGTTGAGTCGTGGTCGACTCTTCCCGCAGCGGTCCGATTGCCACCACAGCGGGCTGGGGTGGTCTGACGTCGGTTCTGTCGGGCTGCTCCGGCGTAACTCGCCGGTGCCGGTCGCGAGGGCGGCCAGGTTGCGTGCGGCGTTGTGGTCGCGGTCCAGGACCAGACCGCACGTCGTGCAGGTGTAGGTCCGCTGGGACAGGGTCAGCTTGGTTGTCGCTGTGCCGCATCCCGAGCAGGTCTTCGACGAGGCGAACCACCGGTCCGCGACGATCAGGCGGGCCCCGGCCCAGGCGGTCCAACCGGCGCGGGTTGGGCACCCGTTCCCCGGTGCACAGCACCGCCAGGTCCGTGATACCCAGATCGACCCCGACGACCCGGCCGCCCTCGCGCGGGGCGGGTTGGACGTCGGGCAGTTCCACGGAGAACGACACGTGCCAGCGTCCGCGCTGCCAGGACAGGACACGGTGCCCCGCTTCGCAGCACACCCCGCAGCGCACTCGCGCAAGATCACACGAAACAGTGTGTTATTACAATATTCCCGCAAACAGTCGACAACCCCTCGATCGGTTGCGTCGGGCGAAGTGCATGCGAAGGTGTCCGCTACGGCCAGCCCACCCACGTTCCCCAGTATCGGTGGGTTAGCCGATAAGCCCTTCGATTCGGGGCGAGCCGGGTTCGCCGAGTTGTTGCAGCCAGGCTCTCGTCGCACGAGGGGATCGGAAGAGAAGGACGGGTGGACGATCAGGGTCGGCTCGCCATTCCCGCATCCGACGTTGCTTACGCTTGAACGACTGGAAGTGCCATACGATGATCGAATCGCGCGAAAAGGTCAACCGCAGCGACTCCTGATTGCCGTTGCACACCACGTCACGCCTGATCATCCGCCGAATCGTCCTTCGGATCAGCCGGGCCAGCGAAAACCACCTCGGATAGTCCAGCCCGACGATCAGCTCCGCACGGGAAAGGGGAATGTCGAGCCACTTCCCGTACGCCGAGTCCAGGACCCAACACTTCCGCGCGCAGATCGCCGAGATCCGAATCCGCTGGTCATCGACGGGGGCCGGCACCCAGCCCGGTTCCCAGGTCAGGTCATCCACCGAATACCAGGGGAGATTCAGGGTGGTGCCGATTCGCTCGGCAAGAACACTCTTGCCCGAGCCGGTCACACCATAAACCAAGATCCGTGACGGGGCCGACGACACCGACTCGCGCACGGCCCCGACGATACCCGCGCGCAGCCCGTTGGAGCTCCCCCTCGAGCGTGTCAACGCCACCAGGGACGGCGAGGACGTCGGCATCCAGCCTCTGTGGACCTGCTGAGGGCTTTGTGATCAGGCCTTGATCCTCGCTCCGCAACCGCACATACTCGATTGCTCCATGCGTCGCGCTGACCACGCTCAGCGTCTCATGGCTGAGCTTGCTGCTCTGGTCGTCGCCAGTGGAGATGGAGATCGAGATGCGTGTTGGCGGCTTGTCCGGGCCCGAGCGGAGGCTGTGGATGGGATTCCCCTACGGCGAACATATCGATCTCCGCGGGGCACCCGACCCCGTCGTGCGGGCCGAGGTAATCATGGATCTGCTGGTCGGGCGGCGACCCGTCGATGAGCGACAGGAGAACGAGCACGGCGCGGGGCAGTCCCCGTCGGTCTTCCTCTCGGGAGCACGGATCACCGGTCTGCTGGACCTGCGCGGCATCGACTTCGAACCACCGCTGCTGTTGCAAGAATGTGAGTTCGAGGAGCCACTCGTGATCGCCGACAGCCTGTCCCGGTCGGTTCGGCTCTACGGGTGTCAGCTGCCGGGAGTGCAGGGCGCCTGGCTCACGTGCGCGGGTGATCTGCACCTGCGTGATTGCCAGATCGACGGGGAGGTTGATCTCGAGGGTGCCTGTATCGGCGGCCAGCTCGTCCTCAGCGGTCCGAAGTCGAAGTTGTCCAGTCCCGGAGGGATCGCGGTACGCGGGAACGGCCTGGTCGTGGTTGGTGACATGTTCTGCCGCGACGGCGCCGTCTTCGAGGGCGAGATCAACCTGGTAGCAGCCCGGATCGGGGGTGAGCTGCGCTTCACGGAGTCGACCCTGCGTAACCTCGGGAAGGTTGCGCTCAATGCCGAGCGCATAACAGTCGAGAAGGACATGTATTGCCGGGAGGGGTTCACGGCTGACGGCGAGGTGAGCCTGTCCGGCGGCCACGTCAAAGGTCAGCTCAACTTCAACCATGCGACCCTGCGCAACTCTGGGGGGGTCGCACTGCGTGCCGATCACCTCGTCGTCGACAACCACCTGTACTGCCAGGACGATTTCAGCACCGACGGCGAGGTCGATCTGACGGCGGCCCGGGTCGGCGGTGAGGTCCGCTTCAGTGGCGCCACGCTGTCCAACAAGCAAGGGATCGCGCTGCGGGCCGACCGGCTCGTCGTCGCCGACGACATGTACTGCAGGCAAAAGCTCGAGGTGGACGGGACAGTCAGCCTCCGAGGTGCCCATATCAAAGGTCAGCTCAACTTCAATAACGCAACCCTGCGCAACCCCGGACAGATCGCCCTCGACGCCGACCGGCTTGTCGTCGGCAGCCATTTTTACTGCCAGGACCATTTCTCGGCGGAGGGCGAGGTTCGTCTGGTGGCCGCCCGAGTCGGCGGTGAGGTCCGTTTCAGTGCTTCTACGCTGTCCAACCCAGATGGAGTAGCGCTGCGCGCTGAACGACTGACCGTTGCAGGTGATATGTACTGCCGGGAGAAGTTGAAAGTACTAGGCGAGATCAACCTCCGCGGCGCCCAGGTCGAGGGGCAGCTCAACTTCAATGATGCTACCTTGTGCAACAAGGGTGGGACCGTGCTACGGGCCGGCCACATCGTCATCGGCAGCCATCTGTACTGCCAGGACGGTTTCACCACTGACGGTGAGATTAACCTGGTGGCGGCCCGGGTCGGCGGTGAGGTCCGCTTCAGTGGCGCCACGCTGTCCAACAAGCAAGGGATCGCGCTGCGGGCCGACCGGCTCGTCGTCGCCGACGACATGTACTGCCGGGAAGGGCTTGTGATCGACGGTGAGGTCAGCCTCCGAGGTGCCCACATAAAGGGATCTCTGAGCTTCAGTACGACCAAAGTTCGCAATCCCGAAGGCGTGGCGATTCAAGCCGCTCAGCTCACTGTCGAGAACGACCTGTCCTGTGACGAGGAGTTCACCGCCGAGGGAATGCTCAACTTCTCCGATGTGCACGTCAACGGCGAGCTCAGCCTCAACAAGGCCATTCTACACAACCCCGGCGACATCTCGTTCCTGGCGCCTCGGCTGATCGTTGACAAGGACATGTTCTGCCGCGATGGTTTCGAAGCCCATGGTACCGTGTGCCTGATCGGAGCGCATATTTCGGGAAAGCTGAGCTTCACCGGAGCTCGCCTCACCGGAACGAGGCTGACCGATAAGCGGCTATCCGAAATCGGTATCGAGAAGATGGCCATCGAGAATGTGAGGGTCGATCCCGAGAAAAGGCGGAAAGAGCCAGTCCAGAAGAAAATCGTGCGCGGGAGATCCGGCCTGGCGCTCGTCGCCGACGGACTACGCGTCGATATCGATATGAACTGCGACGCGGGCTTCACGTCGTGCGGGGAGATCCGGCTGAAAGGGGCTCGCATCGGGAAGAACCTCGACTTCAGCGATGCGGAGGTCAACAACGAAGCCGAGTCCGAGCAAGAAATCGCCAATGCGCTCAACGCCGAAGACATCCAGGCCGATCGTATGCTGATGCCCGCCAAGTGCCTGGCGGGCCGGATCAGCCTGCGCAACGGTAAGATGGCCGAGCTCGATGACAAGCGGGGGGTGAAGCCCTACCAGATCGATATCATGGGCCTCTCCTATGAGACGCTGATCCCACCCTTAGACCCGGACACCCGGCTGCAATGGCTGGAAAATAGCAAATACGATCCGCAACCCTACGATCAGCTGGCTCGATCCTACCGGCAGCTCGGGCGCGAAGAATCGGCCCGCAAGGTCCAGTTGAAGCAGGAAAGGCACCGGCGGGAGGACCTGTCCGGCGGCAGTAAGATGTGGAGCTACCTACAGGACTGGACAATCGGTTACGGCTACAATACCGAACGGGCAGCGCTACTGTTCGGGCTGGTGCTGCTAGTGGGTTCGGTGGGGTTCTGGATCTTTCCACCGGCGCCGATCGAGATCGCTAAGGAAATTCAGTTCAACCCGATCTTCTACACGCTGGACGTGCTGGTCCCGTTCGCGGACTTCGGTCAGCGAGACCTGTGGAACTCAACCTTCGGACGTGAGGTGTTCAAGGTTATCCTGGCGATCTTCGGATGGACGCTGGCGATCACCGCGATCGCCGGAGTCAACCGCAAGCTCAGGCGCTTGTAACCGCGGGGAAGACCCATGGTCAGTCTTGTCCGGCCGCTGGCTCCTCGTACCGGGTGGGGCTTCCCCGTCCAGTCTGAGGCGTCCGAGCAACGGCCCGGTCATCATCGTCGTCACCAGTGTCATGACGACGAACATGACGAACAGGTTCTGCTCGATGATCCCGAGGGACAACCCTGCAGTGACCACTACGAGTTCGGTGAGCCCTCGGCAGTTCATCATGACGCCCAGTCCTACGGAATCCCGCCACGTCAGCTTCGTCATGCGGGCGATCAGCGTTGTTGCTCCTATCTTGCTCGTCACGGCTACCAGGATCACCAGCCCGCATACCAGAAGATCCTGCAGGTTACCCAGAAAATTGATCTGCACGTTCAAGCCGACTACCGCGAAAAACAGCGGCAGAACAGCGGCCACGCCCCGTTCGGTAATCTGGGTGAAATTTCGCACCAGAGCATTCTCACGTGGCATGGCCAGACCGACCATAAAAGCTCCGAAAATTGCGTGAACACCGATCCAGTCGGTGATGTAGGCTCCGCCTACCGCGCTGAGTAACAACACGGGAGCTGAGCCGACGCGTGCCGCCGAGTTTTTCTCGGCGAAAGCCAGGAACTGACGTAACGCGGGACGGATAAAGACCTGTACAGCCACGGCGAACACGATGAGCAGGGCGACGGTCCAGAAGATGGCCACCGCTGCGGAATCGCCGTGTACCGCCGTGACGACGACGATCAGAAGACACCAGGCGATGGCGTCGCCGATACCAGCCGCCGTCAGGCCAAGCGTCCCGATCCTCGACCTGGTCAAGCCATGTTCGGCTAGGATTCTGACCAGCACGGGGAACGCGGTGACACCCATCGAAACCCCGACGAACAGCAGAAACGGGACCAGCGCGACACCGTCGGGCCGATACGCCCCCAGCGGGCCGACGGCCAGCAAGATGCCACCGAGGACCGGTATGGCGACCATGCCGACCCCCAGCGCGGTTACCCTGCGACCCGACCCGCGCAGCAGGCCCAGTGGAAGATTCGCGCCGATAAGGAACACAAAAAAAATGATCACCAGCTGGGCGATCATCTCGAGATGAGGTATGAGCTCCGAGGGGAACAACCATCGCTGGGCTCCCGGCGCGAGTTGGCCGAGCAGCGAAGGACCGAGTGTGATCCCGGCCACCATCTCTCCGATGACGCGGGGTTGACCGCAGCGCCGTGCGACCCAGCCGCCGATGCTGCCGATCGCGATGATCAGCACAATCGCGATCAGGAGTCTGACGATGAGGAATCCGCCGCCATGTCCTAGTTCACCCAGTCGGGCCACGGTGGGGATGAAATGGATCATACCTACTGCAATCAGCGCCAAGATCACGACGATGGATGCGAGAACATATGGCGGCTTGGCGCCCTGTGCTGGGCTCGGTGGCCTTCGCTGGGAATTCGCCGTCGCGCTCGGACCCGGAGCCTTCACGACGCTCTCGCCCGGCGAGCACGACATACGTGAATCCACACGGGAAATACCCGCACGACAACCCCCCTGATATCGAGGACCCCCAGGGACCCGGATCAAGGAGGCAGCTTAATCGATACGCTTGACGCTGGCGAGCAGTAGCTGCGCCACGTCAAGGACCTCGGTCTGGTTACCCGCGGCACCTTCGCTCTCCCGGGTGGTCAGGCCGTCGGTGAGCATCACGCGGCAGAACGGGCACCCGGTGGCGATCTTCGAGGTTTCGGTGGCGATCGCCTCGTCGACCCGATCCAGGTTGACCCGCTTGCCGATGCGCTCCTCCATCCACATCCGGGCGCCGCCGGCGCCGCAGCACATCGCCCGGTCCGCGTGGCGTGGCATCTCGGTCAGCTGCGCACCCGACGCCCCGACCAGCTCGCGCGGCGGCGAGTACACCTCGTTATGTCGTCCCAGGTAGCACGGGTCGTGATAGGTGACAGCCGGGCCATCAGCGGCGGGCACCGGCACCAGCTTCTTGTCCCGCACCAGCTGATTGAGCAGCTGGGTGTGGTGCACCACCTCGTAGTGCCCTTCGAGCTGCGGATACTCCCTGCCCAGGGTGTTGAAGCAGTGCGGGCAGGTGGTGACGATCTTGCGTCGGCCGGGTTCGCGGCCCTCGAAAACGGTGTTGAGCACCTCGACGTTCTGTTGCGCGAGCATCTGGAACAGGAACTCGTTGCCCGAGCGCCGGGCCGGATCACCCGTGCAGGTCTCGCCGTCGCCGAGCACGACGTAGTTCACGCCCGCTATATGCAGCAACTCCGCAGTAGCCCGCACCGTCTTGCGGGCATTCTCGTCATAGGCACCCGCGCAGCCGATCCAGAACAGGTACTCGACGTCGTCGGGCAGCCTTTCCTCGGCCAGCTGCGGAACCTCGAAGCCCAGACCCTTCGCCCAGTCCATCCGGGCGGATTGATTCTGCGCCCAGGGGTTGCCCTTGTTCTCCAGGTTGCGGAACAGCGTGCCCAGCTCGGTGGGGAACTCGGACTCGATCAGCACCTGGTATCGGCGCATGTCAACAATATGGTCGACGTGCTCAATATCCACCGGGCACTGCTCCACGCAGGCCCCGCAGGTGGTGCACGACCACAGCACATCGGGGTCGATCACCCCGCCAACCTCGGCGGTGCCCACCAGTGGGCGGGCCGCCTGGTCAGGTCCGGAACCGGGGACGCGGCCGAAACCGGACTCCGGCACGTGCCCGTTACGCCTCTGATCACTACCCGCTTGACCCTCACCAGCGGCCAGCGCCAGCACGTCAACGTCGCTGTGGTCCGGCATCCGTTGCGTGTCCAGTAAATAGGGCGCCTTGGCGAACAGATGATCACGCAGGTCCATGATCACGAGCTTGGGGGAAAGCGGCTTTCCGGTGTTCCACGCCGGGCACTGACTCTGGCAGCGACCGCACTCGGTGCAGGTCGTGAAGTCCAGCATGCCCTTCCAGGTGAAGTCCTCTATCTTGCCGCGACCGAAGACGTCGTCCTCACCCGGGTCCTCGAAGTCGATCTTCTTGCCGCCCGACTCCATCGGCAGCAGCGGGCCGAGCGCCGTGGGCGTCCGCTTGGCCGCGACGTTGACCGGCGCGAGAAAGATGTGCAGGTGCTTGGAGTGCAGCACAATGATCAGAAACGCCAGCATAACGCCGATATGCAGCAAAAGCCCGATCGTCTCCAGCACCTCATTACCGCCCGCGCCCAACGGTGCCAGCAGCGCGCCCGCCGCTTCGGAAGCGAACGCGCCAGAGTCATAGGGGAAGGTGCCGGTATTCACCGCAGTCCCACGGAACAGGAACATCGTCCAGACCACGTTGAAGATCATGAACAGAATCAGCCAGGCGCCCCCGGTATGTGATCCGTAGAAGCGCGACGCCCGCTGCCTGCGCTCCGGCGCCTGGCGCACCCGGATGACCGCGAAACTGATGATCGAGGCGAGCACCGCCAGCGCGATGAAGTCCTGCAAGAAACCCAGCACCGGCCAGCGCCCGATCAGCGGGATGGCGAAGTTCTCATCGAACAGCGCACCGTACGCCTCGATGTAGACGGTGATCAGGATGATGAAGCCCCAGAAAGTGAACAAGTGCGCCAGACCCGGCACCGTCCACTTCAACAGCCGCCGCTGCCCGAACACCTCAACCACCTGCGTCCGCAGCCGCGCGCCCAACTGCTCGATCCGGCCGGAGGCGGGCTGTCCGGAGCGGATCAGGTTGTAGAGCCACCACACCCGTCGACCCGCGAACACCAGGGTCAGGACCGTGAGGCCCAAGCCGATCACCAGTCGCGCTGTCATCACGGCGTCCATCTCCTCGGTCCACCTTGAGGGTGCGATGCGGCGTAAACAGACCCTGTGATGGGTCTCGGTTGCAGACTACGACTTGTTACCCGCCGGTAGTGCGCTTCCACGGGGTGAGGCACCACACGGGGGCGTACTCGTCGAGACCAGCGACCTTAGCCCCGTCCATCGCTCGCTCGTAGCGGCGGCGGAACGAGCGGTGACCGGCGGGGTACGCCATTAAACTTCACCGCGCGGGGCCACAAACCCACGCAGGTGTGCCGTGCGGCGGTGCGGGCCGCCGATGTCTGTGGCCGTCATGCAGGCAGAGCCGCCAACCCACACCGTCAGATCATGCCCAGCAGGTCGGCGACGTCGGGCAACTGATCCAGACGGCTATGGACGAGGTCCACGTCAAGGTCACTGAATGTGGTGAGCTTGTAACGCCAGATGACACCGCCTCGGAGCGAGGGCCGCGCCGACTCTGCCGAGCGCCATTCGGAGCCGAATCGCGGTTCTGGGCACCCGTAGACCGCTATTCGGAGCCGAATCACAGTCCACTGGGGGTGTTGGTGGCTGCTCGACGTCGTTACAGGGGATGTTGCCCTCGGGTGATTGTGGAAATCAGGAACTGCGAATGTAGTGCCGGTGTCCGCAAAGGACAGCAGATCCGATAAGGTCCGCGACACAAGTCAACCGGGCCGATCACACTGTTGTCCCGGGTTTGACTCCCAAGGAATCACAACACCGGAACGAGGAGGCGTCGTGACCGAAGACCAGCCCACCAAAGAACCGGAATGGATACACCTGGCCCGCCAACTCGCAGGGGAAATCCGCCGACGACGCCGCGACGCCGGGTGGAGCCAGCCCCGGCTCGCCGCCCAGATCGGCTACACCAAGCAATATGTCTCCCTGGGCGAACGACCCGAACGCGGCCTGCCCTCCGCCGCACTCGTCCAGGCCATCGACGACGCCCTCAACGCCGCAGGCACCGTGGTAGCCCTGCACGACCAAGCCGACACCGCACGCAAAGCTTGCCGACCAGCCACCCCGCCACGCACCATGGCACCGGAGGACACAAGCACTGATGCCACCACCGGACAGGGGCCGGATCCGGCATCCGAACCTGCGGAGGTGAAGACCTCGAAACGCCGCGAACTGCTCGCCACGGCCGCCGTAGCTCCCGAGATCCTGAACCAGATCCTGGCCGAGGCCGCTACCGAGGCCATGGAATTCACCCGCCAGACCGGAATCTCCGCCGTCGGACGCGGCACGCTCGAGCATCTCGACCTAGTCCTCACCGACCTCAACCGGAGCTACTGCCACGAACCTCCCGCTGAGTTGTTCGTGGTGGCCTGGACCTACCGGTCGCGGGTTGACGAGCTGATCCGCGGCCGTCATACCCTCACCGAACTCCGCGAGCTGTACGTCTACGCCGGGTGCCTGTCCGAGCTGCTGGCCCGTCTGGCGAACGATCTCGGCCACCCCCACACAGCGCAGTCCTACGCCCTGGACAGCTACACCCACGCCGGGCAAGCCGGACACGGCGAACTGCAGGGGTATGCGGCGGACGCCATGACGACGATCGCGAACTATGCCGGGCGCCCGGACCAGTCAGCGCAGGCCGCGATGCAGGGCATCGCCCACGTGCCTCTCGACCATCCGCTGGGCATCCAGCTCCGCGTCAAGGCGGCCCGTGCCTATGCCCGGCTGGGTAATCGAGAGAATTTCGAGACCCTGTTCACCGAGGCCCGGCGGCTGCACGACCGGATGCCCACGCAAGCACCCATCCGGTTCGGCCTCGACACCGGCGCCATGGCGGACTACGCGATTGCCGCCTATCCCGCGCAGGCCTATCGCTGGCTCGACGATTTCCCCACCGCCAAGGCCCACAGCGAAGCGGCCCTGGCCGCACACGAGTCAGCCCCACCAGGAGGCAGTTCACCCGGTAAGGAAGCGATGGCCCGCCTGGTCCTGGCCATTGCGTTGACCCACCTGGGCACACCGGATGAAGCGGTCGCCCTCGGCAATGCGGCGCTGACGTCGCCGATCTGCACGGCCACCTTTGTCCGGACGCACGCCCGCGACCTCAACACCGCCCTCACCACTCGCTACCCGATGCTGCCTTGCGTCCGCGACTTCCACGAGCGGTACCGGCACGTGCTGGGCTCGTGAGTACGTAACAGTGTTCGGTCCACAGGTCACTACCTTTCGGGTCGGCCACATCTGAGCACAGCTGGTTACCTGGTGTCTTCGGGTGGTCCTCAGGGTTGGGATCAGGGGTGATCCGGACCCCGAGGCGTTCCCCTGGTCGTAGGGTCACCGGATAAGGCGTGAGCGAGAGGTGTACGCGGTGCGATGGGTGCGGGCGGCGGCCGGAGTGGCCTTGATCGGGCTGGCTGTCCTGTTGTTCACCGGCTGGACACCGTGGTCCTGGACGAGCCAAGAGCATCGTGACGAGATCGACGCCGCCGTGGTGCGCCTGGACCTGAGCTCCGGTGATGTCACGGTCCGCAGCGGCGCCGTCGACCGGATCAGCCTGCTCGCCCGATCCCGGTCCTGGTGGGGTAAGCCCGGCCAGGGCTGGCGGCGCGACGGCGACGCCGTGGTACTCGGTGACTGCGGCTGGCAATGCGTGGTGGACTACGAGGTGGTGGTGCCGCCGGGCACCCCGGTCAACGGGAAGACCGAATCGGGTTCGGTGACCATCGACGGCGCCGAGACGGTCGACGTCGAGGTCAGCTCCGGGTCGATCGACATCAGCAATGTCACCGGCGCGGTCACGGCGTCGACCAACTCCGGCTCGGTGTCACTGACCCAGATCCGCGGACCGAGCACGGCACACAGCTCATCCGGATCGATCACCGGCCAGGCGCTGGCCGGGCCGGTGGATGCCACCACCAGCTCCGGCGACGTCACCCTCGACCTCACCAGTCAGCAGAACGTGCGGGCCGCGCTGAGGTTCGCCGAGACTGCGAGCCTGCCCGCGGCCTTCGAAGGCGTCAACGCCGCGCACCTGATCAGCTTCAACGGAGAGGATTTCGCGCCGGTCAGGAGTACTGGCTGACCGGGCCAGCGATCACAGCGGGAGGACCGAGTCAGCCTGGTTTTCACCAGAGTCACGGGCAGTGACGCCAGGCGCCAGGTGCTCGAAACCCAGGTGGCCGGGCGGTCCGGCGGCTCGGCTGAGGTCGAGCCGAGCATGGCCTCGACCTGGACGACGAGGCGCTGCTCACGGCGTACGGCGAGCACGAAGCCCGCGCGGAGGCCGAGACCCCGGCTGTGCTCTACCCGCAGATCCTGGCCCGTAGACCGGGCGTCCTTCGCCGCCAGCAACTCCCGGCTCGGGGTCACCTTCGACGCGATCCTCACCGCCGAGAGCGTCGGTTCCTACAAACCATCGCCGCGTAACTTCGCGGCGCTGGTGCAACGCGTGGCGGCGCTGGGCATCGGCAGCGGGCGGTTATTGCACGTCGCTCAGAGTCTTTTCCATGACCACGTGCCCGCTAAGCGGGCCGGGCTGCGGACCGTCTGGATCAACCGCCGACACGACCATCCCGGGTGGGGCGCTACTCCGGACCCACGCAGCCACGTCATACCCGACTGGGAGTTTCCGACAATGGCTGCCTTCGCTGCGGCCTGCGCTCACGACAAGCCAGACACGTCTTGACACCCCCCGCCCGGACCCCAGCCCCGAGGCCCTCCGGCGTGACCGTGACCACCTCGCATCTTCGCGGGTGACCTCGCCCACTAGGCGGGGACCTAGGACACTCGTACTCCCACGTTGTGGGCCTCCCTAAGATCGAAGCGCGTCGGCCGCCCTAGCGGGTTCCGTTGACACGCGGTTCACAAGGGTTGCCCGTGATCTGGGGCGAGCCGTGGGTGCCGACCAGTTCGCGGTCGAACTCCCATTCGGCGATGACGGTGCGCCCGCCGTCGCTGATCTCTAACCGGACGGTGGCCGCCAACGGGATCAGCCACCCGGTTGTCATGGCGTCCAGGAAGGACAGGCAGCGCTTGACGGTCAGCCCGTTGTTGGTCGCGGTGAGATTTCCTCGGTCGGCCCAGGGCTGCGATGACGAAACTTCACTTGCGCTCCTCGTGAGGCCGCCGTCGCGGGCGCCCGACTTTCAGGGTGCCCGCAACGGCGCGCATCGTCCCGGTCAGGGTCTGCGGTTACAGGTAGAATCCACCCAACCAGCTGCTGACACTAACCGATTTATCGCTGCTGTCGCCCTTCGGCTTACCGTTGTCGTTGCCGTTCGGCTTACCGTTGTCGTCGCCGTTCGGCTTACCGTTGTCGTCGCCGTTTGGCTTACCGTTGTCGTTGCCGTTTGGCTTACCGTTGTCGTTGCCGGTTGGGTTAACGATGTCGTAGCCGTTTGGCTTACCGGTGTCGTAGCCGGATGGATTACCGTTGTCGTAGCCCGTAGGATAACCCGTGTCGTGCCCCGAAGACTTAACGGTGTCGTTGCCCATAGGGTTACCGTTGTCGGGGCCGGAAGGGATAACGATGTGGTCGCC
>JBQTGW010000402.1:0-10682 GCA_052390495.1 Pseudonocardiales bacterium
CCTGGACCGACGCGCTGACCGGCGCATCCGCGTCCGGCCGCAGTTCACTGGCCGACCTGCTATCCCGCTACCCCGTCGCTCTGCTCTTCGCTGACTGACGTCTCTCGGCCGACGGGGAGTGGCCAGATCGGGCCGTCCGGGTCTGTGAAGCTGATGGTGTGTCGGGTGGGGGTGGCGGTGAGTCCGAACTCGTGCCATTGCGGTGAGCCGAGGTCGGTCCATTGCTCCCAGGCGGTCTCGATGCGTGCCCACAGCGGTGTGGGTCCGGCCTCTCGCACCCGGTACCGGGCGTGGGGGTCGGGTTCGCGGGTGACCTCGGCCCAGGACCCGTCCGGGACGCGGAGTTCGGTGACGGTGGTGGCGTCGTCCCGGTCTCCGGGTTCACGGCGCCACATGCTGCGGAGGACACCGGACCCGCATGCCGTCGGTGACCTCCAGCGCCTCCAGCATACGGATCATCAGGTCGGGTTTGGTCGAGCTGGACACCGCCGCCTGCGTGCCCCGGTCGGCGAAGTCCGCGACACCGATCCGGCAGTTTGAAGGCGTGCCTGCACCAGGTCGGCGACGGCGGTGCCCAGCCGGGTCATGGCCTGCCGGTAGCGCTGCGGTGCGGTCGATGGGTGAGCGTGGTTCACTGTGAGGTGCTCTCCCGATGGGCTGTTTCGGTGCCTCAGAACGGGTCTGACCAGCGAAACTTTGAATGCGGTTGTGGCCGATGCCCGCCGGGCGGAGGCCGAATTCGACAATGCGCTGGCCTGGTTGGCGCAGGCACGCAAAGGCCCTATGGATCCGATCTCAGCCGAAGTCTGGACGTTTGATGAGACTTTTCGGCATGTCCTGCTGGTGAAACACCGTTGGCGGGGTTGGGTGCCACCCGGCGGGGCAGTCGAGGCTGGAGAGACGCCCCGGGCTGCGGCTTGCAGTGAGCTTCTCGAGGAGACGGGTATCACCACGGACCTGTTCGACGTACCAGCGGCGGTATCTGTTCGGTCCTACCGTCCAGATTGGGCGCCGACGCTCGGCTTGTCCTATGCCGCTGTAGTTGACAGCTCGTTCATGTTGTACGGGGAGAGTCATCAACCGGCGGCCTGGGTGCCGTTGGACCACGATTGGGACGGCGCCTTTCCTGAGGACAGGCCGAGAATCCGTCAGTACGTGAGGCAGCTGGCCCGCGCTCGATCGGGCACCGTCCGCTGATCATCGCGACACCGTGAGCCGACTGTCGGTACCCTGTCAGGTGCCCATTGCCCGCGTCGAGCGGCTCATGCCTGCGCGACGACGACGAGCCAGCTGGTGATGTTCACCCGTGTCTTGTCCACCTTGTCGTATGCCTTCTGCAGAATCTCCATGCGCTGCAGATGGGTCAACTGGCCCGGGGGCCGCGCGAAGATCGGGATGGACAGCCATGCCCGCTTCTCCTCAACGGTGCTTTGGTGGATGACGGTGTCTGACTCGAGGACGGTGAACCCGGCCGCAGTCAGCTGATCTGCGACGATGGCAGGGGTCAGGACCGGTCCCGGTTTTTCTTCACGGTGAAGTACGTAGCCGTAGTCGTGCACCGCGATGGCGTTGATCAGGTCGTTGAGGGATGGCGCAAGGCGGGCGAGGCCGTCGTCGCGGTTCGCGAGGCCGGCGAAACCCCCGCCGATGTTGAATACGAATCGTCCGCCTGGCCGAAGGATGCGCTTCACTGCGGCGAAGGTCGCGGGCGTATCTGCCTTCCAGATGGCCGAGTTGCACACCACGGTATCGACAGGTTCTTTGATGTGGTCGGCGACATCCTCGGCCTTGGAGACGACCCAGGTGATCCGTGGGTCGACAAGAGTGTGCTGACCGGCGGCCTGCATGGCTTTGGCGTTGTCGACGGAGATGACACGTCCCCGCTGTGACAGGGCCTCCAGGAGGACTCCTGCGGTAACGCCCGTGCCGCCACAGAGATCGACGACTACCTGCTTGTCGCTGAGGTCGGCGCGGGCTGCGAGGTCCCGGCTGGTGTCGGTGTACATCGGATAATCGCGGGTGAAGCGGGCGTAGAGTTCGGCGTTCAGGGCGTCTTCCCAGCCAGCGATCGCGTCCGGGGGCCTCATAGGTCTCCTCTTGCGCCCTAACCTCGGGCCTGAGCGTGTAGGTGGCGCCGTCGAGGTACGGGCCATCGTGCGATGGTGTGATCTCAGAAGAGCGCCGCCTGGAGAGTCGTCTCGGGCGATTGGAAGTCGCCGAGTACGACGCGACGACCCTTCAAGGCATTGAGGTCGAGGACATACCGCACGGCCTCGTCGTCCGGGGAGATCCGCGCCAGGATCTGCGTACCGGCGCAAGACTCGATGTAGAACCCGTGCTTGCCCTCGCGCAAGTCATGCGGGTAGATCGCCCGTTCCCCTTGTCGTGGTGGGGACCGCAGCACCATGCCTTCGGCCGGGGCCGACCATTCTTCCCTGCTGCGGGAGATCCCCATCGTGGCGAGGACGGCCACCGCGCTTTCGACCACACGTTCATGCGCCGCCTGGACACGGCGGGGATTCGGATCGGTCAGGGCCGCCAGCTTCGCGGCTCCGCGGACCGTCTGTGACAAGCCGATCTCGCGGCTCACGGCGTCCTCAAGATAGCGGACGGCGCGCCCATCGGGTGCCTCGGCGAGGTAGCTCGCGAGCATCGCTCCCTGCTCGTCTAGACGCGATGTCCGGCGCGGAGCCGCCGCCGTTCCCACCTTGCTGGCTCCGTGGGCGAAGGTGGCGATGTAGAGCCAGTGGGGCTGGGACATGTACGCCGTCAGAGAGGGCGGGACATAGCCGCCCTTATGGAACTGGTGCGCAGAGCGGAACTCGTCCTGCTCCCAGCATTGGGGGCACTGCCCGCCGTTGCCAGCTTCGGCCTGCCACGGACACGGCACCGGTTCGACGTGGAAGGTGTCGGCGAAGCCGTATCGCCCGGTGCAGAACCGCGCCGGGTTGCTCACCTTCAGACCGAGCTCCAACCCCATGACCTCGATCTGATCGAGAAGTCCGGTCGCCGTGTTCGCGAGGAGTAGCGTGGGCTTCCCAGTGGCCCAGGTGACACCGTGCCATACGTACTGCCTGCCCGTTTCAAGATCCACTGGTGTGCTCCACGCTCCGGTTCCGGCCGTTTCTGATCTCTGTCGGGCGTTCAGACAGGTCGAGCTCGAGACGTTCGGATAGGACCGCGAGCGCCTCGCTCAGCACGAAGTCCGAGCCTTTGCCCGAGACGTCGATCGGAACCCAAGCGTCGTCGGCCTCCTGCTTGCGCAGTTCTTCCGTGATGCTGTCCTGGTACTGGATGAAGTGCCCGTTCGATGACCCGGTACGTCCTGCTTCCAGGGGGCTGAACTCCTGCTTTCGGCGTAAAGCCTCGTCCGCCGTGACCTGAAGGAACAACACCACGTCGGGTTGTGCGAGGTGGGCGAACACCTGGCGTGCGAGTTCTGTGGGCACGTCGGGATTGACTGCGTAGCGGGCGAGGATCTTGTGATGGGCGTTGTCGAGCACGACATGGGTGCCGGTCCGCAGTGCGGGGCGGATGATGAGTCGGTCCTGCAGGGTGTACCACGCCGCGAGCGCGAACAGCCAGTAATGGTCCCCGCAGGCGGGGCCCACGCTCGCCTTGCGCCGGTAGACGAGGGCGTTGAGACCGTCGATGTACTCGATCTCGGGGTCGACGAAGCGGTTCCCCTGTTGCCTGGCCAGCCAACTCTTCCCTTCGAGCAGTATCGACGGCGACGTCACATGAACTCCTGAACGGACGTCTGGCTGGCCAGCCGCGATATCGCCGAAGAAATTCCGCCAGAAGACTCGACCATCGACCATGACGCTACAGTTTCCGGTGGCGAGGGAGGTGTTGGGGGCGATGTACGGGTCGAGAGATCCGACCTTGCCCACGTAGACGATGCGGCGGGCACCCAGCGCGGCCAGTCGGGACACCACACGGCTCGCGACGTCACCCCAGATGCTGTGCAAGAAGCCCACGTAGAGCACGCACCGCCCTTCGACCTCAGCGCGTTGCCAAGCGTAGCCGTGGCCATGTGCCCACGGCGCGCCGTTGACGAAGTTCCCGAGCCCCCATCCCAGGACGACGAGATGGTCTGCGGAAGGGTCGATGTCCAGCCGTTCGATGGCCGCTTCGCAGGTGGACTCGTTGGGGATCTCATAATCGACTTGGTCGTGGTACCGTCCCAGCATGTTGAGATAGGTGGCGATGATGAGGGCGTAGTGGTGGACGTAGTCCATGCCCGGATAGCATTTGATGACCAGTTCGTTTCCGTACACTTCGGCGGTGGGGCGCTGCCAGTTGAAAAGTTTGTCATTCTTCTCATTCGCTGAGATCACGCATTCACGGTCATATTCACCCACGATGTGGATGCGTACCCAGTCTCGTTCCTGGATGAGGTGATGGACTTTGATCTCAAGGTATCTGAGCAGGCTCTTGGCGCTCATGGTGTGCCGGTTGGGATCTATGGACGAGACGCCATGCAAGCGCGCCCGTGGGATCGTGAGCGTGTCATCGGACAGTGATCCGGTCATGCCGGTATCCGGATCTCGATGGGGCAGTCGGCGGCGTACCTGACGGCCCTGATGTTGTCTCGGATCAGCGGGAAGCGTGCCGTGTCGATTTCTTCGACGGCATCGACACGTGGGGTTGGGATCTTCTCGTAGGGTCCTTCGGGGTGCATCCTGATGCCCATTGAGCCGAGGATCACCGGCGCCGCGCAGTCGACGGAGGCGATCCACTCGTGGTCACGCTGCTCGAACAGCTCAAGATGTCCGGTCCGGCCGAGGCCGAGCATCCGGTAGATCAGCTGAGGGTCGACCAGCCCTCGATCCTCGAGATACAGGGTCGCCGCAACGCGGTTCTTGGATAGCTCGTCGGTCGGGTCCCTCCGCCGGGAGGCCGGGAACGCGATCGCGCCGACGTAGTCACTGGAGACGAAGTGGTCGTAGCAGCGATGCCATTCGGTGTCGTCGGCTGCGTGCACCACCGCGCAGAGTCGGAACTCGTCACTCAACTCACGGAGTTCAGCCGCCGCGCGGTCGCTGGCCCGCATGGTGCCCGGCCCGTCGTGCATCACGTCAGGCAGGATGATCTCTTCGGCGTTCACCGCGCGCGCCGCCCGCAGCAGATCCGCCGGGCACAGCGACTCGCCGAGTTCGAAGACACCGTTGTCGATGATGATCGTGGCGCCCAGCTGCGCCTCTTCGAGGAAGAACGCGCAATACGTCGCGTCCCGCAGGACACGCTGAGCGGCCACATGATGCACCGTCGCGGGCGACTGGGCGACGAAGTGGCGCAGATAGGCCGCCGGTGCGATCACCGACACGTTGATGCTCTTGGACACCCGGCTTTCGACGTCATTATTTGCCACGTTCGTCACCCCAGATCAGGACGTGTTCGCGGGTGGTCAGGTTCCAGCCGTGGGTGAGGGCGGCGTCCGCGGCCATCCGCATCCGCTGCATGACGGTGGCCGGGGTGGTGCCCTCGGGGCTGAGCCAGATCTCGGTGAGCGAGAACTCCCGCTGGAGCTCAGCGATCTCCGCCAGATCCTCGGGGCCGCAGACGACGAACTTCCACCGGGCCCGGCCGCTGGTCTGGATCTCCCCGATGGCGTCTGCTTTGATCCGCTTCTTCCTCGGCACCGCGGAGGTGGCGAGTTTCAACCCGGCGTTGAACGCGACACCGGTAGCGACCAGCTCCTCGCCGGGCTTGATGGTGGCGTTTGTTTCGATCTCCATCTGGCGGCCGGTTGCCGCGGCTTGGATCGCGAGATGGATGAGGGTTTCCTTGCGCAGGAGGGGTTCCCCGCCCGATGCCACGATCAGGTCGACCGGGGCAATGGACGGGTAGCTGGTGGAGGGGTCGAGCTTCATCAGCGCGTCCCAGATCTCCTGCGGCGTCAGGTGCCGCACCCCGGTGGTGAGGTCGTGCTTCGCGCTGTTCCACGTGTACTCGGTGTCGCAGCGCATGGCGCCCTCGACCGGGACGTCGGCGGTACCGGGGGCCTTGGCATACCCGCAGGTCAGGTTGCAGTCCATGAATCTGGCGAACAGGGCGCGGCGGCCGAGGTTTACGCCCTCACCCTGAAACGAGTAGAACAGCTCGGAGACTGGGATAGGCTGCTGATGGGTTTGGTCGACGCGCGGCAGCGTGTCAGTGGACATGAGATCCTCTCATTTAGTCGGGTACGACGCGGTTCCGGATTGCAAGGGGGCGAAGCGATGATCAATACCCGGTGGGAACCGCTCTGGCCGGTATTCGGCCCAAGTGGTGGGGGTCTCACTGACCCGAACCGCCTCCACTGCGACGGTGGCTGGCAAACGAAGTTTCGCGGTGCACCACGTGAACAACACCCGGGCGAGGTTCTCGCTGGTCGGCTGGAGGTCAATAACGTCGTTGAGTTTCCGGTGGTCGAAGACGTCGCCCAGGTGTTTCTTGATCGGGTCGAGCTCGGCGAAGTCGACAACGAATCCCGGCCCGGACAATTCAGCCGCGGCCAGGATCACCTCAACGGTGTAGGAGTGGCCGTGCTCACGACCGCACTTGTGGCCTTCGGGTAACCAGGCCAGCCAGTGAGCGGCCTCGAAGGTGAACCGTTTACCGATCCGGTACATCTACTCCACCTCCTCTGCGGGGCGTCGATCGCCGGGTCCGGGATGCTGGACGGCGACTACCTCGCACCTCTGGCGTATTGCTGTAGACCTGTTCACTCTGCGATGTCATGCCGCCCTCCGTGTCTGCGACATGGCTAGTTGGAGGAACTCAGCGCGGGCTACGGTGTCGTCGCGTAGCTGACCTCGGCTGGCGATGGTGACCACGTCGGCGCCCATCGCCCGGACCCCGCGTCGCGTCATGCACAGGTGCTCGGCCGCCAGGATGACCGCGACCCCGCGGCAGTCCAGTTGTTCCTCCAGGAATGCGGCGATCTGCTGCCCGAGCTCCTCTTGGACCTGCATCCGGGCGGCGAACGCCTCGACGGCGCGGGCAAGCTTTGACAGGCCGGCGATCCGCTTGCCCGGAAGCACGCCTACCTGGGCGATTCCGGAGAACGGCAGCAGGTGGTGAGCGCAGATCGAGGTGAACGGCAGATCGCGAGCCAGCACCAGCTCGTACTGCTCCTCTAGGTTGGAAAAGGTGGTGAACTCCCACGGGGGCGAACTGAGCAGTTCGGCCAGGCCCGCGACCATCCGGGCCGGGGTCCGAAGGGCGACCTCGCCGCCGTCGGGCACACCGAGGGCCGCCAGCAGCGCGGCGGCGGCACGTTCTGCTTCTTCGATGTTCAGGACAGGCGATCCACCAAACAGATCCACGGGTGGACGGTCGGTTTCGGGGTGTGCAATGAGCACCTGATCTCCTCCAATCCAGATTCCAGCGAGTCGGCGGCCATCCCGAGCGGCTCAGGGCGGCGGCTTGGCTACTACTGTCACGTGACGACACGCTGCGGATCGGGACCCCGATCGTGGAACTGTTCGTTCCCTTAAGCTCTCGGGTCGCCGTGCCACTCGAGCAGCAACAACAGCGGCCTCGACCGGTGTGGGGTTCCCGCCGTGGACGTTGGGTCGTTCCCAGTGGGGCTGGGAACGGGAACAGCGCGGGGTACCGTGGCCCGGCAGGAGTCCGCATCCGCGCCACATCACAGGGAAGGCCACCGTGCCCGGTGCAGAGGTGACCAGCAGCCCCGGTTTCAGTACGCGCGTGGACCGGCTACGCCGGAGGTTGACCGAACTGGGGTTGACGGTCGACGAGATCGCTACGGCGCTCGTCGCTGAACTGCATCTTCGGCCGCGGGCGGCGTACCGCTATGCCGTCGGCATGTCTGGCCAAACGGCGGCCGATGTCTACAATGCCAAATTCGGGACCGCTCAGAGCCCGGCGCCGATGAGCAAGACGCGCATCAGCGAGTACGAGAACTGGCCGATCGGCCGGAGTACACGCAGGCCGTCAGTGACCGTTCTCCACAATCTCGCAGCGATCTACCGGACCAGCCCGCCGAACCTGCTAGACCACCACGATCGGGCAACGCTCACCGAACGGCAACGCGACTGCCTGCTCACCATTGAGGAAAGACCCAGTACAGCCGTGGAACACTCGGAAGTGCGGACGGCCGATAGAGCCGCATCAACGAGGGAGAACCGCACCGATGACCCAGACGGCGCGCACAGTCCCGCAGAGACATGGGCACCCCAGACGAAGGAGCAGCTGATCATGGCCGCAGCTCGGCAAGCAGGCGATCACGCCGGCCGTGATGGTGCCGACAACCTGGAGGAAGCAACCCTCGAACAGCTGGCGGATCACGCACGACGGCTTGCCCGCGCCTATCTGACCGGCCCGATGCTCCCGCTGTTCGGCGAGCTCGTCATGATCCGCAACCGCGCCTACGAGCTCCTGGAACGCACCGAGCGACTGTCCCAGCGCCGTGATCTCTATCTGGTCGCCGGACAGCTCAGCTGCCTGCTCGCCGGAACGAGCTGCGATCTCGGCCACCCGGCCGCGGCGATCGAACAGGCCCGCGCCGCCCGGACCTACGCCGAGCTCATCGGCCACCCCTCCCTGTGGGCCTACGCCAGCGGAATGCTGTCGACCTTCTTCTCCCTCGAAGGTCAGCACCGGCGAGCCTTGGACCACGCGCGCGCCGGACTGGCCCGGCTCGGCACCGGCAGCGCCGCCGTCCGCCTGCACAGCCTCGAAGCGCTGGCCTGCTCCAAACTCCGACTCGACGACGAAGCCCAGCTCGCGCTCACCGCCGCCACCCGCGCCCGCGACCAAGCACCCGGTGACGACGAGATCCACGACCTGACCGGCGGGATGTTCACCAGCACCCCCGCCAAACAGGCGTACATGGCCACCATGACCTACACCAACCTGCAGAAACCCCAAGGAACCATCACCGAGGCAGCCCGCACCATCGACCTGTGGTCGAACGGGCCCGCCGACGAATGCGCCGGATCCGCGCTCGCCGTCACCCGCATCGACGTGGTCACCGCCCACCTCCTGCAACGCGACCTGGACGCCGCGCAGCAAGCCCTACTCCCAGTTCTGGCCGTCCCCGTCGAACAACGCACCATCATCGTCGTCAAACGCCTCGACAGCCTCGAACGCCCCCTGACAACCGGGCCTGCAGGCGCGAGCGTCACGGCACGGGACATGGCCGCGCAGATCGAGAACTTCAGAGCCAACATCACCGCGCCCCAGCTGTCCGAGCCGTGAGCCCGATGCCCGAGACCGGCCACCGCTACGCTGACCAGCTCGCGCAGGCCCTCGTCTCTCGGGGACTCCTCGACCAGGCATGGGCAGATGCTTTCACCCAGGTCCCCCGGCACCTGTTTCTGCCCGCCTTTTACACCCGAACCCCCGGCACCTGGCAACTCATCACCCCAGAAACCGTCGGGCACCAACGCTGGCTCCAACTGGCCTACCACGACCTCACCTGGGTCCAGCGTCTCAACGGCCCCGCCCATACCCCCAGCACACCGGCCAGTTCCAGCATTCAACCGAGCCTGGCCGCCCTGATGCTGACTGCCCTGGCCCCCGATTCCGGCGATCACGTTCTCGAAATCGGCGCGGGCACGGGCTGGCTGACAGCGCTGCTGAGCCACCGCTGCGGCGCGGGCACCGTGACCGGCCTCGAACTCGACCCCGAACTGATCCATCACGCCCGAGCCACGCTCCACGAACTCGGCCACCAGCCTGCGCTGATCCAGACAGACGGCTTCCACGGCTTCCCTGAGCACGCGCCCTACGATCGTGTGCTGAGCACGGCCGCTGTCTCCCACCTCCCGACACCCTGGCTTACCCAAACCCAACCGGGAGGACGAATCGTCGCGCCGCTCCGAGGAGCGATAGCGGTCCTGGACGTGCACAACCACACCCATGCCCAAGGCAAGTTCCTCCCCGAACCGGTGCAGATCCTGCCGCTCAGATCCATCCATGATCCCCCCGAGGATATTCCCATCATCGAATCTCCCGTCACGCCCGGATCAGCTCCGACCACCGCCACCCTGCGCGATCACCGGTTCCAGTTCGTCTTGGGCCTGAGCGATCCGACCCTCCAAGTCGACGACCTCGGGCTCTTGGGAGACCTCCACATAACGGATGATCACGGCTCGTCCGCTCGTATCTCCGCACTCGGACAGATCCGCACTCAGGGAACGCGCGACCTCTGGGCTATCATCAGCCACATCCACCAATGGTGGAAACACACCGGTCAACCCGGCCCCGCCGACTTCCTCATCGAAATAGACGAAACCGCCCAGTGGGCTATGCTCCCCGGATCGAAACCCGAACAACGATGGCGCATCCGATAGCAGTCAGTATGCGAGTTCTATCCAATAGTTAAACCAAAGAAACAAGATGAGCTCGGTAACGATTCGAGACTTTGCCCCATCCGAGTACTACGACGCCCAGGCCGACGTTCTGGCAGTCGTCGGTGGGCCGCCTTGGAACGCGAAATACCGCGAGTTCCTTCCGCAGCTGCCGTTTTACTTCGAACCTCATCCACTCGGCCAGGACGACCCGCTCGTCGTTCCTGACCTGAACGGGCTGACCCTTGGACCGCTTGGTGACCAGTGGTGAGTGCACCAGTGCACCGCCCGGCTTGACCTGGGACCCTTGCGAGGGCTCACATCGGGCCTGATCAGGGGCAGGTAGGACCTGCCCGATTCGCGGACGAGCGTACGAGC
>JBQTGW010000403.1:0-8645 GCA_052390495.1 Pseudonocardiales bacterium
GGGCCCCCGCCCAGCACCCCCCCCCCCCGCCCCCCCCCCCCCCCACGTCCAGGGGTGGGTTGGGCCCCGGGGTGGGGGGGGGGGGGCCCGGGGGGGGGGGGGGGGGGGCCCCCCCCCCCCCCCCCCCCCGCCCCCCGGGTCCGGCCGCCCCACCCTAGAAACCCCAGGGGAAGGGTCGGGACTGGGAAGGCCGGAGCATTCGGGTGAGGGAGGTCGCGCGGGCCGTTGGTAAACCCCGCTGGCATGTCGGTGTGCCGATCGATCTCCGGTCGCCAACGTCGGCCGAACAGAGCGCCAGGGCGACGGCAGGACCGGCAGCGGCCCCGCCGATCCACCGGATGGTTCATCAGGATCATGTAGAGGGCGGCGATGGCCTGGCACGGGACAGTGCTGATCCCGCCCGCCGCCCGTCGTCCAGCCTGCACCGTCTCCACCAGCACCCAAGCAACACCGCGCACATGTGCTGGTGTCGAGTCTGGTAGACGTGAGGACCTTCGACGACCCCGAGGCCCGCGCGCTGATCACCGAGCTCTACGCCGACCAGCTCACCCGCTACGACCGAACCGATCCACCCGACGACGACCCCGCGATTATGCCCCGCCCCAGGGGCTCTTCCTGCTGCTCTGTGTCGACGACCAGCGCGTTGACCTCTGTTGCGAGCTGATCAGCCAACGTCACGAACGGTTACGCGAAAGGATCACTCGCTCGGACGTTGCCCCGCTGCACGTCCGGTGTTCCCCGCTGGGCCGACGCAGACATTCCAGCGCTCAGGAGCGGCACGCTACATTGAGTCACACGGCAGCGGAAGGAAGCGGTGCAACCGCTGAACGTCGCAGCGGGAGCGCACTCGCACGGGAGGGGTACCGGGTGTCAGAGGATCCTTCCGGAGGACACGTCGGCTCACTGGATGCCGGTGCGGGGTTCGTCGTCGACCCAGCTGGACTGGACATCATCGCTACCGCGTTGCAAGGGCAGCGCGACGATGTCGTCGCGATCACGGCTGGGTTGCGTCGGCTGCCCACGGGGTCGCACGCAGTGCTCGGGGAAGCAGGCACGCACAGCGCTTATCTCAATTTCTTCGATGCCTGGGTCGGCGAGCTGGAGACGATCGCCGGAGGGCTCGCCGAACTCACCGACCGGATGCGCGCCACGTCGAAGACCTACCACGGTGTCGACCGAACGGAAGAGCACAGGTTCGGCTCTGGTCCGCCACCGGATTCCAGCCCATCGCCGGATCCGGGCGCAGCGGCATCTCGTCCGGTGGGTGCGGTGGGCCGGGCACTGGATGGGCCGCCCCCTCAAGACGATCACTGACCGGGCTAGCTGGAGGTGAGCATGTCGAACCGTGAAAAGCTGGAAGAACTACGCGACTGGCTGGAGTCCTGGACGGCCCTGATCTTTGGGCCCTCGGCTTTGCTCCGGAAGGTAGACCAGGCGCTGGCGATATCGGCACCGGACGGCGACCCTGAGACGCTGCGCGATCTGGCGGGCGGGTATCGCATGGCGGCCGGGCAGGCAGACAGCGTACGTCTTGACGTCCAGCAAGTCGCCGACGGTGACATTCCCCAGGTCTGGGAGGGGACCGCGGCCGAGTACGCCAGTGCGGTCGTCGCCGCGGTATCCAGCGAGCTCGACCTCGTGGTGGGCGTGTTCGGAGACGCCGACAAGGAGTTGGGAACGCTCGCCGACAGCTTGCACATGGCACGGCAGGCGGACGACGCCGGGCGGCAACCGCTGTACTCGGCCCGCAGTGAGCTGGAAGCGATGCCACAGCTCTTCGTTCCACCCGGAACGCTCGAACGGGTGCGGGAGATTGCCCTGGAGGGGGTGCGGCAGCTGCTCAAGGCGGCGATCACGGCCGAGGATGCGGGGCGGGTGGCACAGCGGCAGCTCAACGACCTTGCCTCGCAGGCCAGGGCGGGCAGCATGGATACCGAGCACCTCGGCGACGCCGACAAGCTGGTGCTCGCCCAGGCCGCAGTGCCGGGTGGGCCAGCCGGTATGAACAGCATCCTCAGCGAGACCGACGCGGAGCGCGCCGCCGAGCAGCTGGACCGGATGAGCGCGCCGGACCGGGAGCGGTTTGACGAGCTGCTCGATGCGGCCCGGTCCCCGCAGGAGCGGGCCTATCTGATGAAGGCGCTCGCCGCAGACCACAACATGGGTGAGATCGAGGAGTTCGCGCGGAAAATTCACCCCTACGGGGACGACCCTGTGTGGTTACGGGACCACCTGACCCCGGCCTGGAACCGCGATGCGGACACTACGTCGGCAAGCACGACTCCCATGATGTACGAGGGTCGGGAATGGACGCAGGGACGGCACCCGACCTGCGTGGCGGCCTCCACCGTGACGGCCCGAGCGATGGTCGACCCGCTGTATGCCCTGCAGCTCACCACCGGAGGACGTCCCGGTGATCCGGCACAAGACAACCCTCGGGCGTTCTCCGAACGGTTGCGAGATGAGCAGTTCCGGGTTTACGACGATGCTCGCCCCGCGAGCGCTGACTGGCCGATCGTCGGGTACGACGGGATGAAGCCTGGGCAGGGCGAACAGGTCGCCAACGAGGAGATCGGCCCGCGCACCGGTGACCGCTACGACCACCGGGAGCTGGACAGTACCGCCGACCGGCGAAATATCCTGCCCGACATCGAGCGGGCAGTCGACGAGGGTCGGCCGGTGCCGGTGCAGGTCCGCGGCGAGGACGGTGGGCACCAGATGATGATCATCGGCCACGAGGAAGGCCGGTTGCAGATCTACAATCCGTGGGGCTACACGGTATGGGTGAGTGAGGACGACTTCGTCAACGGCCACATGGACAAGGCCGCAAAGGGTCTCCCAGATGTCAAGGGAGTGCATCTCCCCAGTTGAGGGATTCCGGAATAGGAGCGTGGTCGTCGATGATCGAGCAACGCCCCAAGATCGACGTCGAGCTCGTCGAGCTCGACGTCGCGGCGATGCTCCGGCATGGGCTTGCCGACATTGATGGGGCAGCGGGCCAGGCATTGTTCGGCGAGGGCGCGGTGGCCGCCGCGATTGTGCTGGACCAGCTGGAGGTGTTTCCTCGGTCGGTTACCTACTTGGCTGAAGTGGTGCGCCACGGTGGTCTCCGGTACGCCGTAACGCTGCCCGAACCCTTGCCGACACCGCCGCAAGCGGAGATCGCCCGGTCGTGGCTGGCCGCGGCCGAGGAGGTGAGTGCGGACATCGACGACGACCGCCGGATGGCCCGCTGGTGGGAGGCCGTAGCCGCGATCCTCGCCATGCGACGAGCAACCGGCGAGGGGCCCAGTCGCCCAAGCCGCTGAGTACTCAATCCACTCAGGACACCACCACGACGACGGTGAGCTTCCTTGAGGACAGCGGATCGTCGTCGTCAGCACGGTTCTGTTCGCCGGTGCACCGTTGCTGGAAGCAGTTGAACAGAACGATGGTGGTGTCACCACGCTCGCGGGCGGTGAAGACGAAGTAGTGAGTGCCGCCGCCCCCGGCCGCGTCCGCGGGGCCGTCGCTGACGTACTCTTCGCCGCTGGCCACCGCGACGCGAGCGTCGGGCTGCTGCTGCACCGACCAGTCGTCGCCTGCTGAGGTGTTGCTGGGGACGGACAACGTGAACCGCTCACCGGGCTCCACCCGGACGATCGGATTCAGCGGAAACACGGTGCCGTGGTCCAGCCCCCCGCAGCTCGCGGTGACCAGCAATGTCCCGACCGCGGCAATCACCGCCGCGCCCCGAGCCGACCACCGACCGCTTGTGCCCATCACGGCGCACAGTATGCCGAGGTAGCCGAGAGTCGGCGCCAGCGCCAACGTTGTCCCGAGCTTTCGCTTGCCGTTCGCTCGTGACGCCGCCATCGCGCCGGGCATCGATCTCTGCGCCACGCCTGTGATCCGTTCCACCATCGCCTTCACCGACTTGAAACCGTACAGAAAGTCCTCACCGGCCGAGAATGCACAGCTCTGATCATCCTGATCAGTCCGACCGGTGACCTGGTTACGGCAACTACTGGGGGACGAGGCGGCTGCGGAAATCAGCTCAACTGTGAGTTCTGCCCATAGGAAGCAGGACCCGATCCATATTAGCATTGCGTGCGCGGCCTGACCGGGTGGACTGGCGGGGTCTGTATTGTGTGACTTCTTCGGCGTCGTGGTTCGTCGAGGGCGTTGCCGTCGTGAGGATGGTGTATGGCTCGCTATCCGAGTAGATCGGTCGGTCCTGTGTTGCGCTGGTACAGCGCGGTCCTGCCGCTGGTCGTGGCGGTCGCGGCGGTCTGCGTAGCGGTGTTCTTCGCGACGCGCGGCGGCAACCGCTGGTGCAACGAGAACTCGTTCGCCTGTTCGCTGCACACCAATCTGCTCGTGGTGGTCGCGATAGGCGCGGCAACGACGTACTGGTATTTCGGTTTACGTCGGGGGCTGCTGCTCGTGCGGTATCGGAGACAGCTGCGTGCGTATGTGGACGCCCAGGCGCCCCGGACGCGGGCAGGTGACCTGGTTGCCACCGGCCAGGACGTTGTCGTCGGCCAGGTATTGGCAGCGCATCGAGACTGGCGCACCGGGCCGCGGGTGACGTTGGTCGTCGGCTCGGGCAAGGAGGCCGCGTTCGTCAAGGTCGTCTCACAGCTCACCGCGTCCGGATCGTGGATGGTGCCTGTGCCGGTCGGTCGGGTTGACAGCGCCAGTCCCGCTGACCTGCTCCGCTCGGCGAAGGAGGAACTTGAAGTGATCCTTCTTGACATCAACGTCAGCCAGGAGCAGATCGAGTGGTTTTGGCGGAGCCTGCTCCGCTGTCAGCGCCTGCTGTTCGTCGTCGACGGCGTCGAGCGTATCGCGCCGTCGATGCCGTCCGCCGAACGTGAACTCGTCGTCCGGCGCCTGTTCGTCTCCGCCCGTCAGTTGCGTCGACCATTGTTCGGTACCAGTAAGCCGGACCTGCTCGACTCGCCACCCGGCTCCGTGTTCGAGTTGCCCGGCGTCGAGGCCGCCGTCATACACCGCAGGCTGGCGACCGTCGCAGCATTGGACGAGGTCTCTTCGACGATGGTCAGCGAGGCGGCGATCGGAGCCTTGGCGACTCCGTACCTGGTCGAACGATTGGTATGGCTGCTCCGCCGGGCCGGTGATGCCACGGTCGCCGCGTTACGCGTCGCACCGGAGCAGGCGCGGGATCTGGTCTTGTGGCAGCTACTGCTCGCTGAGCAAGCCGTTCCAGGCGCCGTGCTGACCTCCACCGCGCTCCAGCGGGTCGCCTTTCATCTGACCACGACAGGCCGGATCGAGGTCGCCATACCCGACGGCGACGAGTGGCGACGCGCCCTGGCCGGCGAAGTCGATGCCGAGCTGCCGTTACCCGAGCCCACCGCCGCGGAGATCTATTCGTATGTGGAGGGTGGTTTTCTGGACGCGGAGTCACACCGCAGCGTCCTCCGGTTCGCCTCATCCGACATCCAGGCCGTGCTCGCGGCGGAACACCTCGCCGCCGAGCCGGATCTGATCACAGCGATCCTGCCCCAGTTGGCTGTCAACGCCACCGCGCGTAACGCTGTCGCCAACGCATTACGGCTCAACGACGGCCTGGGGGGCGTCCACGCTGCGCTGCTGCGAGCACTTGCCCGCCGGGTGCCGCCTGCGAGCGAGGCGGCCGGACTCTGCCTGGCGCTGCGCCATCCCCCCGCAACGTTGTCGTCGGGCGTGGAGGAGCAGTTAGCCAAGCGGCTTACGTTCATGCTGGCCGACCGGATCAGTTCCTCCAGGGGGCCGGTACTCAGCCGGGCCGGGCAGCGAGATGCCGTGGACACGCTCGACCGGTTCGTTCGCCGAGACGCCGAACAGCAGCTTCTGCCGGCCCTGCACAGCTCTCAGTTCCCGGTTCGACTGTCGGCGGCACTCGCGCTGCTGCGGCGCGGTGGTTCCGATGGACTGCTGGACGGCGTCACGGAATGGATCAACCAGGCGGAGTCGCCCACCGCGTCCGGTGATCAGTTTCAGCTGACCCTGGCGCTGTGGTTCTGCGCGTACCTGCGTGAGCAGGACAGCGATGGTCGTGGCAGTGGGCTGTACGCCCGTGGTGCGCAGCTCGCGCGCGGTGGCAACCCGCTGCTGCTCGAGCAGTCGCTGTGTCGTGGGTTCAAGTTCGCCGCCTGGACGCACCCGCGCCGGGACCCCGATCCGGAAGCAGTGGGACTGCTCGACTCGGGCACGGTTCGCTTCTGGTACTCACGTGTCTCGCTGGTCCACGCCCTGGGTATCCGCCTCGCGTCCAGGCACCCCGCGCTGCGGAGCGTCGACCCGGCAGGTGACTCTGTTGCCCGCGCCGAGCAGACGCTCCGGCGAACCACCTCCGACGCTCACCCACTCGTCCGCGAAGCGGCGTCGCTGACCCTCGCCGGCGTCCTGGCGGGACGGCCGCCCGAGTCGTTCAGCTGGCTTGCCGAGACCGACATGGCGAGGTCGAACACCCAACTCGACGTCGCCGTGCAAAGGCTCCTCGGCGACACCAGCCTGTTCCTCACCCTGATCTATTGCGCCGAGCCCTGGCCGGACGAACTATGGCAGCAGATCTCCGCCGACACTGATCTGCCCCTCTGCATCCGCCGACCGGCCGACCGGCAGCGCACCATGCGCGATGGCTGTCCACCGGAGTGCCCGTACGGGCTGTGCCCGTACCCGGGGCCCGCGCGACGGGGACGTGGGGGAGGAGAGCTCTCCGGCGCGTTCTGCCGCATCCAAGCCGACCTCGCGCTGACGCTTGGCTGTGCGCCCTGGCAGGAGAAGCATCGGGGACACGAGCTGGCCGCCTTCTGGCTCTACGCTGAGGAGCACCTGGCGACCCGAGACGGATGGGAGATCAACCTGTGACGACCCGACGTCTCCTGCGCGGCGGCCTGATCGCCGATGGCATCGGCAGCACGACGCAACCCGGTGACGTTCTCATCGAGGACGCCGAGATCATCGCGGTCGGACCCGGTGTCGGAGACGGGGTGGACGCCGAGATCATCGACCTCGCACCCGGCTGCGTGGTCTGCCCTGGATTCATCGACGCGCACGTCCACGCCGAGCGCCAGCTGGCCCTCGACGGGCTGCTGCCCGGCGCGCTCGCCCAGGGCGTGACGACGCTGGTCGTCGGCCAGGACGGCTCGTCATGGATCGGCGGGTCGGCCGACACGGTCTCCTACCTCAACGACTACTTCGGGCCCGTCAACGGCCCCGCGCCCTCGGCTGGCGGATGCCGCCTTGAGGACTACTCAAGGCTGGTCACCGGGCGTCTGCGCCAGAACGTCGCGGTGCTCGTTTCGCAGGGCACCATCCGGCACGGACTCGCGGGAACGAGTGACCGGCCGCTGGACGACGCGGAGATCAAGGCGGCCCGGCTGGCGGTCGAGCGCGCTCTAGGGGAGGGCGCGGTCGGGCTCTCCAGCGGATTGGACTACATACCCAGCCGCTTCGGGGGAGTCGAAGAGATCGCCGCCATGGCCACACCACTCGCCGAAGCCGATCGCCCCTACGTGTCGCACCTGCGCGCGTACGGAGCAGGTGTCCGAGCCGGCCTCACCGAACTGGGGGAAGTCGGCCGCATCGCCAACGTTCCCGTGCATGCCAGCCACCTGTGTGGTCCGCCCGAGGCCATCGACACGGCCTTGTGCGAGATCGCATCTCACAGCGCAGGCGTGTCATTCGACATGTACCCGTACACACGCTCCAGCACCATCCTCGCCATGCTCGTATTGCCCCCCGAGATCCAGAACGGCGGGATTCCGGCCACGATTCGCCGACTGAACGATCCAGACACCCGATCCGCGCTGTTACGTACCGACCCGCTCAGCGCCGAGCAGCTCGCCAATGTCGTGCTCGGTTCGCTACCCGAGCGGTTCGCCGACCACGCGGGCCGCACCATCACCCAGGCCGCCGCGGACGCCGGGAAACCGCCTGGCGGATGGACCTTGGAACTGCTCGTCGACACCGCGCTGCAGGTCGGCGCTCATCTCGACCGGCCAGAGCTGACCGAGGCCGACCTACGGGCGATCGTCACCCACCGACGACACTGCGCCGGCTCCGACGGAATCTATGTCGGGCAGCGTCCGCACCCGCGAGCCTACGGGGCCTTCGCCCGCCTCTCCGACTACTACCTCGACTACAGCGGCAATACCGACCACCAGCTCCTGGTGCGCCACTTGTCCACCAACGCCGCAGACGCCTACCGGCTCGATCAGCGGGGCCGGCTCGCGCAAGGGAAAGCCGCGGACCTCTGTGTACTTGCGCCACCTGGGCTTATCGAGCGCTCCAGCTTCGATGACCCGTGCAGGCTCGCCGACGGTGTGTCACTGGTGCTCGTGAACGGGGTACCGGTATGGGCCGACGGCGCACCGGTGGACACAGCTCGGCCGGGGAAGGTCGTCACGTCCTGATCCGGACAGTCAGCTCCTCGAACACACTGGCGGTCTGGAAAGTACGCCCGATTCCGAGGCGGGCGAGGCGACTACCTCGTTTCCTTCCACAATTGGCCGAGTGGGAGCGTGGCGAGTCTCGGGCCGAACGGCGTCGCTTCCGCAGCGGTGCTCAGCAGGCAGCCGAACTGAAACCGATCACCCAGCCGATCGGCGAGGAACCGCAGCCCTTTGAGGTCCTCCACTCGAGGGGTGCCCGTC
>JBQTGW010000404.1:0-14855 GCA_052390495.1 Pseudonocardiales bacterium
CACCGTGCGGTACTGCACGGTGACACCTCACTTCCGGCGATCACTGAAGGGGCGGCCTGAGTGCTCTGGCTGAGATCATGCGCCCGCGGCAGCTACCCAGCGATGACGTCTCCGTGATCCGGCGATGTCAGCACTCAGGGCGGCGCGAGGCACCTGGCCAGCTGGCCCCGGATGGGGGGTGGTGAGGGGGTGGGTGGAGCGGGGGCGTTCACGGGGGCTCCCCGTTCCGCGGTGCATCACTTGGCGTCATGAATGCAACACAATCAGTGAACTTGACGTGGCCCTGAGCTGTGGCCGAGTCGACGGACCTGTCGTTGGGCCTCCACGACAACCGCTCGTGCCTGGTCGGTGAATCGTTCGAACATCACCGTCTCCCGATCCGTCGGCCTGGTCCACAGTCGCGGAGTAGTACCATTGTGTACTACGATAGGAAGTATGAGTGAGGTGCGGGTTCGGGAACTCAACCAGGACACGGCCGGCGTGCTGGCACGGGTGAAGCGCGGTGAGAAGATCGACATCACCGAACGCGGTACGGTCATCGCGCGGTTGATACCGGCCCAGCCGCATCCACTTGCCGATCTCATCTCCTCCGGGAAGTTGCGGCCAGCTACCAGCCGAGGCCCCATACCCCGACCCACCGGCCCGATCAGGACCGACAACGAAGCCGGTGAGCTGCTGCACCAGCTGCGTGACGAGGAACGCTACTGATGATCTACCTCGACACCGCGGCATTGGTGAAGCTCATCCGCCGCGAGCTGGAGAGCGATGCGCTGGCCGACTGGCTCGAGGCGCGAACCGGTACGACGCTGGTGACGTCAGTGCTGGCCGAGGTCGAGCTACCGCGGGCGCTGCGGCGCACCGAACCAGATCTCGTCGCCGCCGTTCCTGAGCTGCTGGATCGCGTGGCTCGCTACGAGATCGACGAACTGGTCCGTACCACCGCAGGCGCCTATCCGTCCCCGGATCTGCGCTCGTTAGACGCCATCCACCTGGCCACCGCGCACGCCGTATTTGGCGGTCAGTTGACATCATTCGTCACATACGACAAGCGGCTGATAGGCGCTGCAGAGGAACTTCGGCTGCCGGTAGCCAGTCCCGGTATGTCCACCTGAAGTCATGCCTCCGGCACAGCTGTGACGTCATCCCTCCGGCGTGCTGGCGACGTCATGTTCCGGCGTGCTGGCGACGGCGCGGGCGGCGTCGGGGCCATCGGCCAGCAGGACCCGGAAACCGGCCTCGTCGAGCACCGGGACCTTGAGCGCGATGGCCTTGTCGTACTTCGAGCCGGGGGCCTCCCCGACCACCACGAATGCGGTCTTCTTCGACACCGACCCGGCTGCCCGGCCCCCCCGTACCGCGATCGCCTCGGCGGCCTCGTCACGGGAGAAGCCGTCCAGCGAGCCGGTGACCACAATGGACAACCCTTCGAGGTGGCGCGGAACAGACTCGTCGACGTCTTCGGCCATCCGGACTCCGGCGGCGCGCCACTTGGCAACGACCTCCCGGTGCCAGCCGACCGCGAACCATTCGCGGACCGCCGCCGCGATCGTCGGCCCGACGCCGTCCACCGCGGCTAACGCGTCCTCATCAGCGGACTCGATGGCACCCAAGGAACGGAATTCGCGCGCCAGCGCCTGCGCCGCGGTGGGGCCGACGTGCCGGATCGACAACGCCACCAGGACCCGCCACAGCGGGCGGTCCTTCACCGCCTCCAGGTTGGCCAGCAGCTTGCCCCCGTTGGCCGACAACACCCCCGCCTTGGTGCGGAACAGATCCACCGCCAGCAGCTTCTCCTCGTCGAGAGCGAAGATGTCCCCCTCGTCGTGCACCACGCCTGCGGCCAGCAAGGCCACGGCCGCCTCGTAGCCGAGCACCTCAATGTCGAAGGCGCCACGGCCAGCCAGGTGAAAGATCCGCTCCCGGAGCTGGGCGGGGCAGGATCGGGCGTTGGGACAACGGATGTCGACGTCGCCCTCCCGCTGGTGGCGCAGTACCGTCCCGCACTCCGGGCAATGGGTGGGCATCACGAACTCGCGTTCGTCGCCACTACGCAGGTCCACTACCGGGCCGAGCACCTCAGGGATCACGTCCCCGGCCTTGCGGATGGTCACGGTGTCCCCGATCAGCACACCCTTGCGGCGGACCTCGTCGGCATTGTGCAGCGTCGCCAACGACACCGTGGACCCCGCGACGACCACCGGTTCCATGAACGCGAACGGGGTGACCCGCCCGGTGCGCCCGACGTTGACCCGAATATCCAGCAGCCTGGTGGTCGCCTCCTCAGGCGGGTACTTGTAGGCGATCGCCCAGCGCGGCGCCCGGGACGTCGAGCCCAGCCTGCGCTGTGCCGACACCTCGTCGATCTTCACCACGACCCCGTCGATCTCATGGGCCAGGTCGTGGCGATGCTCGCCCCAGTAGGCGATGTGTTCGATCAAATCCTCGACAGTGCGCAGCAGCCGGGTGTGTTCGGAAACCGGCAGTCCCCAGGCGCGCAATGCCTCGTAGGACTCCGACAGCCGGGCAGGTGCGAACCCGCGGCGGCGGCCAAGGCCGTGGCAAAGCAGGCGCAACCGACGAGTCGCGGTCACCCGGGGGTCCTTCTGCCGTAGCGAGCCCGCCGCGGAGTTGCGGGGGTTGGCGAACGCCGCCTTGCCCGCTTCGACCAGGGACGCGTTGAGCTCGGCGAAGTCGGCGAGCCGGAAGAACACCTCGCCGCGCACCTCGAGCAGCTCAGGCACCGGGTACTCGACGGACTCGCGCAGCCGGTCCGGGATGTCGCCCACGGTGCGCAGGTTGAGGGTGACGTCCTCACCGCTGCGCCCGTCGCCACGGGTGAGGCCACGGACCAGCCGACCGTTCTCGTAGAGCAGGTTCACCGCCAGCCCGTCGATCTTCAGCTCGGTCAGGTAATGCACCCCGGTACCGACCTCGCGGGCCACCCGGTCAGCCCAGGCGCGCAGCGTCTCGGTCTCGAAGGCGTTGTCCAGGCTGAGCATCCGCTCGAGGTGGTTGTGCGCGGCGAACTCGGTGCTGAAACCGCCACCGACCAGCTGGGTCGGCGAGTCCGGAGCCACCAGCGCCGGCCAGCGCTGCTCAAGTTCCTGTAGCTGACGGAACTGCCGGTCGAACTCCGCATCGGAGACGGTCGGGGCGTCGAGCACGTAGTAGCGGAACTGGTGCCCGCGCACGGTCTCGGCGAGCTCGCCATGTTCGGCCCGGACATCGGCAGGTGGCTGCGCCGCGGTCATGATGCTCGACCCTGCGAGCAGGTCTTCAATGCTCGACCCTGCGAGCAGGTCTTCGTCGTCACGTCGCGAGACTAGCTTCAGCCACCGACAACCCCGGCACACAACGCGGCCCCGCACCGGAGACCGGTGCGGGGCCGCGAAGGAATACTCAGCGAAGGGGGCGCACCGAGTCCGCCTGCGGGCCCTTGGGACCCTGGCTCGAATCGAACTCCACGCGCTGGTTCTCTTCCAGGCTGCGGTATCCGTCACCCTGGATGGCGGAGAAGTGGACGAACACGTCGGGGCCACCCCCGTCTACGGAGATGAAGCCGAAACCCTTCTCCGCGTTGAACCACTTCACGACGCCCTGTGCCATGTGCTCTCCCTGTGAAATCTGATGCCTGGGCCGACACCGTGCCAGCCCACAGTTGCGCGGACCACGCACCCAGGGGGACCCGGTCCCCGGCAGGAGCGCGAAACCCGTAGTCACACATTCCACGGACGCTTCGCAACGATCGGGGAACTACACGACCACAACCGGGCCTAACGCTAGCACCTACCGGCACTGCCATGGCGAGCGCAGTCTCCGCAACAACCAACCGAGGGGTTGCACCAGCTACAGGTCGAGCTGCCACTCCCCCACCCGGCTGTGCGGCCGGAACCCCATCGCTTCGTTGATCCCCACCATGTACGGGTTGGAATCGGCGTTCCAAGTGTCGATCACGAGCAGTTCCGGGCGCTGTGCGCGGGCGAGTTCGAGGTTGGCGACCTTGATCAGCGTGCCCAGCCGGTGGCCGCGGTGCTCGGGCGCGACGATGGTGACCCACTGTTCGGCGTACCAGGGGGACGTGGCGTAGCCGTGGATCTGGGTGAAGGCGACCAGCCGCCCAGCACCGTCCACCGCCCCGGTGGTGACGATGTGCAGACCACGAGACAGACAGCTGACGTCCCGGGCCCGCATCCGAGCCGCGTCGTAAGCTTCCGCCTCCCACTGCAGGTCGTCCAGCGGAGCGTCGGTGGTCATTCGCCCGGTCAGGTAGGCGATGTCGTCGAGCCAGCGCTCCGGCGTACTACCTACCCACTGGACCAGCGAGTAACCCCCCGACATCGCCCGCGCCTGCTCGTCGAGCCGGGTGAGCACGGCCGGGTCGATCGAGGCGATGTCGAGCCGCCGCCGGGTCTCGACCAGCCCGAGCTCTGCGCCGGACGCGGCCACGAACCGCCCGCCCGGATCGGGCGCGGCGGGGTCCAGCGGCTGATCCGTCTGGGCGATGAGCCGGATCCGGCCCTGCCAGATGGCCTGTGACCGCAGGTGGTCGAGCAACACCCGGCCGATGCCAGAGCGTCGGTGCTCGGGAGCAACCACGATGTCGCCAGTGGCGTTCTCCAGGTTGTCCAGCATCGGCAGGTTAAGCAGACAGCCGCCGACCACCGAGCCACCGCTGCCCGAATCACCGCTCTCAGCACCACCGATGCGGGCCAGCCATACGGTCTCGTCCTCACCGGGCCACGGGTGCCGCACCCGGCCGAGCTCGTTGATCCAGCATGGCGGCGGGTCGTCCGGCCAGTCCGCGCGCGCCACCTTATGGCATAACTCGTACCACTGCCGGATCGCCGCCTCGTCGGACGGATGGACCGCGACGAGTGAAAATCTGCTGATGCGGACGCTGCTCATCCCGCCATCCCGCCACAATCCGGTACGCTGCGCCACCGAATTTCGCGCCGTCACCGCGACCAGGAGTCCGGCGGGTCGACGAACCCCTGACCCAGTTCCTGGGCCAGGGTCAGGGCCCGCCGGGCCCAGCCCTCGGTGGCGCCTGCCAGGCCGCAGGAGGGAGTGGGCACGCAGCGCTCGGCAAGCAGCGAGCGGCCGAAGCCGAGCCGGTCCACTAAGTCCAGCGCAGGTCGGGCCAGCCCGGTGAGCGTGGGCGGCGCCACGGGCTCCACCGCAGGCACCAATCCAAGCAACACCGTCGCCCCGGAGTCCCACGCCTCGCCAAGCGCGTCGATAGTGGCCCGGGGCGCCCCGACGAGAAGTTCGGCATCGACGGCCAGTGCGTCGGCCCCCGCCTGGCGCAACAACGCCAACGGTGGCCGTGGCGCGCAGCAATGCACGATCCGCGCCGCAGGCATCACGCCGAGCACGCCACTCAACAACTCAACGGCATCCCCCTCGGACACCGCGGGCACGGTGCCGTACCCGGATGGGGTGGGCACGCTGCCTGCGAGCACGGCGGGTAGACCCGGCTCGTCAAGCTGCACCACGGTCTGCACGCCCAGCCGACGGGACACCTCCGAGACGTGCCCACGCAGCCCCTCGGCCAGCGACGCGGCGAATTCCCGCAGCGCACCATGATCGGTGAGCACCTTGTGTCCGCTGTGCAGCTCCACCGCGGCGGCCAGTGTCCACGGCCCGGCGGCCTGCACCTTGATTACCTTCGGCCGAATCCCGGCCGACTCCACCGCCTCTTCCAAGGCGTCCAGATCAATCTGGAGCAGATCGACGGCACGGCGGTGCTCCCGGCCGGGCCGGGCGGTGACCCGATACCCGGAGGGCACCAACTCGACAGCGAGGTCGACGAGCAGCGCCGCGGTGCGCCCGATCATGTCGGCTCCGACGCCTCGGCCGGGCAGTTCCGGCAGGTGGGGCAGATCGGGTAACTCGCCGATCACAGCACGGGCGGCTTCGACCGAGTCGGTGCCGGGCACCGACCCGATACCAGTGGCGGTACCGGAAGGCCAGAAACGCAGGTCGGTCATGATGGCGCCTGCGCAAGGGGCGCAACGTCAGCGGTCACGTCTCGCTGTCTACCAGAGGGTTGCGGGTACGCAGCGCGGGGAACCGGGAACAGTCCCGATCGGCGGTCCACAGTTCGCGGACACCGTGCTCCAGACACAGTGCCGCGATCCGCGCGTCGTATACCCGTGGCCCGGTGAGTTTGGCGTCCTCGACGAGTTGCCTGGTCCAGATCCACGTCAACCCGCCCTCGGGGAGCAGGGACACGAGCGGTGCCGCCAGCCAGGAATCGACCTGCATCAGCGCCTCGGACAAGGTGGATGGTGGGTCGTAGACCCTCGGATGCGTCACCACGCACAGGAACTCGGCGATGCAGGGTGATGGGACCGCCCATCGCTGCGTCCCCTCGCTCAACGACTTCAAGAGCGCGTGCGCCCGGCTGTTGCTCGGCGCGTCGCCACGATGTGCGTACACCAGGATGTTCGTGTCGATGGCGATCAACGCCAGCGTTCCTCGTCGATGTCGTGGATGAGTTCAGTCACCGTGCGGTCCCTGAACTCCGGCCGCAGACCTCGGCCGTGGACCCGCCGATCCGGCATCGTGTACGGGTTCGCCCGGTCGTGTTGCTCATCGAGGACCCGCCGCAGGGCGTCCTCGAAGACGCTGCGCAATGAAGCGCCCCGCTCCGCAGCGCGGACCTTCGCCCGGCGGAAGAGCTCGTCGTCGATCTCGATGGTGGTCTTCATGACCGCATCCTACCCATATTTACGGGTTCCATGGGTGACGGTGATGGTGGCGCTGCCGAGCACGATGTCACCGCCGGGATCCGGGCGGTAGAGCACCACGGCCTGACCGGGTGCCACCCCGAGCAGCGGCTGCCGCAGCTGCACGCGCACTCCACCATCGACGGCCGCGGCCACCGCGTCCGCACACCCACCGTGCGCCCGGACCTGGGCGACACACTCCACCGGACCCTCCGGGGTGCCCGCCGTCCACACCGGACGGTCCGCCTCGATCACGCCGACCTCCAGGCGCTGCGCTGAGCCCACTCGGACGGTGCCGGTCACCGGCTCAAGGCCGAGCACGAACCGCGGGCGACCGTCGGGTGCGGGCCGATCCACCCTCAGTCCGCGACGCTGGCCGACCGTGAAGCCATACACCCCGTCGTGGCGCCCGAGGACCTCACCGGTCTCGTCGTCGACCAGCTCCCCCGGCCGGGACCCCAGCCGCTCGGCGAGGAACGCCCGGGTGTCGCCGGAAGGGATGAAACAGATGTCGTGGCTGTCTGGCTTGTCCGCGACGGCCAGACCGCGCCGCGCGGCCTCCTGACGAATCGCGGGCTTGCGCGTGTCGCCGATCGGGAACAGCGCATGCGCCAGCTGGCCGGCCGTGAGCACCCCGAGCACATAGGACTGGTCCTTGCTCGAATCCACCGCCCGGCGCAACACGCCCCCCGACAGCTGCGCGTAGTGCCCGGTGCACACCGCGTCGAAACCGAGATCGAGCGCTCGGTCCAGCAGCGCGGCGAACTTGATTCGCTCGTTGCAGCGCAGGCACGGGTTGGGAGTACGCCCTGCCGCATACTCCGCGACGAAGTCCTCCACCACATCGGCGGTGAACCGCTGCGCGAAGTCCCAGACGTAGAACGGGATGTCGATCACATCAGCGGCCCGGCGCGCGTCGCCCGCGTCCTCTCTCGTACAGCATCCACGGGCGCCGGTACGCAGCGTGCCGGGCTGCGCCGAGAGCGCCAGGTGCACCCCGACGACCTCGTGCCCGGCGTCCACCGCACGGGCGGCGGCCACCGAGGAGTCCACGCCGCCGCTCATCGCCGCCAAGACCCTCACGACGCCCTCGCCCTTCGCATCCCGGCACCGCGGGCCCTGGCGACCACCGGCTCGATCGCGTTGAGCACCTCCGCCACGTCGGCGGGCTTGGAGGTGTGCCCGAGAGAGAAACGCAGCGAGCCCCGTGCGGCGGCAGGTGAAACGCCCATCGCCAGCAACACATGCGAGGGCTGCGCCACCCCTGCCGTGCAGGCGGCCCCCGTCGAGCACTCGATACCCCGGGCGTCGAGCAACATCAACAACGAGTCACCCTCGCAGTTCGGAAAGGTGAGGTGGGCGTTGCCCGGCAGCCGCGAGGGACCGCCGTCGGTGACCCCGTCACCGGGATCACCGTTGAGCACCGCATCGGGCACCCGGGTGAGGATGCCGCCCAGCAGCTCGTCCCGGAGCAGCCCCAGCCGGGCCGCGGTCTGTGGCTGGGCCGCCACGGCCCGCCGGATCGCGGTGGCCAGCCCGACGATCGCCGGGACATCCAGCGTGCCCGAGCGCACGTCGCGCTCCTGGCCACCGCCATGCAGCAACGGGGTGGCCGCAACCTCACGCCCCAGCAGCAGCACGCCCACTCCGTAGGGACCGCCGAGCTTGTGCCCGGTCAAGGTCAGCGCCGCCGCCCCGGAACGGCCGAAGTGCACCGGCAGCTGGGCAAGGGCCTGAACCGCGTCGGTGTGCAGCGGCACCCCGTACTCGGCGGCGATCTCGGCCAGCTCGCGCACCGGCGCTACGGTGCCCACCTCGTTGTTCGCCCACATCACGCTCACCAGGGCTACCGAGTCGGGGTTCTCGGCCAGGGTTTCACGCAACGTTTCCGGCTGCACCCGGCCCTGGCCATCGACCTCCAGCCAGCGCACGTCGGCGTTCTCATGGTGGGCCAGCCAGGACACCGAGTCGAGCACGGCATGGTGCTCGGTGGTGGCAACGAGCACCCGCCTGCGGCGTGGATCCGCCGCCCGCCGCGCCCAGAACAGCCCCTTGACGGCCAGGTTGTCGCCCTCCGTGCCGCCTCCGGTGAAGACCACCTCCGATGGGCGGGCGCCGAGCACCTCGGCGATGCTCTCCCGGCTCTCCTCGACGATGCGCCGAGCCCGACGACCGGAGCCATGTAAGGAGGAGGCGTTGCCCAGCACGGACAGCGCCTCACTCATCGCTGCGACCGCGTCAGGCAGCATAGGGGTCGTAGCGGCGTGGTCGAGGTATGTCATCGGAGCACCAGCCTAACCGCGCTCGGTGGTGCGCAGTGGTTGCCGTGTTCACCGCCGCACCCGCCCGGGCGGCCAGCACGTGACGGTCCACACCGTCGGCGGACAACAGGGGCAGCAGCTCCACCTCGACCACCAGCCCGCGCACTCCGGCCAGCAGGACCACGGCCTGCCAGAGGGTGGCGGAGCCGACGAACGCAACCACCGTGGTGAGGCCCGCGCCTGCCAGGCGGTAGTGCAAGGCCACCGGCCGCACCGGCGTCGCGGTTTCGGCAGCGGCCTGGAAGATCGCCGGGCGAAACCGGCCACTTGCCATCCCACACCAGGTGGTGCCTTCCGGAAACACCCCGACGGCGGCACCTGAGGCCAGCGCACCGGACACCGCCGAGATGGTCTGCGGCAGCGTCGAGAGGCGCTCCCGATCCACGAAGACCGTGCCGGATCGGCGGGCCAGCAGGCCGATCATCGGCCAATCCCGTACCTCGCTCTTGGCCACCATGCGCAGCGGCTGCACCGCGCCGAGCGCCACGACGTCCAGCCACGAGACGTGATTGCTCACCACCAGGACCGCGCCACCATGGGGGGCGAACCGGTCGCCACCGGTGACCGTCAGCTCGATCCGCAACGCCCCGAGCAGCGCCCGGGACCAGGCCCGCAGTGCCTGATGTCGGCCCGCGGGCCGCAGCAGTGGGAACGCGATCGCGAGCAGTGCCCCAGCAAGCAGGATCGCCGCGGTTACCAGCAGCCGCCACAGTTGCCGCGCATGTCCCGCGGAAGGCACCGCACCTGCTGGTGGGAGGCAGCCGTCCCCGCATGGGGATACCGGCATCCACGGATGTGCCGGCCGGTTCATGCCTGCTCGCCAAGGAAGTGACGCAGATAGCGAGCATCCATCCGATCAAGGCATAGCAACATCAGGAAATCGGCCACCCTGAAGTCGGGGTCATGCGCGGGCGGCCCGCACACCCAGGCGCCCAGCCGCAGGTAGCCACGTAGCAGTGGGGGCATGGTGGTCCGCTTCGGTCGCTCAGCACTCTCGACGTCCCACGGCCGTCGCGGGGTCACCCGGTACTGCTCGGGCGCGAGGTGCCGGACCTGCACGGTGTCCCACACCCCAGCGGCGACCGCACCGTCGGGGGCATCGAAGGAGCGCAGCGGCACCGAGGCGCAACCCACCAGCCATCGGTGCCCGGTGAGCAGCATGTACCGCGCGATACCCGTCCAGACCAGGCTCACCACGGCACCAGTGCGATGGTCGGGGTGCACGCAGGAGCGACCGGTCTCCACCAGGCCCGCCCGCAGGCTCGCCAGCTTGGGGATCATGAACTCGGTCTCACAGTACAGCCCGCCAGCACGCCGCGCGCCCTCCGGCGGGAGCATCCGGTAGGTGCCGACGATCTCCCCAGTGCGGTCCTCGCGCACCACCAGGTGATCGCAGTACGGGTCGAATTCGTCGACGTCCAGGCCGGGCTCGCAGGAGTGCAGCACGGCCCCCAGTTCCCCGGCGAAGACTTGGTGCCGCAGCCGCTGAGCGGCGCGGACCTCAGTTCTGTCCCGGGCGACCAGCAGGGAATAACGGGGTGCGTCGGTGTCGGACTCGGCGGTGGTCACTAACAGCTGCGAGGTGTTCATGGACTGGGTGTATCGGGCTAGCTGGTTGCGGGGAGAACAGCGGCATGACCGTCCGATGGAATGTCCATGAATCCACGGGGGTCAGTCGCTGCCACCGCGGCGTCAGCCCTTGCGCTTGGCGACCTCGTCAGTGAGCTGGGGAGCTACGGTGAAGAGGTCGCCCACGACCCCGAAGTCGGCGATTTCGAAGATCGGAGCGTCCGGATCCTTGTTGACCGCGACGATGGTCCGAGAGGTCTGCATGCCTGCGCGGTGCTGGATGGCACCGGAGATGCCCAGCGCGACGTACAGCTGCGGCGAGACCGTCTTGCCGGTCTGCCCGACCTGGAACTGATGCGGGTAGTAACCGGAGTCGACCGCCGCCCGGGACGCCCCGACCGCAGCGCCGAGCGCGTCGGCCAGCTTCTCGACGACAGCGAAGTTGTCCGCCGAACCGACGCCACGGCCACCGGAGACCACCACGCTGGCTTCGGAGAGCTCCGGCCGGTCACCGCCTTCGACGGGGCGACGCTCCACGACCTTCGCCGTCCTCGCCGCTTCCACCACGGGGACCTCGACCACGTGCTCATTCGCCGCACCGTGAGCAGCTAGCGGCTCGATCGAGCCGGGCCGGAGCGTGATCACCGCAACCGGGGTGGTGGCCTTGGACTTGGCCAGGTATGCACCGCCGAACACCGAATGCGTCGCGGTGCCGTCGTCGGCCAGGTCGACAGCGTCGGAGAGCAGACCCGACCCGGTGCGCACGGCAAGTTTGCCCGCGATCTCCTTGCCGTCCGGCGAGGCTGCGATGAGCACAACGGTCGGCTGAGCTGACTCGACCAGCGATGCCAGCACGCCGACGGCAGGCGCGGTGAGGTAGCTGTCCACCTCGTCGGACTCGGCGACGTAGACCTTGGCCGCCCCGTAGGCCCCCAGCGCATCCGTGAGCTTGGCGGCCGTGCCGGGCCTGCCGACTACCACCGCAGCAGGCTCGCCAAGCCGCGCTGCGGCCGTGAGCAGTTCGTAGGTGACCTTCTTGACCTCTCCGTCGGTGTGCTCGACGAGGACCAGGATCTCTGCCATGACGGGGTTCTCCTCTTCGCCGCGCAGGTCGTTCAGATCAGCTTCTGGCCGATGAGGTACTCGGCGAGCTTGACTCCGCCGTCGCCCTCATCGGTAACAACCTGCCCGGCCTCGCGCGGCGGACGTGGCGCGGACTCGATGACCGTGGAGGTGGCACCTACCAGCCCGGCCGTGCTGGACTCGATGCCGACATCGTCCAACGACAAGGTGCTGACCGGCTTCTTCTTCGCCGCCATGATGCCCTTGAACGAGGGGTAGCGCGGCTCGTTGATCTTTTCGTTCACGCTGACCACGGCAGGCAGGTCGGCCTGCAGGACGGTGAGCCCGTCGTCGGTCTCCCGCTCTACGGTCACTGTGCGGCCCTGCACGGTGACCTTGCGGGCGTGCGTCAGCTCGGGCAGGCCCAGCACCTCGGCGACCATCGCGGGGACGGCGCCGACCGTCCCGTCGGTCGCCTCGTTGCCTGCGAGGACGAGGTCCACATCGCCGAGGGTGCCGATGACCTTGGCCAGCGCCCTGGCCGTCTGTACCGCGCACGACCCGTGCAAACCCTCGTCGGACAGGTGCACCGCTTTGTCCGCTCCCATCGACAACGCCTTGCGGATCGCATCGGTGGCTCGCGCAGGACCCATGGTGACGACGGTGACCTCGCCCTCGACCACCTCTTTGATCTTGAGCGCCTCCTCGACGGCGCGCTCGTTGATCTCGTCGAGCACGGCGTCGGCCGAACCGCGATCAAGGGTGTGGTCGGCGCCGGCGAGCGTCCGCTCCGACCAGGTGTCGGGCACCTGCTTGATCAGAACCACGATGTTCATGATCCTCTTCGACCTCCTAGCCGACCCCGCGCGCGCCTGCCGTGCGCTGTACCCAAGCCCTACCACTGGAACCCAACGTTACGGCCAATTAACACAACCGCACAGCAGGCGTGAGCCCCCTCACGCCCCCCACCTGCACCACACGACATGCGACATTCAGCGGACTGAGGGGGGTTATCGGGTGCGCATGACCCACTCAGTCGGCTGAATGCGGTCTAGGACGGGAGGATACTCCGGGTCGTGCTAACGAAGCCTTGGGAACCGGTCTAGACTAGGCTGCGGTGAGCGGTCTCCCACGCCTCCAACACCTCACCGGACAGCCGACCGCGATCACTCACGTTGTGGCCGTTCTGTTTGGCCCACCCTCGGATCGACTTCAGTGTCTCGCGGTTGTAGCTGGAGGTCATGCTGCTACTCGTGCCGGCTCGGCTCGATACCCGACCGGCACGACGGCGGCCACCGGTCCTGCGTCCCGCTCCCGTGTACTGAGCGAGGGCGTTGCGGAGCTTTGTCGCGTTCTCGTCACTAAGATCGAGTTCGTAGCTGACGCCATCGAGCGCGAACTCGACCGTGCCAATGTCCTCCGCTTCCTCGCCGGTGAGATCGTCGACCATCGTGACTACAGTCTTCTGTGCCATTGGGTGAATCCCTTCGCTGATGTGGTCTAGATGTTCTGCACCCTAACGCAACGACACTCTAACGCAACGACACAGCCCGATGCGAAGAGGCACGGCGAAAAAAATCGCTGCCTGCGCTGTATTCGCTACCACTGGCAGGATGGTGACCATGGCTGCGCTACGGGAGCACGCCCATACAACACCGCTGGACACCGAACTGGAGCTCTTCATGCGGATCCTGATCACCAGCTGGCCCGCATACGGTCACCTCTACCCGATGCTGCCCATCGCCAGGGCGGCGCAGCACGCTGGACATGACGTGGTCCTCGCAACCGGCCCTGACCTGGCACCGCACCTCGAGCAGCGCGGCTTCGTGGCCTGGCCGGTCGGATCGAGTAAGGCCGAGGCCGAAGCGGCGCTGCGCGCCACCCATCCGGATATGGAGACCATGTCGCCCGAGGACAGCATGCGGACGGCTGTCTCGGGACTCTTCCTTCCGGGAGCGGCGAAACGAGCCACCGAGCTGGTGCCGCGCGCGATCGAGTGGAAACCCGATGTCGTGATTCACGAGGTGATCGAACTGGCTGGTGCCGTCGCATGCACCGGCGCGCGCCACGCAGTGCACGGCCTGGGGTTGATGTTCCCCCTCTTGCGTGAACTGCTGGCGCCGGAGTTCGGGCGACTGTGTGAGCAGTGGAAGGTACCCGAGTTGGCCAAGGAACTCTACGACGCGACCTATCTCGACATCTGCCCACCGAGTCTGCTGCCGGAAGGTAATCAAATCTGGAAGCGGATCCAGCCGCTGCGTCCAGCCGTAGGCGAGGTCGTACCCGGTGAGCGGCTGCCCGACACATTTGTGGCGCTCCCGCACGCAGACACCGTGTACCTCACGCTCGGAACGGTCTTCCATCAAGCACCGGGCGTGTTCGAAGACGCCCTGGACGGCCTGCGGGAGCTGCCGTTCAACATCGTCGCCACGACCGGACCTCATTCGGATCCAGCACGATTCGGACCGCAGCCCCCGAACGTCGTAATCGAGCCCTTCATCCCGCAGGCCCTGCTTCTGGCGCAGTGTCGCGTGGTGGTGTCGCACTAACCCTGCCCCCCGAAGTCCGCTCCCCCGATACGATCGCAACGTCCGTGCGCCGCCTGATGGCCGAGCCAGCTTTCACAGCTGCCGCGCGGTGCCTCCAAGCCGAGATCAACACAATGCCCACCGGTGCGGCCGCACTCACCGGCCTACTATGAACGCTTCATTGCCTCAGCGGCCGCTGAACGTCGCCTTGCCGGGGCCGTGATCGAGGAACGAGCGCATCCCCGCCGCGCGATCCTCGGTGCTGAACAGTGCAGCGAAGACGTGGGTCTCCAGCCGCAGCCCGCTGGTCAGGTCGATATCGAACCCCCCGTCGATGGCCGCCTTGGCCGCCGCAAGCGCGCGCGAAGGCCCTGCGACGAACTGCTGCGCCCACCGCTGCGCCGCTGCGTAGACGTCGTCAGCTGCAACCACCTCGTCGACCATCCCGATCCGCAATGCCTCATCGGCCTCGACGAACCGCCCGGTGTAGATCAGCTCCTTGGCTCGCGCCACGCCAACCAGCCGGGTCAGTCGCTGAGTGCCGCCAGCTCCGGGAATGATCCCCAGCAGGATCTCCGGCTGTCCCACCTTGACGTTGTGCCCGGCGATCCGCCGATCACAGCACAACGCGAGCTCATAGCCGC
>JBQTGW010000405.1:0-12319 GCA_052390495.1 Pseudonocardiales bacterium
AGCTGCGGGCACCGTCTTCACCCAACTGACGATTGTGGAGGGTGCATCGTGGTGCAGCGTCTGCTCCGGACCGGGTTCGAGCAGTTCCTGACCGTCGGGCTGGATGAGGTGCTGGCTCGCCCGGCGCCGGGTGAGCCAGAGCAGCGCGCGCTCGAGCTGTTCGGGGCGGTCGCCGCGGCGGTGCCCGCCTACCGGGCATTCCTCGCCGAGCACGACATCGACCCGGCTGGGGTGCGGACCGTGGCGGACTTCCGGACGCTGCCGCTGCTCACCAAGGACAACTACCTACGCAAGCATCCGCTGGCCCAGTTGTGCCGCGACGGGGAACTGACGAGCTGCGACATGATCGCGGTGTCCTCGGGTTCCACCGGAGAGCCCACCTTCTGGCCCCGCTCGGTGGCCGACGAGTTCGCCGTCGCCATTCGGTTCGAGCAGGTCTTCCACGACAGCTTCGCCGCCGGCCAGCGTGCCACGCTGGCCGTGGTGTGCTTCGCGCTGGGCACCTGGGTCGGCGGGATGTACACCGCGAGCTGCTGCAGGCACCTGGCGGCCAAGGGCTACCCGATCACGGTGGTCACCCCGGGCAGCAATGTCGAGGAGATCCTGCGGGTGGTCACCGCGCTGGGCCCGCAGTTCGAGCAGGTAGTGTTGCTCGGCTACCCGCCGTTCCTCAAGGGTGTCATCGACACCGGCCGGGCTCGCCGCGTGCCGTGGCCGGATTACCACGTCAAGTTGGTGCTGGCCGGTGAGGTGTTCAGCGAGGAGTGGCGCACGCTGCTGGGCGAACGCGTCGGCGGCGGCGAGCCCTGCTTCGACTCGGCCTCGCTCTACGGCACCGCCGACGCCGGCGTGCTGGCCACCGAGACGCCATTGTCAGTCTGCATCCGGCGGTTCCTGGCGGCTCACCCGGCCGCCGCGCGGGAGCTTTTCGGCGAATCACGGCTACCCACGCTGGCCCAGTACGACCCGCGGAGCCGGCTGTTCGAGGTGCACGACGGCACGCTGGTGTTCACCGGTGACAACGGAATACCACTGATCCGTTATCACATCGCCGATACCGGGGGGCTCACCTCATTCGACTCGATGCTGGCCTTCGTGGCCGACCACGGCTTCGACCCGGTCGCCGAGCTCGATCTGGCTGGGCACGGTCGAGGCATCCGTCCGCTGCCGTTCGTTCACGTGTTCGGCCGCTCGCTGTTCACAGTGTCCTATTTCGGCGCGAACATCTATCCGGAAAACATCGCCATCGGTCTGGAACAGCCATCGGTCGCAGCGTGGGTCACGGGCAAGTTCGTGATGGAGTCGAGGGAAGACGCCGACCGGGACCGTTACCTGGCGATCGCGGTCGAGCTGCCTCCCGGGGTGGCCGGAACCGAGGAGATACAGCGCGACATCGCGCAGTCGATCGCCAGCTCGCTACGCAGGCTGAACAGCGAGTTCGCCCACTACACCCCGCCGGAGCACCAGCTCCCGAGGGTGAGCCTGCACCCGACAGGCGACCCGGATTACTTCCCGACCGGCGTCAAGCACCGCTACTCCCGCTAGGTACTGGGCTGGAGGCTTGGGCCCAGAAGCGTTTGGGGATTCGGCCTGCCAGCCTTGCGTGGCGGCCTGCTTGGACTGCTAGGCGCATTGCTTCGGCCATCCTTGGCGGGTCCTCGGCGCGGGTTACGGCGGTGGCTAGTAGGACCGCGTCACAGCCCAGCTCCATGGCCAGCGCGGCATCCGAGGCGGTGCCGATGCCGGCGTCGAGGATCACCGGTACCCGAGCCTGCGCCACGATCATCTCGATGTTGTGCGGGTTGCCGATGCCCAGCCCGGTGCCGATCGGCGAACCCAGCGGCATCACCGCCACGCAGCCGACGTCGGCCAGCTTGCGGGCGAGCACCGGGTCGTCATTGGTGTAGGGCAGCACGGTGAAACCGTCGTCGACGAGCTGCTCGGCGGCGTCCAGCAGCTCGATCGGGTCGGGCAGTAGGGTGCGGTCGTCAGCAATCACCTCCAGCTTCACCCATGAGGTCTCCAGCGCCTCGCGGGCCAGTTGCGCGGTGAGCACCGCCTCCGGTGCGCTGCGGCAGCCAGCGGTGTTGGGCAGCGGCTCGATCCCGTGCCGGGCCAGCAGGTCGAGCACTCCGGTGCGCTCGCGGGTGTCCATCCGGCGGATCGCGACCGTGGTCAGCTCGGTCTGCGCGGCGAGCAGCGCCCGCTCCAGAACGGCAAGGTTGGCCGCTCCCCCGGTGCCCAGAATGAGCCGCGAGCCAAACTGCCTGCCCGCGATGACCAGCGGATCGTCTGCCACCTGCGATCAACCTCCCTGCACAGCAGTGAACACCTCGACCGTGGCGCCGTCTCGCAAGGCGGTACTCGGCCATGACATCCGGGGCACCACGGCGCCGTCCACTGCAACCGCAACACCGCGGGACGGGGCGCTGAGCCGATCAAGCACGTCGCTCAGTGCGCTGCCGTTGGGTAGTTCCCAGGGTTGTCCGTTCACGGTTAGGGTCATGGGTCGCTCCGCGACCCCCGTGAGTGGCGATGGTGGCTATAGCGACGATTGCCACTCACGGGTGGTCCTCCACAAGTTAGCCGGGCTGGGCTAGCGGGACGCACTTCCGGTGGCACGGGCTCGCCGCGTAGCAGGGCCAGTATCGCGTCGGCGGTGAGCGGGGCCAGCAGGATTCCGTGGCGGTGGTGGCCGGTCGCGGCGAGCACACCCGGCTCGAGCTCGCCGATCACGGGAAGGTTGTCCGGGCTGCCTGGGCGCAGCCCCGCTGCGGTCTCCTCCAGTACGTACTCGGCAAGAGCGGGCAACACCCGCTCGGCGTCGGCGAGCAGCTCGAGCACTCCGCCCGCGGTGACGTCGGTATCGAAACCGACATCGCGCTGGGTGGCGCCGAGCACCACCCGCCCTTCGGGTCGGGGCACCAGGTAAGGCCACCTGCCGCCGACGATCGCGCGGACGGTGCGCGACGGCGGCGCCAAGGTGCCAGGCCGGGCCCGCAGCCGCAGGATCTCACCCTTCACCGGGCGGATCGCGCGATGCAGGGCGGGGTGCAACGCGCCACTGTGCGCCCCCGCGGCGAGGACCACCACATCTGCCAGGGGCAGCTGCGAGCAGCGCTGCTGGTGGAACTGCACCCCGGCGCCACGGCAGGCATTGAGTAGCGCGTCGAGCAGTGCCCGGTTGTCCACCGACTTCTCACCAGGGACCAACAACGCGCGGCGTACCTGCGGGCCCAGCGCCGACTCGGCTCGGCGTACCTCCCGACCGGAGAGCACCTCCGCCTGCCGCCCGATCCGGGACAGCTGGTCGGCGAGGCGGTCCAGCTCGGCGCGGTCTGCGGGGTCCAACGCCACCACGAGGGTGCCTCGGGTACGCAACCCGGGGTCGGCGCCGGCGGAGGCGAGTTCCGCAGCAAAGTCCGGCCAGCGCCGCAGCGAGGCCTCCCCCAATGCAAGCGCGTCCTGCTCACCGGGCAGCGCTTCGGTAACCGGCGCGAGCATCCCTCCGGCGACCCACGATGCACCCGAGCCCGGCGCGGGGTCGTACACGGCAACCGTGAACCCCGCGGAGGCGGCCCGCCAGGCACAGCTCAGGCCAATCACCCCGCCACCGACCACGGCGACGGTGCCACCACACGAAGATCCCACTTCTCTCAGCTTACCCAGCTACGGTGTCCACGTGGACGGAGCCCAGATCCGAGCGCGGCTGGCCGACGCACGGCTGTACCTGTGCACTCCAGACCGCGGCGACCTCGCCGGGTTCGTTGATGCGGCGCTGGCGGGCGGAGTGGACATCGTCCAGCTGAGAGACAAGTACGCCGAGGCACGCCAGGAACTCGCCGCGTTGGAGGTAATCGCCGAGGCGTGCGATCGACACGGCGCGCTGCTCGCGGTGAACGACCGGGCTGATCTGGCCATGGCCGCCGGGGCGCAGGTGCTGCACCTGGGCCAGCACGACCTCCCCGTCCGCTGGGCGCGCCGAATACTCGGCGACGACGTGGTGATCGGCCGCTCCACGCACGACCCCGCGCAGGCCGCCGACGCCTGTGTTGAGCCCGGCGTGGATTACTTCTGCACCGGCCCGTGCTGGGTGACCCCGACCAAGCCGGGACGCTCGGCAGCCGGGTTGGATCTGGTTCGCCACACAGCGACGGCCCGTCCGGCTCGCCCCTGGTTCGCCATCGGGGGCATCGAGACCACCCAGCGGCTGGACGAGGTGCTCGCCGCCGGAGCGCGGCGGGTGGTCGTGGTAAGAGCAATCACCGAAGCAGCGGACCCTGCGGCCGCCGCCATCGCCTTCGCGCAGCGACTGCGGGCTCAACCCGTCAACAGCGTCACATTGTAGGTCGACAGCACCTCAGCGATCGGCTGGAAATAAGTTGCCGGCGAGCCGATCAGATTGAGGCCGCAACTCCCGGTTCCGCCCGAGAGCGTGCCCTGGGCCAGCGAACCGCTGATAAAAGGTCCACCGGAGTCGCCAGCCTGGGCGCAGGCGCTGGTCCGGGTGAGCCCGTGGACGACGTCGCCATTGCCGTAGTTGACGGACTCGTTCTGTGCCTCCACGGTGCCGCATCGATATCCGGTGGTGGCCCCCGACCGGCAGACCGAACCACCCACCGGTGTCTGTCCCACGCCGGTCACGGTGACACGACCATTCGAGGTCTTGACGCTCGAGGTCTGCTGCCAGGACGGCGAGGTCACCTCGATGAGACCGAAGTCATTAGTGGGGAATGACGACCGCGCGACCGAACCGATCTCGGTGCCGTCCGCTGCTGTCCACGTGCCGCCGACCTTGGTGCAGTGCCCGGCAGTGATGATGTAACGGACGCTGCCCGAGGTTGCGTTGAATCCGATCGAGCAGCGGCTACCATCGTTCGTCGCGTCGATGCCGTCACCGCCGTAGAGGTCGGCGAACTGCACCGGATGGGCATCGACCTGCTCGATCCGCACCCCCTCCAGGCCCGCCGCGAACGTCTCGGCTGCGGCGGGGTAGGTAGCCGATACCACGACGGCGTTGCTGGTCGGGTCGACGTACCAGCCGGTTACCACATCGGGAACACTGCTCGCCCGGGAGTCCAGCACGGCCATGACCCGGTTCAGAGTCAGCAGGTTCAGGGACACCAGGTGCGGCAGTGCCCCGGCAGCACGGATGCGCTGCGCAGCGGCCGGGTCGGTGGTGGCAACGGTGAGGTCGGTGCTTCCGGGTGCGAACCACTCCCCGGCGTAGGACTCACCCAATGCGGCCCGCAGGGTAGTGATGACGTCCGCCGCCGCCGTTTCGTTGGCCAAGCGCTGCTTCGCCGCCGTGACCGACAAACCCTCCGTGCTCGTCAGCGTCTCCAGCTGCGCGACGCTGACCTGGTCCAACGGATCAGAAGTGGCGGAGGCAGGCAGAACCAGGGCGGCGCTGAGGAGCAAGGTGAACGCCGTGACGCCCAGCGCGCGGGGGAGGCTTCGAGCGAGCACCAGTCACGTCCTCTTGATCGATTAGCCGGTTCGTCAGACCGAGCCCCGCATCGGTGACTTAAAGCTAAAGATTCGTCACGTTTAGCTGAAGAGACCGTTCGGTGGTAAGTACTACCCCAGATGGAGGGAAAATAGATTACTTAACGTGACGATTGTCCCCACAGCGTATCTGGGCTGGCACCGTAGTCATGAGACTACGGGGAGGCGCTGAGTGCGGATCGAACGTGTGCTGGGGGTGGACTTGGGTGGCAGCAGGTGCCGAGCTCTGCTAGCAGACACCGGAGGTGTCCGGCACCGGGCCGGGCACGCCCGAGGCGGCCATCCGGGCAGCGACCCGGCCGGGGCGCTGGCCGGTGTGGCGGGAGCAGTGGCGGCGGCGCTCGAGGGAACCCCGCCGTCCGCGGTCTGCCGGGTGGTCCTGGGCGCGGCCGGGTACTCAGCGGTGGCCACCCCGCCAACCGCGCGGGCGCTCGCGCAGGTGTGGTCCGCGGCCGGGCTGCGCTGCCCGGTCCGAGTGCGCCCGGACTGCGAGGTCGCCTTCGCGGCAGGCACCCCGTCCCCGAACGGGATCGTGCTGGTGTCGGGAACGGGGTCGATGGCGGCGCGGATCGCAAATCGCTCCATGGCCGCCCGGGCAGGTGGGCACGGCTGGATACTGGGCGACGAGGGCTCTGGGTTCTGGCTGGGCCGGGAGGCCGTGCGGGAGGCACTGCGGGTGCTGGAGCTCGGCGTGCCACCGTCCGGAGAGCTCACCTCCCGGGTGCTGGCCGCGGTGCTGGGTGGGGCACCGCCCGATCCGGACCCGCTGCGCACCTTCGGCGCGATCACCACCTGGGTGCACCACGAGGCGCCCGCCGGCCTCGCCGCGCTGGCGCCGCAGGTCCTCGCCGCGGCCGGGGTCGGTGACGCCGATGCAGCCGCATTGCTCGACCGCGCCGCCGAACTGCTGGTCGAGCTGGCCTTGCGGCTATGGCGCGCAGACGAGCCGATGGTGCTTGCCGGTGGCTTACTCACCGCAAGCAGTCTGGGGGCACTGGTCAGTGACCGGCTCCGGACGGCAGGAGCCAGCGTCCACCGAGCCGACGAACCGGTGGCCGGGGCGGCCTGGCTGGCCCTGCTGGACATCTGGGATTCCGACTACAGCCGAGCCCGGATGACCGACCCGGCCACGGTGCATGTCCGGCTGATGGGCGCGGCGGCGACTCAGGAGCGGCGCACCGAGCGCACCCCGGGATGATCTGGGGGCAAGGCCCGGACGAGCACTGCCCCGCTCACAGCCACGCTGGCCGCAACCAATGGCCAGCTCAGCGCGGCCCGGGCGATCGCCAATGCCACCACGGCATCGGCCACCCACAGCGGCGTGAACACCGCGACCCGGATCAGGTACTGCCCCACCCATACCCAGGACGCCATGGTGTATGCCCGCAGCAGGGCCGGGTCCGCTCGCCAGGTGCTCCGCTGGCCGAGCAGCCCGCCCACGATCATCCCGAGCAGCGGCCATCGGGCTAGCACGCTGAGCGTCCACACCAGCGCACTGGCGACATTGGACAGCAGCTGGACAAGGAAGAAGTCCGCCGCGCGGCCGGTGTACAGCACGATCAAGGCCGCCACCAGGATACCGAGCAGGCCCAGCAGCGCAGCCAGCGGACGGTCCCCGCGACGCCAGCGCAGCGCGGCGACCGCACCGCCGGTGACCAGCGCCGCCCCCGCACCCCAACCCAGTGAACGCCCAGAAACCAGCCAACCGACCACGAATGCGACGGCGGGCGCCGTGGCGTCCACCGCTGTCTGGGGACGCCCGAGCAGTCCCTTCAGCGACTCGGGGGCATCCGGAGCAGGCACATCGTCCAGGGTGCCCGATCTGCCCGCTGGACGCGGCAGCGGAGATCGAAACCTTCCCACGGGTATGCTGGCCGCGTCGCACGGCCGTAATCAACGTGAATTGATCGAGGCGCGGATAGCCGACGCGAGGAGAGCAGGCGAGGATGGACGACGGGTGTGAGCTGCGCAGAACTGACGACAAGGGTGAGGGCGTGTTCGCGACCCGATCTTTTCGAACCGGCGAGACAGTAATAGTCGGTCGAATCGATCGTGAACTCAATCAAAACCACAGCCACGCCTCACAGGTGAGCGAGAACCGCTTTGTCCTGCATGGCGGAATAATACCCAAAGTAAACCACTCATGTGACCCGAACTGCGGGGTTCGGCCTAACTCAAGCGGCGCTCACGACCTCATTGCCCGCAATCCTATAGCTATTGGTGACGAAATCAACTTCGACTACGCCATGCGGAATTACTCGGTCGAATACTTCCCTGACCGCTGCCTATGCGAGTCACACCTCTGCCGCGGCAGCATAACCGGCTGGAGGGAACTGACCGCTCAGCGCAAAGCGGACTACCACGGCTTTGTCGCTCCCTACCTCATCGACATCGACCAGCGCGTCACCGCTACGGTCGTGACGCCACCTCAGATCGGTGGCGTCGGTACGGCTCTTCAGCGGCTCCTGGCCTGACACCTGAGCGGATGCCCTCAGATGTCAGGCGCAGGCCGATCCGATCTTGGGACCAACCTCACGTAGCGGGGCGACGTCGGATTGCTGCAGTGTGTCGCCCTGGGACAGCCGATCGGCCAGGTGCTCCAGCGCGGTCGCAGCCTCGCCCGAGGCATTCTCGACATCACCACCGACGGACTCGCCCTCGTTCCGAATCTTCGTCGCGCTGTCGCGGAGGGTTGCGCTCAACGCCTGCAGGTCGTTGATGTCTTTCATGCCCGCCTGGAGGCTCTGGATCTCCTGCTCGATGTTCTTGCAGGGCTGGGCCTTGTCGACGCCGCATCCCGCGGTCGTAGCGGCGACCACGACCCCCATCACGAGCAGCGCACGGGGAACCGTCCGAAGCACGAGATACCGCCTTTCCGGGAATACACCAGACCACTCCCACTCGGTCGGCGGCACCCTACCACCCTTCGCCGAGGCTAGTAGCGTACGGTGCACCGGAGCCCGACACACCGTGCATGGGGGCCGGACACGCGGGGTTAGAGGGCTTTGAGCTCCTCTATTACTGATTCGACGGAGGATTTGGCGTCACCGAAGAGCATTGCGGTCTTGGCATCGTAGTAGAGCTCGTTTTCGATACCGGCGAAGCCGGTATTCATCGAGCGTTTGAGCACGATGACCGACTTGCTCTCGTCGACGTTGAGGATCGGCATGCCATGAATCGGTGAGTTGGGGTCACTGCGGGCGGCCGGGTTGGTCACGTCATTGGCGCCGATCACCAGGGCGAGGTCGGTGCGGGAGAACTCGCCGTTAATCTCGTCCATCTCCTTGAGCTGCTCGTAGGGCACATCGGCCTCGGCGAGCAGCACGTTCATGTGGCCTGGCATGCGGCCTGCCACCGGGTGAATGGCGTACTTGACCTCGACGCCCTTGTCCTCCAGCAGCTTGGCCATGGTCCGCACGGTGTGCTGGGCCTGCGCCACGGCCATCCCGTACCCGGGTACCACCACGACCTGGTTGGCGTAGATCATCTGAATCGCCGCGTCGGCAGCGCTGGTCTCCCGGACGGTCTTGTCGCCAAGCTCGCGGCCAGGCGCGGCGCCGCCACCACCGCCGAACCCACCCGCGACGATCGCTGGGATGGAGCGGTTCATGGCCTTGGCCATCAGGTTGGTGAGAATCGAGCCGGAGGCACCGACGATCATCCCCGCGACGATCATCGGGGTGTTGTCCAGCGCCAGGCCGGCAGCCGCAGCCGAAAGCCCCGTCAGCGCGTTCAGCAGGGAGATCACGACTGGCATGTCGGCGCCACCGATCGGCAGCACGACCAGCACGCCCAGCGCCGCGGCGAACAGCAACGTCCCGATGATCAGCAGCTCGGCGTTGCCGTCAAACCCGATCACGACCGCACAGGCCACCGCCGCCAGCAACACCACCAGGTTGACCAGCTGCTGCGGCCTGCCCAGACTGATCGGGCGACCTGGGATGAGCTCCTGCAGCTTGCCGTAGGCGATCAACGACCCCCAGAACGACACCGACCCGACGATCGCGCCGAACAGCGAAGCGATCATCACATAGTTGGGCTCCCCGCTGAACCCGTCGGTGGAGCGAAATTCCACCCAGGCGATCAGCGCGACGGCGCCACCGCCTACGCCGTTGAACAGCGCCACCATCTGCGGCATCGCGGTCATCTTTACCTGGCGAGCCGCAGGCACCCCGAGCAATGTGCCGATGACCACGCCGAGCGCGATCAGGACCCAGTTACTCATGCCCGGGAGGAGCAGGGTGGCCACCACCGCGATGGCCATTCCGGCCGCTGCGATGAGGTTGCCGCGGACGGCCGTCTTCGGGCCGGTCAGACCCATGAGGCCGTAGATGAACATGGCGAAGGCGATGATGTAGAGGGACTGCACGAGAGTGGTCATCGCGACTCGATCCCCTTCGGCGCACGGTCGGCCGGGCCTTTGCCCTTGAACATACTCAACATGCGGTCGGTCACCAGGAAACCGCCGACGACGTTGATCGTCCCGAACGTGATCGCAATGACCAGCAGCAGCTTGCTGAGCACGGACAGGTCATGCCCCAAGCCCAGTACCACGATGCCGCCCAGCAGCACGATGCCGTGAATGGCGTTGGTGCCCGACATCAGTGGTGTGTGCAGTGTGTTGGGTACCTTCGAGATCACTGCAAAACCAACGAATCCGGCCAGCACGAGAATCGCCAGATTGGCGAGCAGCATCAGCCCTTTTTCCCTTCCTGCTCGCGGGTGATGCAGGAGCGCACCAGCACCTCGTCATCGGAGTCCGGATTGAACCGGCCCTGTTTGTCCACCATCAACTCCAGCAATGCCGCCACATTGCGGGCATACAACTCACTCGCGTGCTCGGGCATCGAGGCAGGCAGGTTGAGCGGAGCGGCGATCGTCACGTCATGGCGGACGACGACCTCCCCCGGCGCGGTCAGCTCACAGTTGCCGCCCGCCTCGCCGGCCAGATCCACGATCACGCTGCCCGCCCGCATGCCCTGCACCGCCTCGGCGGTCACCAGGATGGGGGCGCGCCTGCCGGGCACCAGCGCCGTCGTGATCACGACGTCGAACCCCGTAGTGGCCTCGGTCAGCCGCTTCTTCTGCTCGGCGCGCTCATCTTGGGTCAGCTCTCGGGCGTAACCGCCCTCACCAGCCGCCTCGATACCCAGATCAAGCCACCTCGCGCCCAACGAGCGCACTTGATCGGCGACTTCAGGCCGGACGTCGTACCCGGTGGTCCTGGCCCCGAGGCGCTTGGCGGTGGCCAGCGCCTGTAGCCCCGCGACGCCGACGCCGAGAATCAGCACGCCGGCCGGCTTCACGGTGCCCGCGGCGGTGGTGAGCATCGGGAAGAACCGGGTGGACTGCTCGGCGGCCAGCAGCACCGCCTTGTACCCGGCCACATTCGCTTGCGACGACAGCGCATCCATCGACTGCGCGCGGGAGATCCGCGGAATCGATTCCATGGCGAACGCCCGCACGCCCGCGGCGCGCAGCTTCCCGGCGATCTCCGGATCGGACCGGGGCGCCAGGAAACCGATCAACACCGCGCCGCGACGCAGCCGCCCGATCTCTTCGTCGGTCGGCGGCGCCACCTTGACCACGACGTCGGCGACCCAGGGATCGCCGATCGTCGCGCCCGCCGCGATGAACGTCTCGTCGGACATCAGCGCACCCCGGCCCGCGCCTGCCTCGACCACGACCGCCAGCCCTCGGCCGACCAGCCGCGCCACCATCTTGGGAACCAGGGCCACCCGCCGCTCACCATCGCGTGATTCTTTCGGGACGCCGACCCGTGTGCCGTGTTGGTCTTGCGATGAAGTCACGCTGTGGAGCATCAAGCATGCCCGACCTGGCGTCCAGTGCGGGTGCGCAGGGACACCTAACCGAGTTTCGGGCTGCCCGTCGGCACGAGCGGTGTCCTGGGCTCCAGGGTCAGCTGGCGAGGATCAGCTGATGGAACTGTCTGGCGTCGACCGCAGGCTCCAGCCCGAGTTCCTCCTTCAGTAACCGACGGAGTTGCTGGTACACGTCCAGCGCCTCGCTCCGCCGCCCCGCACGGTGCAGCGCCTGCATGAGCCGAACGTACAGCCATTCGTGCAGGTGGTGTGTTTCCACCAGCCACCGAAGTTCGCCGATGATCTCCCGGTGCCGACCGGTCTCCAGGTCGGCCTCGATACGTAGCGACAGGGCCTCGATGCGCTGCTCTTCGAAATAGGCGCAGTGGCCCTTGAGCCGCGGTCCGCAGACGACGTCGGCGAGCATCGACCCACGCCACAGCGAAAGCGCTTGCTGTAGCGGATCACACGCCTGGCATGCATCGCCCTGACGCAGCGCGGCCCGGCCATCGGACATGAGCCGCTGGAATCGGAAGATGTCCACGTTGTCTCGTGGTACTGCGAGGACATATCCGGCGGGGCGCGTGCCGAGAACTTCCTTGCCCCACGGGACTTCCTTGTCCAGCTCGCATGCGTCGCCGGGGCACAACATCTTGCGTAGATGATAAATGTAGGTCTGTACGGTGGTCTTCGCACTGCTGGGGGGTCCATCCGGCCAGAGTTCGTCGATCAGCTGCTCAGCACTCACCGTGGCGCCAGCGTTTATGGCCAGCATTGCCAGGACCTGTCGTGGTTTGGTCGCAGTCGGGGTTAGCGTCCGACCGTTGCCAAAAACTTCGAATGACCCCATAAGGTTGAACTGCATTTGCGCCCATCCTGACGCGCACGATGTCAAGTGAGCCCCGCGCTCCGCCATTGAACTGCTCCTCGGTGTCGGTCCCCGATTACAAGTCATGCGTGCACTACCCGAGCTAGGGCTGCGCCGTGGC
>JBQTGW010000406.1:0-2285 GCA_052390495.1 Pseudonocardiales bacterium
GCGGGTGATGTCCCCGGCCGCTCTGGGTGGTGGCGACGTGAAGCTGGCGGGCACCCTCGGCGCGCTCACCGCTGCCGCCTCGTGGCCGGGATTGTTGCTGGCAGTGCTGGCGGCCACCGCGCTGACCACAGCCATCGCCGGACTTGCGTGGGTGCTCGGTCATCGTGCCGTCCCGCACGGCCCGGCGATGCTCGCGGCCGCCTGGCTGGTGGTACTACACCCACCGATGTGAGATCGAGGACACCCGCCCGGTTTCGAAGATGGCTTCTTTCGCGGCTAGCGCCATGTTTGCTTGGGTTTGGCGAGGGAGGCCGATCCGGTTCCAGTGGAAGATGATAACGTCCTGCTCACCGAGGTGGACTAGGTCTGGGATGCGGTATCTGCGCCGCAGCCCGCTCCATGCCTGCGACCATTCCCGCCAGGCCGAACAGCGCGCCGGAAGGTCCGATGCGGACAGGTTCCAGCTGGCGGGCCGCAGCACGGTGCGGCCATCGGTCGGATCGGCGGTCACGTCAGTCACTGGATAATTTCCCCCAAATCGCTGTTCCACGGCTGATGACCTTCGGTGGGTCGTGGTGATTACCGTCCCACCGCCTGGCAAGTTAGGGGAAGGGAAGTGTTTTCTGAAAACCCTGAACTTCCTCCGCTGGTGGTGATCTGAGTCCTACGCTCCGCGAGGACACAATGCCCACGACAGCAAGGACGCAACGATGGTGGCTGATGCTCCGAACGAGGTGCTGGGCGAGTTGTTGGCGTGCTTGTCCTGAAGTGGTGAGCGTTTGGCTCGGGAGATCTGTCGGGTGCTGGGTACGGGTGCGGTTCACTCGACCGCGCCGTATAAGTGGCTCAAGGGTCATCGGCCTCGTCGGGAGGAGGTTCGTCAGGCGGCCGCGTTCGTGCTCTCTCAGGCTGGCGGCCGATTCGTCGCGGTGAGCGAGTTGTGGCCCGGGTGCGCTGTGCACGATTCTCGTCTCGTCCCCGCGACCGCGGGGATGGGGGTGCCGTGGACCCTGGCGGGTACGCTGGCCATCGCCCACGATTGGCTGTTGGGAGGGTTGATGGATCGTCGCGTGTTCTTGGCGGTGAGCGGCCCGGCCCTGACCGATCTGGTGTGGGCCGCGGTGAATACCGAACCGGCTCGGTTGGCTGCGGCCTTGAACGGTGGGCAGGTCGACGCCACGTTGATCGCTCAGGTGGAGGAGTCGATTCCCCGGTTGCGTCAGCTCGATGACCGCCAGGGTGGGGGTGGCGCGGCTCTCTTCTATGTCAATGCCCAGTTCCAAGCTGTGGCGCAGCTTCTGCATGCCGCGGAGCATGGTGGGCAGATCACTCGGCGGTTGCTGGTCGCGTGGGCCGAGCTCGGGCAACTGGCCGGGTGGATGGCCGCCGACACCGAACGCCACGGGCTGGCCCAGCGCTATCACCTGACCGCGCTGCGGGCCGCCCACAACGCCGGTGACAAGGCACTGGGCGCCAACGTGCTCAGCTGCATGGCCGTCAACTCCGCCAGCCGCGATCAGGCGATCGATGCGATCAGTTTGGGCACCGCGGCGGTGGAGCTGGCCCACCGCAGTCCCGTCACTGTCCAGGCCCTGGTCGCCAGTCGGCTCTCCTATGGCTACGCGCTCGTCGGTGACGCCGAGCGCTTCCACGTGGCATCCAGCCGGTCCCGTGAGCTTGCCGAGCATTCAAGCGGTCACCAGCCGCGCTGGGCTTACTACGTCAGTCCGGAGTTCACCGCAGCTGCTGGCGGCTTCTACCAGGTCAGCCTGGCGAAGACCGGCGCACGCAACAGCCGACGGCATTTCGGCAACGCGGTCACCCTGCTCACCCCTGAGGCGACCGCCGGACTCGATTACCCGTACCAGCGCGACGCGTTACTGAGCGGATCGGCGCTGGTGACAGCTCACCTCGGCCTCGGGGAGCTGGAGCAAGCCTGCCAGGTGGGCCGGACCGCTCTGGAGCGGCTGCCGCACGTCCACTCACCGGACTGCCTGACGAGCCTGCGCCGTCTCGCCGACGAGCTCCGCGCCCGCAAGACCAACCCGCACGTCCGTGAGTTCTCCACCGAACTGGACCGGACGCTACAACTGACCGCCTGACCAGCGCCGCTTCTCCCTCGTCTTTCTCGTGTCGGAGAGTGTATGGAAGCGGTTGTGATGACGCATTCTCGGGTGCCACTCTGAGGGCTATTGTTCGCTAGGGCGTGCCGATGATTATGGCGGTCTGTAGCGCTACCGTCCTGGCGTCTTGAGCTGGTCCTGCTCGGTCAGGTAGACCAGGTT
>JBQTGW010000407.1:0-10476 GCA_052390495.1 Pseudonocardiales bacterium
GGGGTTGGGCGGTCCCACCCGCCGGGGGCCCGCCGCCCCCCGGCCCCCCCCCCGCCCCCCCCCCCCAATTCGTGTGCCAAGGGGGGGTGGGCCGTGGCGGGCCCCCCCGCCACCCCCCCACTTTCGACGATCATGGAGCAGATCAGGACGAACACCGAGGACAACACCACACGAGTAGCCACTGCTCGACCGGGCACGACGTCAGCAACCACCCCACCGGATCCGCGATGTAATCTCCCACCCCGGGGGGGTGATCGTCGCGATACCCACGTCTCGCGAACGCGTCGAAGCCTGCCCCTCGCGACTACCCAAAGTCACCAAACGACACAATCAGCGAACATGACGTTGCCCTGCCAGCAGGCCGGCCCCGGATGCCCGGGAGCTGGCGTGACGGCTCAGGGCAGCTTGGCCGCCCGCTATCCGGTGTGGTCGTGACTGCCCACGGAGCGGAGGACCCGCACCTGGGACGCCTTCGCTCCCTCGTAGGCCGATAGCAGGTGGATAGGCCCGAGCGCGTAGTACCGGGTCCAGAGGTGCCAGATCTCCTGCCACCATGGGGTGTCCGCTTCGAGCTCGACCACCGGTAACCCGGCCTTCCGCGCTTCACCGCTCCCGATAACCGCCGAGTGTGTCTTGGGTTGGTCGATGAGCGGACGGTGAATTCTCATGCAAAGCTTCCTGATGCCCTGCCGGGTTCGGTCTGGGTTACTGCCGATGGCCTGCTCGGCGAGTTCGTCCGTGCTGGCGAGTGCCGACCGCGCGAACTGGACAGCGGTGCTGTCGATGCCAGCGAGCATGGCCGCGTGCAGGGGGTAGGTGTCCGGACGGGTTGCCACGTCGTCGAGCGCGCTGTTGACGGCCTCGATCAAGTCCTTGGCGCTGACGAATCCCCGGTCGGCCATCAGTATCTGAGGATCGATGGGTCCCAGATCCGACGTGGGACCCATGACAATGCTGTGGGCGCCGAGCGCCAGGATCGTGGCTGCGCTCTTGGCCATCTCCGGGACAATCACCACGAGCTCGCGACAGGCCGCTTGGGCCATCCGCGCCAACCGCACGGCGGCGCCACCATCTCCGCCCGGTGAGGCGAGCAACAGATGCAGGTCCTGCGAGCGGTCAAGCCCATGGAGCAGTTCTGCGAACAGAGTGATGCTGTCCTGGGTGATCTGATCGATGAGCACCACAAGATTGCAGCCATGGAGCCGCTGGTAGTCCTTGATCAGGTCACGCCGCAGGTAGCGATCTTCGTGCTGGGCGAGGAACAGCGGGGTGCCCGCGGATCGCGACGCTACCGAGCCCGTCGAGCCGCTGTCCGTGGTTGGGGCACCGGCCGCCGCGGCTTGGGCTTCATCGTCCTTCGTCCCAGCTTCCATGCTTCGACCGCCGTTCGCCGCCGTTCGTCCCAGTCCTTGTCCTCCCGCTTGGGCGGCTCGGGTAGCGCTGCAGAAGACTCCGATGCCATGGCTGAGCCTCCTTCATCTACATCCACTGTCCGTCCAGGCTAGCGGCCGAGCCACCTGCGTGGTGCTGCTCCACCGCCGGTGCATACCATCGCAGGCACGTCCGACAATCTCCGATCAGGGTGGTGCTGTGGGGATGTGTTCGATGAGTAAGTCGATCACACGGTGTACAGCGCCAGCTTGGTGTGCAGGCTGGATGCGAGGTGCTGGAGGTCGTCGGGGTCGCTGGTGACCACGAGAGCGTCCAGGCGCAGCGCGGTGACCACCACTAGTGCGTCGATGACGTCGGAGGTGCCTGCGCGGCCGCAGGTCACGCCTGCTGCCTTGCCGAGTTCCTCGGTGTCCGAGGCCACTCGACAGCCCCGCAAGAGCCGGGAGAGGTTCGCGTGCGGTGTGCCGCGCCATGACTGGGCCAGGACCACGACCGGGACGAGCGGGCGGATTCCGCCGGCGAGGCTCTGCTCGTGCAACGCCCACAGGCCGCGGTGGCGTCGTTCGGCGGCCAGTAACGCACCGGTGTCGTAAACGAGCCCGGACATCTAACTGGCGGCCCGCTGTGGCGGGATGATCCCGGCGTCGATGAGCACTTGACGTGCCTGCGCCCGCTCCGCGTCGGTCAGGGTGCCATGCTCAGCCTCAAACTCCGCCACCGCGGCCAGCCCGTCGGCGATCGCGGCCTGCTCTGCGGCGGCGCGCTCGGCGGCCCGGGCGAGCCATACGGAGATCGGCAACCCGGCGGCCTCGGCGGCAGCACGGATAACGTTCTCCACCTCAGCGGGAACGGAAATCGACAGCCTGCTCACACTCACGCGCCGAGACTACCATCAGTATTACTGGAGTAACACGAGTGATCGGCTTCATGTCGGGATTTGTCACGGACCTTGCCGGTTCTTCTCGCGAGACTTCTGTCGCCGGGAAGGGGAAGGTCCATGACCCATCGTATTGTGGTGCTGGGTGCCGGCTACGCCGGTCTGGGCGTCGCGGAAGAATTCGGCGACACGAGAGCGAACCGGAACAGGATCCGCTGACCAGCGTACGGCCTCCACCCCAGGTCAGGCCGGGTGTCGCTATGACCGCTTGAGCCCAAGCCGGTGGTGATTGCTGCTTGGATGCGGTAATGATCGATGTTGCCGCCGCGCTCTACGGAAGCACGGCACCGGGCCGGATGCTCGATCGGCACGGTGCCGTGGCTCAGGCCTGGTTGGACAGGCTGCCGGCGCTGGTCGAGGAACTGTGCCTGCGGTGGCGTCTGCGCACCACGGCAATGCTTGCCGGCGGCACCTCGGTGGTCCTGCGGTGTCTGCGTGAGGAGGGTTCCGGTGCGTTCCTCAAGGTCGTGCCGCACGTTGAGATCGCCCGGATCGAGGCGGTCGCGCTGCGCGCATGGGACAGGCATTCCGGGGTGGTCGGGCTGCTCGACGTCGACCCCGACCGGGGTGCGTTACTGCTGGAGGCGATTGAACCCGGTCTCGCTCTGAGCGAGCGGGACGGGACAATGCCGTGGGACGCCGTGACCGTGCTGCTGCGGCAACTACCCGTCGGCCCGCCGCCGGGTGCCCTGCTGCCGTCCCTGGTCGAGCGGGTGGACGCCGGCTTCCGACTCTGGACCCGTCGGCGAGCACGTCTGGAGACCGATCTGCTGGACGCCGCGACGATGGCGCGCTCGCACTCCTACGCCCTCGAACTCGCCGCAAGCGGACCGATCCGGCTGCTGCACGGCGACCTGCACCCGGGAAACGTGCTTGACGGTGGCCGGAGCCGTGGGCTGGTCGCGATCGATCCGCGACCCTGTTTGGGCGATCCGAACTTCGACGGAGTCGACTGGGTGCACGTGGGTCTCGACGACGCCGGGCAGGTGGTCGGCCGGACACGGATGCTCGCCGGGCGGGTGCCGCATTTCGACATAGCGCGCCTCGTCGAGTGGAGCCGCGCCACGGCGGCCATGCCCGCAGTCGCCCATCTGCTCGCGGACCGGCCTGGCCAGGCACGCCCGCTGCTCGCCCTCGCTCACAGTGTCCCTTGACCCGTCTCGCATGAGAGCGCCCTGAAGCGGGAGGCGAGCGCATGCAGACGATCTCGCTGACCGTTCCGACCGGCTGATGCATCTTTCGCGGTGAGGTAGCCGTGCTGCTCGACGGTTACCTACCGGAACTCAAGGCAGCTTGGCCGCCCGGACGTCGAGTTTCTGGATCTGTGGTGGGCCCGCGAACAGATCGGGCGCCTGCGCCATGAGGGCTTCCGCGACCCTTCCACTGAGGTGGGCGTCGCGTCCCGCATCGTCGGGGAACACGTCGAAGATCCCGTAGGTCGAGCCACCCAGGTGGATCGCGAACCACGCGGTCGTCGCCGGCTCCTCATTGACCAGGGCCAGGCCCGAGTCGAGGAACTGCTCGACGTCACCCTCCTTACCCGGCTTCGCCTCCATCGTCACCAGCAAGCCAACCGTCGGCATGTCCGTCATAACGCCTCCCATCTCGGTCGAGCAGTGAAGCCGGGGAACAGGCTCGCTCATTCTCGCAGGTGTTGAACACGATGGTTACCCCGGCAGCGCATGGGTACCCAGGGGGCGTCGAGCAGGTGGAGTTCGTGGAGCCGCGTCGAGCGGTGCAGGAGGCCGGCGGGATGGTCGAGCGGCCACGGTCCGTGGACCCTCGTGGAGGCAGACGTGGTGCGCGGACGCACGCTGACGTCCTGCCCGAGCATCCGGATCGACATCCGCAACGCGGGTGGCAACGTGGTCGATGCGGAAGTGGTCGTCGACGGGGCATTGGTGACCAGCCGGAACCCGAACGCCCTGCTCGCCTCTGTGCGAAGATCGTCGACGTGTTCGCGCGCGAGACCGCGGCGGCGAGTTCCGGGCGGTAAGAAACGTCGCTGACGGGTCAGTCGCCGCGGCGGACCGGACCGAGGATCTCGCGCTCTTTCGGGGTGGTGACCAGCTTCAGCGGCATCCAGAGGTTGCGCCCGAGGGCCACCACGGCGTCGTCGGCCAGCGAGGTCAGCTGGTTCACCATCGACGAGGGGAGCCGCCAGATCCTGGCGGCCAGCTGGGCCTGGCCGACCGGCAGTCGCTGGAGCAGCACGAGATCGGCGTTGTTCGCCGTGTTCTGGGCCTGTGGGTGCAGATAAGGCAGCACGTACATGGTCGTCTGCCACGACGAGCGCGGCGGGAAGAGTTCCTGCGGCACCGCGCCGCCGTCGTGCACGACGAGCAGGGGTGCGTCCTCCGAGGCGCGGGGCAGCTCGACCGGGGTGAGCCTGCGCACTTGCACCAGCGGCGCCTGGCGGCCGTCCGAGCCTTGGCCCGCGGCTCGGGTCAGTAGCTGCCAGGCCGCGGGCCGTCCGGTGCCCACCACCACCCAGGCGCCGATCGCCATCGCTCGCAGCGCGACCTGGCGGGCCAGGTAGAGCCCGCCGACGAGGACCAGCCGGGTCGGCTCCGCGCGGAGCACCGAGACGCTCAGCGGTTCGCCCTGCGGGCCGCAGCCCAGCACCATCCCGCCGCGGTCGCTGGATGGGCTGACCGCATCGAGCAGGTTGGGCGAGACGAGGAACTCCGGCGCGACCGCTCGGGCCGCGGTCGGCGAACCACCCACTGTCCTCATGCCGAGGCCCCGAGCGGAAGGGTTGCGGCCAGGCCGGCGATCTGCAGTCCACGCAGCGCGGTGAGTCCGATGCCGAGCCGTTCGGAGACTGCAGCCAGGCGATCGTCAGCCGCTTCGAGTTCGGCGGGGTTACGGGCGCTGACCCGGACCAGACCCCGCAGCCCGACCTCGGCGCTGTCCTCACCCGGCGAGACCGAGAGCGCGACAGTGGTGGACAACGCGCGGACACCGGTCAAGGCATTGAGGTTGTGCGCGCCGCCCTGCGCGGGCCACCCGGTGATCGCGTAGCTGGCGTGGCCCACCCCGGCGGCGGTGACCCCCGTCCACCGTTCCCGCAATCCCGTCTGGCGTCCGGTGCCTGCCACCGAGGACAGCTCGGCGGCGGCGATCCCGGCTCGCAGCAGCTGGTCGGCGTCCAGTGGCCGGGTCCGTACGCCCCGGGCGTCCAGCGCGCTGCGGACTCGGGACAGTGCGCCGATCAGCGCCCGGTGCGAGCCGACGACTCCACCACCGCGTTCCTGAACGGCGGCGAGGCACCGACGAGGGTCCAAGCGGACCGCGATCCAGGTGGTGCGCCGCGCGGCCGCGGGCAGCGGACCCAGCACCTCGAGATAGGAGCTCAGCGCGGGGGACGACGAAGGCAGGGCGGCGCTGCCGGGGTAGCAGTGCCAGATCACCTGAATCGCGTCCAGCACCACGCCGCGATCCTCCAGACAGGGGGCGAGCGCGCCGAGCGGAAGGTTGGGCGCGCCGCCGATCGGGGTGACCAGGGAGGGCGCCGCGTCGACCGCCAGCACCGCCGTCCAGGTGCCCTGGTGCCAGGCCAACCCCAGCGGTTCCCGCTCATGATCAGTGCCGTGTGCGACCACTAGATCCGGCAGCACGAGCCGAAGTAGCGCGACCCGTGGATCCTCCGGACCGATCACCGACTCGCCGGGGCCCGATGTGCCGCGGTTCACTGGGGGATCGGCTGCCTTCGGAGCTGGGATGGTGACGCTGCGATCGTGCGAGCGCACCAGATAGCGCACCAGGAGCTGGATCCAGAGCACCAGCCAGCGGCCACGCCAGCGCGCGAGACTCAGCGGCGCGGCGAGCAACACCACGGCCACCGCCGCCCACCACAGACCCGGGTCAATGCCGAGCAGGATCAACCCGATCGCCAGGCCGACCTGCAGTACCACCAGGTTGAGAACGGGCAGCGGTCCCAGCCGTGATCCCGTGGAACGTCGCCGGACTCGAGCGGACGCCGGGGGGCTCGCCGGAGGTGGCGGGGCATGGGGACTCGCCGGAAGCGGCGCAACGGTCTGAGCCGCCGGGTGTGGCGGACGTTGTGATGACGTCATAGCTGTTATCGATCCGCCTCCGAGGGCGCAAGTGCGTCGGTTGTCATCGATCCACCTCCCCCGAACCGCCCCGAGACGACGCTCCGTACCGTTATTCTGCCGCAGGCTACCGCCTAGGGAGAGCAGTAGATACCGAATGCCCAGCAATCCGACCACCAAGTCCCAGGTCCAGGCCTACCGCTTCATGCTGCGCAGGATGGAGTCGGCGCTGGTCCGCAAGGACGCGGTGATGGTGCATGAGCCGATGCGCCACCACCTAAGGGCCTCAGCGGTCGGCGTGCTACTGGGCGTGCTCGGGTTGGCGGCGTTCTTCGTGGTCGGAATGTTCAAGCCGGCCAGCAGGGTGGGCGTCGGCGAGATCGTCATCATCGACGGGACGACCAGCGTCTTCGTCATCGCTGAAGGCCCTGGTGGGGAACGACGTCTGGTCCCGATGACCAACCTCACCTCCGCGCGCCTGCTGGTCGCGGCCCTCCAGCCGGGCGTGGATAGCCCGCCCGAACCCAAGCCCGTCCAGGAGTCGGCGCTGGCGGACCTCGTCCCCACACCGCCGACCGGTCTGATCAATGTGCCGAGTTACCTGCCTGACAAGAAGAACCTGGTGGGCGGGGAATGGTCGGTATGTGACACCGCCGACGTCCGGGAAGACCTTCCGAACGCGGAGTCCCGCCCGGAGCTGTCCACCACCGTGATCGGGGGAGTGCCGCGGCCTGGTCAGCCGCTCGGGGAGGACCAAGCCCTGCTGATTGAGGACCAGACCCACGGGACTCACTACCTGGTGTGGCACGGCCGTCGGGGGCAGGTCAACCTGAACGACAACGTGGTCAAGCTCGTCTATGAACTCAACGGCATCGTGCCGCGCAAGGTCAGCGCCGGGTTGCTGAACGCGATTCCCGAAGGGGATTCGCTCAACCCGCCCGATATCCCGGGAGCCGGAGTTCCAGTTAACTTTTCGCAGCTCAGCGGGGTGTTGGTGGGCGATGTTGTTCGGCTGGAGCAAGCCGGCCAGGAGTCATTCTTCCTGGTGCGGAACGAGGGGCTGGAGAAGGTGTCGCCTGCGGTGGCCAACCTCATGAGCTTCGTCGACAGCACCCAAGGGATCGAGGACATTACGCCCGCCGACATCCGCGACGTACCGCAGGTGGACACCGCTGACTTCGATGATTTCCCGGTCCAGGTCCCCAAGGTCCGCACCATCGCCGAGACCCCGATTGCGTGTCTGGTCTGGCAAGGTGTCGACCAGGACCCGGTGATCACGTACAGCACGGACGAGACACAACTGCTGGGCGAGGGTAATCGGCCGGTGCCGGTGCCCGGTGCCGTCGAGGGCCAGCAGGCCGATCGCGTCTTCCTGGAGCGTGGGAAGGCTGCGCTGGTTCGAGGGGTGGTGCGTGGCCAGGACCCTGAAACCGGGCGGATCTGGCTGGTGATCGACCAACAGCTCTACGGCGTGCGCGATCTCGCCACCGCCCGTGCCCTGGGACTGGGCGATACGACCACGCCCGCCCCGGACTCCATCCTGAGGTTGTTGCGTAGCGGAGCGAACCTGGATCCACAAGAGGCGCTCGCGCTGTACGACGCCAACCAGAACGGCCGCTGACGCGTCATGCAAAGGGCTTATCGAGGGGACTGGTCGAGCCGAAGCGCTAGCGGGTGCTGCGGTGGCGTTTGACGGTGTAGACAATCAGGAGGGTGAGTCCCAGTAGCCCGACCGCGGTACCGGCACCGACCAGCGCGATCGTGCGCGGAATCGGGTCGTCTGGGGCCGGCAGGGTGACGTCCTTCAGTTGGCCGGGGGGCGCCTGCTCCGGGATGAGTCCCGCTTCCTCGGGGAGCGTCGCGGTGAGCGCGGCGATCGGATCGATCACGCCGTAGCCGAGTGCGTCACTTCGTCCCCCCGGCCCGGCGGTGCGCTGGGTGGTCTGCTCGATGCGGTGCATGACCTGGCGGGCGGTCAAATGCGGGAACCGCTCTCGGATCAGCGCGGCCAGCCCGGCGACGTAGGGCGCGGCGAAGCTGGTGCCGTCGATGGGGTTGCGCTGGCCGCTGGTGTCGACAAGCCCGGTGGTCAGGCCGGGTCCTACGATGTCAAGCGACACCGCGCCGGTACCAGGTGCGGCCACGTCGACCCACGGCCCGTGCATCGAGAACTCCGCCACCTCGTCGTTCTTGTCGGTCGCGGCGACGGCGAGTACATCGTCGTCGAACCAGCCGGGCGACGAGATCGTGATGAGTCGGCCAGGGGTGTTCGGCTGACATTCTTTGCCTGTGTTGGCCGCAGCCACCACGACGACGACGTTCTGCTCCACCGCGTAGTGGACGGCGGCCTGTAAGTCCAGCGCGTTGACCTGATTCGGCTCGGCGGGGAAGCAGGCCGCCTCCGAGATATTGATCACGGTGGCGCCGTGCTGCACGGCACACACCACGGCGTGGGCCATGCTGATGGTGTCTCCCGCGAGCGGGCTGCGGAATTCTTCTCCGTTGGTCGAACGCAGCTGTACCGAGTAGAAAGAGCTGCCCTGACGGATGGACAGTAGCTTGGCCGACGGCGCCACCCCGACGAAACGGGTGACTGTGTCGGGTGCCGCGGCGATGATGCCTGCCACCGCGGTGCCGTGGCCGTCGCAGTCGTACAAGCCACTGCGGTTCTCGATGTAGTCCCCGCCGTCGATCAACCGGTCTTCTGGGTTCAGCCGGGGGTGCCTGCTCACGCCGCTGTCGATCACGGCCACTACCTGGCCGCGGCCGGTCGCGAACTTGTGGGCCTGCGTGATCCGTAACCGTCGTTGATTGGCGGGCTCGGCCTCGACGTCCACCGCGGTGTCCGACGACTGCTGCACACAGGCTGTGGTCTGCTGGGCTGGGCCGACCTGCTGTGTCTTTGTGTTGTTCACGACATAGGGCAGGGCATTCACTTCGAGCTGGGTGGGCAACTCTGCCGGATTCACCGGGGGCGGCACGCCCGGTGGCCGGACTCCCGGCTGGGCCGCCACCGGCCAGACCGGCCCCGCCGCAGCGAGCAGGGCCGCGGTAACGCCCACCAGCACCGTACAACGGCGACCGCCGGGGGCGCTGGCCGGTGAACTGACCCGACGCCAGGAGCTACTGCGCAGCGCGGGGAATTTCGCGAACGTAAAGGATTACGAGCGGGCCAGGGAGAACGGTGCCGATCTCGACCCACTGCCCGCGCTGTTCATCGTGATCGACGAGTTCTCCGAACTGCTCGCCCAGCAGCCGGAGTTCATTGACCTCTTCGTCGCCATCGGCCGTCTCGGTCGCTCATTGCAGATGCACTTGTTGCTCGCTTCGCAGCGTTTGGAAGAGGGCAAGCTGCGTGGTCTGGATTCCCATCTGTCCTACCGGATCGGTCTGAAGACCTTCTCCGCATCGGAGTCTCGCGCCGTGCTCGGGGTGCCGGACGCCCATGAGCTGCCTTCGGTTCCTGGTTCGGGTTATCTGAAGTTCGACACCGGCTCGATGGTGCGCTTCAAGGCATCCTATGTCTCCGGCCCCTTCCGGGTAGGAAGCGGCGTCGCGATGCCCACGTCGGTTCCGGTCACCTCCGACCGCCGCCCTCGGCTGTTCGTGCCCGATTATGTGGACCTGCCGGTGCCGTCCCAACACACCGGCCGGCCGGAGCCGGTCTCGATGGCCAAGCCCGATACGCCCACCGAACCCAGCATCCTGGACATCGTGGTGGCCCGGATGCGTGGGCAAGGGCCTGCGGCGCATGAGGTGTGGTTGCCGCCGTTGGATGAGCCGCCCTCGCTGGATCAGCTCTTGCCGCCGCTGGCGGTCACCGAGGATCGCGGGTTGTCCCCAGTGGGGTTTTTCGGAAACGGTCGGCTTACCGTGCCGGTCGGGATCGTGGACAAGCCCTATGAGCAGCGCCGGGACCTGCTGTGGGCGGATTTCTCCGGTGCCGCCGGACACGCCGTGGTGTAAACATTCAGCTGGTGTGCGTTGGTGTGTTGTGTGGTGGCGTGGCGTGATGGCCGGTGGGTTTGTGGCCTGTGGTGGTGTCTGGTCTGTTGGGGGTGTCAGGTGGGGGCGGGTAGTGGTGGCATC
>JBQTGW010000408.1:0-5499 GCA_052390495.1 Pseudonocardiales bacterium
CTAGTGGCGCAGGAGACCGGAGAAGTCAGCCGGGACCAACTGGTGGCGGCATTGCAATCGGTGCTGGCCGACCTGGATCCGTTACGGGTTCACTTGGCCGACTCCGCCTGACCGTGCCGCTGGAACCTGTGTCCGCTGCACGTACGGTGATGTCGACCGTAACCTCTTCGAGGTCGGCGTCGTCTCCCAGCGGGTTGTCGCGGTGAGTGTAGTGGTAATCGGCGAGCTCGGCGTCGGTCATGGTGTCGAAGTCGGGTTGCGTGCTCATCGGTCCTCCTAATGCGTTGATCGGCCGGGCAGAGCGGCTGGTGATTCGTATGATCCTGCTCGGTGTGGCTGGCGCGGACCGGGACACACACTCACCTGTGTTCTGCGGCCGTCTGGTAGATCGTGATGAAGTGCTCCATGGCCGCATCGACGCCGTCGCGGTCGCCGGTGGCCAGGAGGTCCAGGAGCAGGCCCCGGGTGACGGCGAGGCCGAGTCGGGCGTTGGCGCGGGCCATGGCAGGAGGCATGCCCTGGCGGCGGCTCCACTCGGTGACCGGCTCCAGCCAGTGGTCGATGATGCCGTCCAGCAGGGGAGCCGCGCCGGGATCGCCCTGTAGCGCTCGGCCGTAGAGCTCGAAGAACAATCGCTCGTGGGGCCACAAGGCGGGATCGGCCAGGTGTTGCCAGAAGCGGCGGGCGATCTCGTGTGGGGCGGTGTCGGGGTCGAGTTGGAGTTGGGCGAACAGGTCGCGTTGGCGTTGCTCCATGGTGCGCACGACCTCGACGAGCAGGCCGTCTTTGGAGCCGAAGTGGTAGATGAGCATCCGGTGGCTGGTGCCGAGGGCGGCGGCCAGCCCGCGCAGGCTGATGTCGCCGACGCCGTGGGCGGCCAGGTACTCGATGGCGTCGGCGATCAGCTGCTGCTTCGCGTCGGTCCTGACCACGGAAGTCCTGTTCTCCTCGGGATTACTCCTGGCTGAACCATATGGTACATGTACCATATGGTTAATTCTGGGAGGTATCGTGCGCAGACAACATGTTGACGTCGAGGTCCACACTTCCGCCGACGCCGCGACCCTGTACGGGTTGCTGCGGGACGGGGCGAGCTGGCCGAACTGGTCGCCGATCGAGTCGTTTCAGCTGGAGCGGGTGGGTGAGCCGGAGACCGAGGGGATCGGCGCGATCTGGGTCTTCCGCAGGGGTCGGGTGATCGGCCGAGACCAGGTCGTCGAGCTGGTTCCTGATCGTCGCTTCAGCTACCGGCATCTGTCCGGACTGCCGTTACGTGACTACCGGGGAGTCGTCGACCTCGAACCGACCGAGGGTGGCACCAGGATCCGCTGGCGCACCTCGTTCCTGCCGAAGGTGCCCGGCACCGGATGGCTGTGGCGCCTGGGGATCAGACGATTCATCGACCAGACCGCGCGGGGTTTGGCCGCCTATGCGGGCAAACAGAGCACCGAAGGAAGATCGACGGCATCGTCGACCGACGATCCGAGCAGACGCCAAATACAGCGATGCAACACTCTGGGTCCGAATTATCGGCCGACTGGCCCAACCGATTGTTGATCTTGTCTTTGTCGAAGGGGACGGCCTCCTGGTCGTCGTCCTCTTCGCTCCAGTACTCGATGGGGAAGTCGCCGCTGCCCGCCACACAGACCGGATAGGTCGCGTCGACGTCGAGCTCGAGCACCTTCTCGCAGGTGATGTCGTGGTACCAGCTGGCACCGAAGTCGTAGAGGTAGCTGATCGTCTTGGTGGTCGGGGTGAACGCGCCGCTGAGCCTGTGCTGCTCTTCGTCGTCCAATTCGGGCATGTAGAAGGGGTCGCTGTAGCGCTTGTCGCCCACGGAGAACGCATGCAGATGGTCGCCGTCCCAGTTCATGACGATCTGAATCACTTCGTGGAGCTGGCCGAGGCTGGCGGCGGCGGGCATCAGCACTCGGCGCCAGACTGGGTTCCGCATTCGCTTGAGTGCGATCTTGAGCTGATAGACCTGCGACGATGCCGGCTTGACGCCCGAGGCGACGAAGGTGCTCAGTGCTGCGACCAGGGTGGCCGTGTCCGGGTGGCCGACACCCGTGATGGCCCGTATCCGGGAGTCGAGGTCCTCGACGGCTATCTGCTCGTCGATACAGGACAAGGCTTCGTCGGGTCCGGACTTGGTGAGGGCGGCCATGGCGTAGTCGACCGCGAGCCAGGCGGCTTCCGCCGGATCACCGAGCGCGAAGACGACCTCCACGGCGGCGATGCGCTGCGCGGGTGTGGCCACCGCCGCGGCCGCGAGGATCTCCCGGGCCGCCGGCAGTGGGTCCCGATCGGCCAGCCAGGGCTGCGCGGCACGCCACGCGTCGTTCTCGCCGGGGTCGGCAAGTCGGGCGATCAGTTCCGCGGCCGGCAGGTCTGCGCTGATCGGCTCGGGCATCCGCGCGTGCATCTCCTGCGACGCCCAGCGCCCGAGCGGTGTCGCGTCCAGCCGCTGGCCGTGTCGGGTGGCAGCGCCGAATCCGACCAGCACGTCGGACACGGTCGCGACGGCTTTGTCCTCGTTGCCTGCGCTGGCCGCGAACGCGGCGATCAGAGCGGTGAGCCACAGTCCGGGCACGGTGTCGTCGTCGGTGTCGGGCCACTGATCGAGGGCTGGGCCGGTCACGGCCTTACCGTCGATGATCCGGAGGAAGCCCACGGCCAGGGCGACTTTCCACGGACGGTGCAGCGCGGGCACGGCCGCGGCCGTGCGGATGCGTGGCGGTACCGGGATTGCCAGAAGCTGTGCCGCTGCTGGCACGTCGACCGGGCGCAGCACGTCCTTCGGCGTGACGCGCTTGCCTTCGCCCACCCAGGTAGCTAGGCGACGCGCTTGCCGCAGCGCTTCGCAACGTCGAGCCGCTGCGGCAATGGAGGCTGGGACCGCAGAGTCAGGGGGCAGGGAACAGGAAACCACGCCAACGACCCCTAGCTCGCTAACTTCATCGCCGAGCTCGACGCCCGAGCTACCAGTCAAGGTCCGCCGCTTTCAGTCCTTCGACGCTGAGATCAGCCCACGCCTCGTCCTCCTGGGTAGGTAGCGCCGCGCCGTATCCGGCGGCCAACTCGGCGTCGATCTTGGTTTCGCGGCGCCGGGCCAGCATCTCGCTCACCGCGGCCCGTAGCACCTCGGCGCGTGAGCGGAACTCACCCATGGGCTCCTCCTAGAATCGCCGGATGACTTCGCCCGTCACCAGTCTCGATGTGGGCCACGCGGTGCAGGTGCTTCGCCGGGTCTTCGGTTACGACTCGTTCCGCGGGGCGCAGCAGGAGATCATCGACCAGGTCATCGCAGGTGGTGACGCGCTGGTGCTCATGCCGACCGGCGGCGGCAAGTCGCTGTGCTACCAGATTCCGGCGCTGGTGCGCGAGGGCGTCGGCGTCGTCATCTCGCCGCTCATCGCGCTGATGCAGGATCAGGTCGACGCGCTGACCGCGCTCGGTGTGCGAGCCGGGTTCCTCAACTCCACCCAGCAGTCCTACGAGCGCCGCCAGGTCGAGTCCGCGTTCCTCGCGGGGGAGCTGGACCTGCTCTACCTGGCGCCGGAACGGCTCCGTCTCGACTCGACGCTGAGTCTGCTGGAGCGCGGCACGATCTCGTTGTTCGCCATCGACGAGGCGCACTGCGTGTCCCAGTGGGGGCATGACTTCCGGCCCGACTACCTCGCCTTGTCCGCGCTGCACGAGCGCTGGCCTGCCGTGCCCCGCATCGCCCTGACCGCGACGGCCACCAAGGCGACCCACGCCGAGATCGCGACCCGGCTGAACCTGGCCGACGCCCGGCATTTCGTGGCCAGCTTCGACCGCCCGAACATCCAGTACCGCATCGTGGCGAAGAACGAACCGAAGCGGCAGCTGCTGGAGCTGCTGCGTACCGAGCACCCCGGCGACGCGGGCATCGTCTACTGCCTGTCCCGGGCCTCGGTCGAAAAGATCGCGGATTTCCTGGTGGGCAGTGGGATCGAGGCGCTGCCGTACCACGCGGGTCTCGACGCGCGCACCCGAGCCGCGAACCAGGCGCGTTTCCTCCGCGAGGACGGCCTGATCATGGTCGCCACGATCGCGTTCGGCATGGGCATCGACAAGCCCGACGTGCGCTTCGTCGCCCACCTCGACCTGCCCAAGTCCGTCGAGGGCTACTACCAGGAGACCGGCCGGGCCGGACGGGACGGCCTGCCGTCGACCGCGTGGCTGGCCTACGGTCTCCAAGATGTCGTGCAGCAGCGCAAGATGATCGACACATCCGAGGGCGACCTCGCCCATCGTCGCCGCCTGTCCGTTCACCTCGACGCCATGCTGGCGCTGTGCGAGACGGTCGAGTGCCGCCGCGCCCAACTGCTCGCCTACTTCGGCCAACCCGGCAGCGCGTGCGGCAACTGTGACACCTGCTTGGCACCCCCGGAGTCGTGGGACGGCACGATCCCCGCGCAGAAGCTCCTTTCCACGGTGCTGCGACTGGACCGGGAGCGTCGCCAGAAGTTCGGTGCCGGGCAGGTGATCGACATCCTGCTCGGCAAGACGACGCCCAAGGTCACCCAGTTCCGCCATGACTCGCTGAAAGTGTTCGGCATCGGCACGGAGCTGCGTGAGGCCGAGTGGCGCGGCGTGGTCCGCCAACTGCTGGCCCAGGGTCTGCTCACTGTCGAGGGTGACTACGGCACGCTGGTGCTCACCGATGCCAGTGCCGACGTGCTGAGCAAGCAGCGCCAGGTCCTGTTGCGCCGTGAACCCGAACGGGCCGCGCGACCCACGAAAGCCGATCCGAAAGCCGACGCAAAAACCGCCAAGCCGCGCCGCGCCGCGCCCGTCGAACTGCCTGAGGAAGCCATGCCGGTGTTCGAGCGCCTCCGGGCCTGGCGCGCGGCCACCGCGAAGGAGCAAGGAGTGCCCGCCTACGTCGTCTTCCACGACGCAACCCTGCGCCAGATCGCCACCGAGTCCCCTTCAACCCTGGAAGAACTCGCCACGGTCAGCGGCGTCGGCGAGGCCAAACTGGCCAGGTACGGCCAGCAGATCCTGGACACCCTCGCGGCTTAGCGTGCAGCCCCGCACTCCGGTACACGCCCATCGACGTCTGAGACGGGTGGCCCCTCAAGCGGGTCTCCGTTCAAGTAGGAGTTCGCCGGGGTGTAGTACTGCCGGCTCCACGGTGGACTGTCGATCAAGTACCACCAGCCACTGGTTAGGGTGCCCCCCGCAAGGCCGCGGAGTCGGCACACCACTTCCACCTGTCGGCCATTTGGCACCGGGGGGCCCACGCCGCTGAGAGCATAAGGATTTCGGAAGGTAGTCGTACCGGCTGGATTGGCGGAGTTCACCTGTTGCATGAAGGTCACTCCGCCCGGGGCGCAGGTGGCGCAGGTGGGCTCGGCAAGTTTGATCGGCGGCGGCCCCACCACGGGTGGTGGCCCGCCAGGCGAGGTGGGGTCCGGGTTGTCATTGCTGATCATGGCGACCAACACGGTTGCCGCTCCGGCGATCAGC
>JBQTGW010000409.1:0-6826 GCA_052390495.1 Pseudonocardiales bacterium
GCTGCTGATCGAGCTGCTGATGCTGGGCGATCGCGGTGTTCAGAAAGCCGCTCATGCCCTCCAGCCCGGCCACGACGTTCTTCGCCCCGGAGTTCCACTGCTCATAGGACTGCTGAAACTTCCCCGAAGCCCGCTCGGTCACAAAACCACTGGCGACCAGACTGTCGATCAGCGACTTCAACCTGCCCAGCTGGGACTCCATCTCCTGCTGCCCGCTCTTGAGCTGCGACGCGGTACTCCGCAGCTGCTCATAATCAACATGCACACTAGGCACGGCACTTCCCCTTCTCTCGAATACCGACACACTCTTGTCAGGTCACCGGCGCTGTCAGGTCACCGGCGTCTCGCTCCCGTTCGTGTCCTGGCCGGGTGTGGTCAACCAGGTCACTGTCGAGGAAATCGCGTCGAACAAGTCCAGCATCGGCTCGGCCAGTTCCACCTGCGGGCTGGTGAGCACCATGTTCAGCACCCCCCGCTCGCCGGGCACCGGAATCAGGGTCTGCAGCACCACACAGTCCACCGACCGGCCATCCGCCACGGCCGCCTCCACCCCACGCATCCGGGCCGCTCGTCCCGCCGGGATCTCCACGATCTCCACCCGCCGCCAGTGCGCCTGGCCCTCGACCGGCGCAACCGCCCTCACCTGGCTGGCGATAACCTCCGGGGCGTTGTCCGCCGGATCCGCCGCCCCATCGGTCTGGAAGACCATCAGGGTGGCGGCCAGCATCCCGCCGCCGGCCACCGGATCGAGCATCACCGCGCAGCACACGGCCCCCTGCCGTTCGGCGTCCGCGGCGGCCTGCCGCAACGCCTTCAACAGCGCCCCCCGGCAGGGCTTCAGCTCCGGCGCCTGCGCGACGCGGGAATCGAGTTCCCGAGCCAGGTCCCCGGTCCGGGTGGCCCGCCACACATCGAACTCAAGCCACGATTCGGGCACTCGGAGCGTGAACCCCAGTGCGGTGACGACTCCGGCAGGCGGCATTACCGAACATTCCCCGCGACCGGCGTCGCATCCCTGGGCTGCGAGCCACCCCCGGGCTCCAATGCGCCAGCCAGTTCAGTGTCCACCGTGGTGGTGCCTTCAGCCAGACCGGCCAGCAGACCCGACGCCCGCTCCAGCAGCCCATCCATATTGTCACGGTAGTCCGAGGACTCCGAAAAGAAATTATCCAACTCCCCCTCGATCCGCGTCGAGCCGGTCACTCCATCGAAACCATCGAAGATCCGCCCCATCGACGTCATATCCGACCGGATCTGGGCCAGCTCACGAGACACCAGGTCAGCCATGCGCGGATCGCTACCGAACTCCTCAGCCATCGAATCCGGTCCTCCCCGGACAGCGTTACCCGCTCCATCCCGGCAACAACGTGGCGGAGCCTGACGAATCAGGCGCGACTCCCCGCAGCCCTCCCTCCACACTGCCACTCCACAGAGCAACCTGTCCACACCATAACGTGACGGACGGGCCGCAGGGGGCTGGAACGCTTCGCCGACGAGCAGATCGGCGTGCTGCTGGTTCACCCCGACCGCGCCGATGTCACCCAGCGCCGTTACGGCAACCGTGGTGGCCTGCGCCAGTGGATCGAAGCGATCCACGACACCTGCCAACACCAGCTCAGCCTGGAAGGCCAAGGCGGGCGCACCCACGCCGGAGTGATTGTGTGGGTGGCCCAGCGCCTGCGTCGTCCAGGATCGCCTGCGCCATCTTCAGCGCCTCGGCCCGCGCCAGGCGTACCCCGAGTTTGGTGTCGCCATGCGGGTACAGGGCCAGCCCGCCGGTGCGCTCGTGCACCGCCACCAGCGTGCACTGATTGCCGTCGTCGGTGCGCGTGCCCTCGATGACCACCCGGCCGCGCTCGTTCTTCCGCTGCGTGATCGGTGGTTGTGCGTCTATTGCATGCTCCCCTCAGGGTGGTAGGTGTCGCCCGGCCTGCACTCGCGATTGCAGGCCGGGCGACCTGGAGCGCCCACTCCCGGGACGGGGTGCCCTTGGGCGAGCGAGCCGCCCGGGGGTGGACTGCCGATGACGTCACGCCGTAACGTGTCGCCACCGACATCGCGAAACTATCTCACGACATGTCGCGAAGACGATGTCGCAATCGAGTGAACCACTATGCACGTGGGGTTACGAGAGAGCACAATGCCCCGCATGAGCGACAAAGGTGGAAGGACCGCAACCGTCCGACGCCGCCAGCTCGGGCTGGAGCTGCGGCGACTGCGCGAGGCGGCAGGCAAGACCCCCAAGGAGGCCGCCGACTGGCTGGTGCTCTCGACGTCGACGCTATCGAAGATCGAACTCGGCCGGCACGCCATCAAGGGATCACACGTGCGACTGTTGACGCAGCTCTACGGCGTCGAAGCGCCCGAATCGGACACCCTGATGCGCCGGGCACAGGAGGCGAACCAGCGCAGCTGGTGGGCGGTATACGGCGACACCGTGCCCGACTGGGCACGGACCTATCTCGACCTCGAAGGCGACGCCTCGGAACTGTGGGTGTACGAGAGCGGCCTGATCTTCGGACCGTTCCAGACTCCGGCATACGCCGAGGCCATCATGTCAGCGACGCTGCCGAAGGCGAACGCCGCCGCACTGGCCAAGCTCGTCGAGCTCCGCGCCGCGCGGCAAGAGCGCCTCATCGGCGACCGGGCGCCGACGCTGCGGGTGATGCTCGATGAGGCGGTACTGCACCGCATGGTCGGCGGCGCGGAGGTCATGCGCGAGCAGCTGACACATCTCATCGAGGTGGCGCAGCTGCCCCATGTCGACCTCGGCGTCCAGCCGTTCAGCACGGGCGCACACCCGGCGATCGGGGCACCGCTCACGCTGCTGCGTTTCGCCGACACCGAGGAGATCAACTGCGTGTACCTGGAGAACCAGTGCGGCGCGCTCTACCTGGAGCGCCCGTCAGACCTCGAGCACTACACCGCGGTGTTCGAGCGGCTCAGCGCGACCGCACTGTGGGGGGAGGAAGCCCTTCGCCTGGTGACTAGGCTCGTGTCAAGGGCGAGCGAACAATAGGACGTGCATCATGGATCTTTACCCTGGCGCCGCATGGCGCAAGAGCACCTACAGCAATGGCTACGGCGGTCAGTGCGTGGAGGTCGCCGACCTCGACGGCGGTCACCGCGCCGTCCGGGACTCCAAGAACCCGACCGGACCGGCCCTGAGCTTCACCTCCGTCGAGTGGGCCACCTTCACCACAGGAATCCGCAACGGCGAGTTCGACTGACCCCGCTCCAGCGGACGCCCCCCGGCCCGCAGCCGCATAGTCTCCAGCGGACGGGGTACTCCGTGTGGACCAGCCACCTGGGGGGCGACGAGCGCTGCGCTGCTGGATAACGGATGAGAGGATTCGGGTATGACGAGGCCGGGTGATCCATACGCCTTCCTGCCGCAGGTTGCCCAGTTCAGCGTGACCAGCAAGGACGTCTCCGACGGCGCGATGCTGCCGAAAGCGCAGGTCAGCGGGATCATGGGGGCAGGAGGTGCGGACATCTCGCCACAGCTGTCGTGGACCGGCTTTACCGAAGAGACCCGCAGCTTCGCCGTCACCTGCTACGACCCGGACGCCCCGACCGCGAGCGGGTTCTGGCACTGGGCGGTTGCCGACCTGCCGGTCGACACCACGGAACTACCCGCTGACGCGGGGAATCCGGACGCCGGGCTGCTGCCGCCCTCGGCGGTCGTACTGCGTAACGATGCCGGGATGGCCCGATACACCGGGGCGGCCCCGCCAGCCGGCCACGGTAAGCACCGCTACTTCTTCGTGATCCACGCTGTCGACGTCGAAACGCTGGGCATCGACACGGACGCCACGCCTGCCGTCCTGGGGTTCAATCTGTTCTCCCACACGCTGGGCCGGGCGGCCATTGTGCCGGTCTACGAGACGTAAGTCGGGGGGCGGGGAGCGCGCGGCAAGGTAACTGTGACGGGTACGGTCGACGGGGCGGTCGGACCGGCCGCCGTACGCGATCAGCTGGCGTTGTTTCGCCCCCCTGCTGGCTCTCTCGATGGTGATGACCAGCAGCCGGGACGAGACCGAGATTCTGCTGGGGGGCCGTTGGAGATCGGCGGTGCCGACTGGGCGTGGGCGTATCCGCTGGTAAATCAAGCCGACATGGCCGGCCATCTGGTGGTCAGTCGCGACACCGAACCGGAGCCACACCACCAGTTACTGCTCACTATGTTGGTGCAGCAGACCGGTGTTGCGCTCGCCAACGCCCGGTTGCACGCTCGAGAGCGGGTAGCCGAACGGGCACGGGAAGCCGCCGCTCGCGAACGGGCGACGGCGGATGAGTTACGCATCGTGAATCTCGCCCTTGAGCAAGCGATCACAGAGCTGGCGCGGTCCTCGGCGGGGATGCAGCGCAGCCTGGCCATCCACGACCGGCTCACCGCGGTGGCGTTGGCGGGGGAGGGCCAACCCGGCATCGCCCAGGCGGTGCACGAGCTGACCGGGTTGTCGGTCGCTGTTGAGGATCGTCATGGCAACCTCACCGCGTGGGTCGGTCCTGGCCAGCCCGAGCCCTACCCGAAGCCGACTCCCGCTCGTCGTGCGCAGACGCTGCGGCGGGCGCAGGCGGCCAGGGCTCCGGTGCGGGACAGGGGCCGCCTGATCGTGCTGGCCAACCGGGCAGTGAGGTGCTCGGCGCAGGCCACGGTTTTCGACGACCTCGGCGTTTACCAGCTGCTCTCCGAGATCGCCGACGTCGGCTCGGTCGAATCTCTCATCCGGCGCTGGCTGGGTGCCTTGCTCGACTACGACGCCACCAAGGGTGCCCAGCTGGTCGAGACCCTGCGCGGCTATCTGAAATGCGGCGGCAACTACGACCGCACCGCCAAAACGTTGTCGGTGCACCGCAGCACGCTGCGCTACCGGCTGCAACGGATCCGCGAGGTCTCCGGTCACGATCTCAACCACCCTGACACCCGGTTCAACCTGCAACTCGCCACCCGCGCCTGGACAACGGTGCACGCCATGCGCCAGCACCCCTAGCGACCACGTAGCCCTAGCTACCAAGGAGTGCTAGGGATGCTGCGGTGTCGACGCGGGGTGGCTCGTCGGTGGGATGCTGCGTTGCCGCCTTTGGGTGGGGGTTCATGGGCCGGTATTCCGGATCATCGGACGTAGGTTCGGTGCTTGCTCCCCTCACTTGCTGGGTTGCCCTCATCGTGAGTATAGTCGAACATGTGTTCGATATTAAAGTGTCTCCGCCCCCGGATACCGCGCCCCCCGAAGAGCTCATCACCCTTGATGACCTGGTCGAGGATTCTCTCGGTGTCGTGGAGCCTGTGCGGTGGTCGGAGTATCTGCCCGATGGCATGCTGGCTGATTTGCTGGCCTACCCGGTCGAGGTCGACGCGGAGCATCGGGAGTTCGAGGCGTTGGAGCGGGTAGGAGGGTGGGAGCGGGTCATCGCCTGGGCCCAAGCCCGCCAGGCCCGGGAGATGACCGTGTTCATGGATCGCGCAGAGGCCCGGAATCTGGCGCTGGGGGCGTGTGATTCGCAGGCTCACGAGTCCGCGGTGGCTGAGGTCGGGTTGATGTTGAGGGTGTCGGCGCGGACCGCAGCCTGCCGGGTGGGGGATGCCTGGTCATTGTGTACCCGCCTGCCGGCCACGTTGGCGGCCCTGGAATCGGGCCAGATCACCCTGGCCAAAGCGCGGGTGGTGGACGCCGAGACGATGAACCTCTCTCCGGAGCACACCGCCCACGTCGAGGCGAAGGTGCTGGCCAAGGCGGGGAAGCAGACTCCCGGGCAGTTGCGGGCCGCGACCCGCCGCGCGGTGCTGTCCACCGACCCGGCGGCCGCGCGGGAACGCGCGGAACGGGCCCGGCGGGAGCGCGGGGTCCGGATGTGGCCCGAACCCGACGGGATGGCCACCCTGTCTGCCTACCTCCCGGCCGCTGACGCGGTCGGGGTGTTCGCGGTGCTGGATGAGTACGCCCGCCGGGCCGGGTTCGCCGGTGACGAGCGCACCCTGGAAGCCCGCCGCGGCGACGCCCTAGTCGATCTGGTGCTAGGCCCCACCGGGTTCTGCAGCGAGGGCACTCGCACCGCCCGCGACCGCCACACCCCGCAATCGGACAGCACGGAGAGCACCACCGCCACCAGCGGCACCGCAGCTTCCAGCGGCACGAGTGCTCCCGGTGGGATATCCACCAGCACAGCCAGTGGCGTTCGCGCTTCAGCGGGTGCTTGTGATGACGTCGCGGCCACCGACCTCACCAGCCCGGTGGGGTGCCAGTGTGCGTGTGGGCGGTGTCGCCGGGGTGGCGGGGTGGATGTTCGGGTCACCGTCCCCTACACCGCGCTGCTGGGGGCCGACGACCTGCCTGGGGAGATCGCCGGGTACGGGCCCGTCCCCGCCGCGGTGGCCCGGGACCTCGCCGCGGGAGGGACCTGGCGGCGGATCCTCACCGACCCCGCCTCGGGCCGCCCGCTGGACTACGGCACCACCCGCTACCGGCCCCCCGCCCACCTCGCCGGGCTCGTCATCACCCGAGATCAGACCTGTCAGTTCCCCGGGTGCCGGGTCCCCGCCCACCTCTGCGATCTTGACCACAGCATCCCGTACAACCCGGAGGCCGGGACGGGCCCGACCAGTGAGATCAACATCGGTCCCAAGTGCCGACACCATCACCAGGTGAAACAGGCCCCCGGGTGGTCGGTGACCCAGCACCCGGACGGGTGCACCACCTGGACCACACCCAGTGGGCATGTCTATCACTCTCAACCACCACCACTGACCGACCCCGAACCACTGACCCCCCACCCGGCACCCGACCCGGACGAACCTCCACCTTTCTGAGGTGCCCACCCC
>JBQTGW010000410.1:0-3076 GCA_052390495.1 Pseudonocardiales bacterium
CCTTCCTGCTCATCGCCGCCGCTCTGTTCTTCCTGGTCGTGCGCCCGATCAACACGCTGATGGCCCGCCGGAAGACGGAGCCACCGGTCGAGTCCACGACCCGGGACTGCCCGGAGTGCCTCAGCTCGATCCCGGTGAAGGCTCGGCGTTGCGCGTTCTGCGCGGCGCCGGTCCCCGCAGCCGGACTGGACCCCGGCACGAGCGCCGCCACTACACAATGATCGGGAACCAACGGGCCCTCGCGCTCATCAGACCAGACATGAGCACCGTGGTACGGGCGCCGGCAGGGATACGACTGGCTGGTCTCCTTGCGCCTTGCCCATCCGTGACACCGGCACCCGTCGAAGGAACCAGCCGTACCGCCGGTACCCGACCGCCCCGCTCGGTGACATCGCGTCTCGAATGACCTAAGCGGCTCTTCGAGCTTGGCCGGGATGCGTAGTCAAAGGATCACTCTTCGTCGCCGTCGGCTGGTGCTGTCGGTAGCCACAGCAGGGTGCCGTCCCCCACTGGGCCCGGTTCCCGGCCCCCGGGTGCCCTCCACCCTTGACAGGACAGGGTTATCACCGTCTGTCACCTCGGGGGCGGTGGGGTCGCGGTATGCGGACGTGCCACCCACGGCACACCACTCTCGTCTGGAAATCGGAGGTGAGGGTCGGGTGGCTGAATTCTCCGGTTGCCGCGCGTGGGTCTGTGTCCCGGTTCCCGAACTCGGCACCGGGGTTGCCAGACGGTCTGTGGCTGGTCCGTGATCGGCGGCCCTCGCCCGACGTCGCTGCCGTCGGGAGTTGCCGGGGTCTGGCAGTTGCCGTGGGTGGCACGTCCGCATGCTGCGACCCCACCGCCCCCGAGGTGACAGACGGTGATATCCCTGTCCTGTCAAGGGTGGAGGGCACCGGGGTCGGGAACCGGGCCGCGGCGGGGGACGGCACCTTGCTGTGGCTACCGACAGCACCAGCCGACGACCACGGAAAGTGAACCTTTGACTACGCATCCCGGCCAAGCTTGAAGAGCCGTGAAAGTGTTTGAAGCACTCACAGTCAACTAAGTGAATACTCTCTGCAACACGCAAAATGACACCGACCACTCGAATGGCGTTGACAGCTGCCATCAATTGTTCGTCTCCGGCTACCTCGCCAGCCCACTGCGCCGGGCGGTCTCCACCACCAGCACCCCACCTGCATGCGACATCAGCGATTCGCCACCGGTGATCACTGACAACCAATTCCTGATCAACTAGCGTAAAGCCCGAGGTTTAAGACCCGAAGTAGCCGAAGTATCGGTCCAGCAGCGCTGTGCCCAAAGGCGGACAAATCAACCCGAGACTGTTGAGGATTTTATGTGTTCGATCGGCCTGTATCACTGGCTCGCCCTGCCCGAGAATGTCTTCTGTCATCATTCCGAGCAAACGAATTCGCGGGTCGGCGTACTGTTGCTGGGCGTGTTCTACAAGCGTCCTTCGCCAACTGTCCAAAGACACCAGCTCGACGTTCCAGCCAGCCCTGTGTGCCGCGGCAACCACATTGGTCATGGTGGCAGGTTCGGGGTTACGCAGATGGAAGTTCTGCCCCCTTGGCGATGGATAGCTCAATGCCACCACCGAGGCAGCAATGAAGTCGACGGGCGTGAGGTTTACCTCCGCCGTGGTAACGGGCAGGATGCCAATCTGAAGGCCGACCCGCACTAGCATCCAGAATCCATCATTCTCCTGGCAGGCACCGGTGACGCTATCACCACCGATCCGGCCAGGACGAAAGATCGTGACGGGCAGCCCAGCTATGCGGGCTCCTTCTAGTAGTTCTTCGGCGGCTCGCTTACTCTGCCCGTATCCCAATCGCGGTTGCGGCAAGTCCGCTACATTGACATCCTCTGACACCGGCCCGATTCCCTCGGCAAAGACTGAAACTGTGGAGATGTAAGAAACGGGAACGCTGTGGCTCTCAGCGAGACGAATCACCTGCCTCGTGCCGTCCACGTTAACCTGCTCCATCGCATCCCGCGGCATCACGTGGTTGACATACGCTCCAGCATGGATGACATAGTTGATTTGCGATTCCAACAACGCATATTCTGACTCGGAAAGCCCAAATCGGACACTCGCCAGATCACCTGGGATTGGGATAATTCGTTCAAAACTGTCCGGCGTCTTAGCATATTTAGACAGCGACGAACGAAGTCGTTCCTCGGCGCCAGCTGCATCCTTTGCGCGGACAAGGCAGTACAGCGACGCATCAGTGCTCGTGAGCAGTTCATGTAACAAATACGTCCCGAGGAAACCTGACGCTCCGGTGAGAAATACCGATTTGACTGTGGTCGACACTCTGCCTATCCAATCTCTCGGGAGCGGGGCTCGGCTATGAACAGAAATGACCGTGGCGCGCTGGTCATCGCCGGTGGTGGAACCGGATATGGCCATCGCCCGAACTCGGGATCGTCAGTCCCGAACTGCCAGGGGTTCCCGTCCTCCGTCAGCACCTGCAAAAACGCGCGAGCAAACGGGTTGGTCAGCGCCGCTGCGCTGACGAAATCACCGATAAGCACCGATCCAGGGCCGGATAGGTCACGGATAACAGTCAGCAGCCCGCGAACCACATCAGCAGGCAGGAAGAAGAACAGACCCTCGGCGACCCACAGGGTATCGCAGACAGAACTCGGCGAAGAACCACATGTGCTCGTTTTCCTCGCCGAGGAAGTGGTGGAAGAAACTGGACGAAGTCTCGAAGCCGGGCATGTGAATGCGGTGGACTACCTCGATCATGAGTTCGCGGATGCCCTGGACGTTCAAACTATAGAAGTTGATGCTCTCCCATTTGGACAATCGCTGAAGCGTCTCGGAGTCGAGCGCCTCACCAAGGTCGGTCCCATAGGGCGACATCAGATCCGCGCTCATCCAGAGCGCATTCTCGGGGAGGCTCTCGGGCCACACGAACGTGCGATAAGGGTTATAATAATCGGGTGCAGCGCTTCTGAGGGGTGAAGATCAGACTGGGGGAATCACTCCGTTTTGGTAGCAGGCTTCGTGTATTCGGTATTTTTCTTGGGTGAGGTGATAGTTCCAGTAGTCGTCGAAGTCGTC
>JBQTGW010000411.1:0-7429 GCA_052390495.1 Pseudonocardiales bacterium
CCGGCGCCTTGGTCTCCGATGGCGGCAGCAGAACGAGCACGAGGTGGCACGCTAGCGGCTACTCGTGCCGGCTGCCGACGCAGAACTCGTTGCCTTCCGGGTCAGCCATGATCGTCCACCACAGCCCCGGCTTCGTGTGCTCGGCCAAGACCGACGCACCCAGGGCGCTCAGCCGCGCCACTTCCGCCGTCCGGTCCTCGGTGACCATGTCGAGATGAACCCGGTTCTTGCTGGCCCGCGCCTCGGGCACCCGCTGCAGGCCGATCAGCGGCGTCCCGGCCAGCATGACGAATTCGCCGTAGTCCCCGGCCACCGTGGTGCTCAAGGCGGCGGTCCAGAACTTGGCCAGCGTCTGCGGATCCGCGCAGTCGACAGTCACCATTCCTACGGAGAGAGCCATGCCAGGGACGGTAATCCAGAAGCCGGGCCGATCGGCCGCCGGGAGTCACGCGGGCGGGCCGGCGAGCCAGTCGACAAGCGCGGGGTTGGCCTCGTCGGTGATCTGCAGGTCCTCCAGGCCGAGCTCGTCGCGGACCTCGTCGAAGTGGTCACCGCGGATCCGCAGCACTGTGCGGTAGCGGGAGCCACGGCCTGCGCCTACGAGAAGATGACCGGTGATCGTTTCTCCCAGGGGTGGGAGTATCACGGCAGCCAGGTCGATGCTCTTGTCAACATGGGACACGCCGCTCCCGCTTCTCGCCCGCATAGGTCCGGCCCGTCCCACGCTGCTCCAAGGCTGCGCTCTGCACTGACGTCAGTGGTGGACGATCTCGACGCGCTGGTGGCGTCGGCTGTCGGCGGTGATCGAGTGGCCGTTGACGGGGTGCTGCGCTGGGTTCGTCCCTTGGTGGTGCGGTATTGCCGGGCCCGGGTCGGAAGACAGAAGATGACGTTCGTCTCGGCCGATGATGTGGCCCAGGAGGTGTGTCTCGCGGTGTTCACGGCGTTACCCCGCTACCACAACGTAGGTCGGCCATTTCTGGCGTTCGTGTACGGCATCGCCGCACACAAGGTGGCCGACGCCCATCGCTCGGCGGCGCGCAACCGCGCCGAGCCGGTCCCCGAGATCCCGGATTCGCCCTCCCCGGCCGACGGGCCTGAGCAGCGGGCAATCCGGGCAGAGTTGACCGAACGAATGACCGAACTGGTCAGGATGCTGCCGGAAAAACAGCGCGAGATCCTCGTCCTGCGGGTGGTAGTCGGGCTGTCCGCGGAAGAAACCGCAGACGCCGTGGGATCGACACCCGGCGCGGTCCGGGTGTCGCAGCACCGGGCGTTGAGCCGGCTGCGCAAGGTGCTGGTTTCGGAGGATGTGGACTGATCGATCTCGGACGGCAGGCGCACCTGACCCCGATCAGTACGGGCCCGCCGCCCCCGGGATCTCCACGGTCGTGTCCGCGGTCCCGGTCCCGGCCGGACTGGTCACGTCGAGCCGCACCACGTGCCGCCCCGGTCCGGGGTTGTCGACCCAGATGTTGGCCCCGCGGCCGACCTCCAGGTCGTCGATGTACCAGACATGCGCCTCGTCGGCCGGGCGCTCGCCCGTGACGGACGACGCGGTACCCGCGAGGTGCAGCCTGCGCTCGGCGTAGGCACGATCCTCCGCGCGCGGGTACAGCACACTCACGGTCGGTGCTGCGGCGGGCAGGTCGACCGCGTCGCTCGTCGCGGTCACCGTGGAGAACCCGTCGTGGACGAGCACCTGGAACCGCACCGTGCCTGCCGGCAGGACATCGGCGCCGAACTCTGCCGACGTGCCACTGACGCCGACGGTCAGCGCGTGCCAGGTGCGCCCGCCGTCGTCGGACCAACGGACCCAGGTGTCGGCGACCTCGCCGGTGCAGGACCAGGAGAGGCGGACCGAGCCCTCATCCGCCGCGGCCCGGACCCGGCTGAGCTGTGGCGGTGCCTGCGGGGCTGTCCGCTCCCACACCACGTCGTCGCCGCGCACGATCCGCAGGCATGCGCCCGGTGCGCGGTCCTCGACGAGAGCCTTGAACAGGAAGTCCTTCGGCGGGCAGTCCGCGCAGCACGGCTCCGGTCCCTCGTCGCCGCAGCCGACGCTCGTGTACCGGTACACCACGTCCTGGGCGAGCACCTGGCCGTCGACGTCGAGGAGCTGGGCGACGTACCCGCTCGGCACGCCGTCGCCGACGAGGTAGGTCGTCTCGATGCGGGCGACGCTGAGCACCTCGACGGCACCGCCCGCGCCGACCCGGCCGAGCATATGGACCAGTGGCTCGACGGTGTCGCGGCGCCGACTGAACCCCGGCTCGCTGTCGCGGATGACGCGTGCTGTGGCGGCGCCGCTGCCGGTCGGGACCACCTGCGGCGCCAGGTTGGCGGCGTTGATCAGGAAGGTGTGGGTGAACGCGCCGATCCACCGTGGCCCGCAGTAGGACATGAAATCCTCGGCGTCATTCGGGTTGGCGATGTCGCCGTTGTTGATGTCCAGGCCGTACTCGCCGATGCTCGCCATCGTCCAGTTGGTGTTCCCGATCGGCATAGCCGGTACGTCGACCGGCAGGTCATAGGGCTCGTACACCGGGTAGTTGGCATTGCCGGCCCCGGCACCGCCGCAGCGGGCGTGCGGCAGCCCGAACTGGTGGCCGATCTCGTGGGCGTAGGTGATCGGCCGCCCGGCTAGCCCGCCGGTGGCGCCCCACCCATTGCAGCCTGGGACGTTCACCGGGATCCCGGCAGTGACGAGGCCGTAGTACACCCAGTTCCCGCCCGGGTTCGCCATCTGGTCGGCCGCGACAAGGTTGGCCACCTGCTGGAGCAGCGGCTGCCAGTTCGGCGAGCAGCAGCCGGGGCAGCTGCGCATGTCGTTCAGCGGGGTCGTGGTGGTGAACGTGCCTGCCACCCGTACGTTGGGGGCGCCGGACACCGGGTAGGTGGTCATCGCCCAGCTGGTCTCGGCCTGGCAGTCCGCGAGCGTGGGGGCGGGCAGGGTGAGTGTGCCGGTGCCTGCGGCGTCCGGGCCGTCGTAGCCGATGGTGAAGAAGGCGGCGTTGAGGGTCTGGCGGAGGTTCACGTCCACGGTCACTGCGCCGGTGGCGGTGTTACCGGGGCAGTGCGCGACGGCCGACCGCACATTGACGGAGAATCGCAGCAATCCGGTCATGATCGAGGCCGGGACGACGAAGTTCAGTGAGTTGTCGATGTTGCCCCGCTCGGCGTCGTAGGTGGCGAACGTGTCCAGGGCGCTGATCGGGCCGTTCTGTGAGCTGAGGACGGCCACGCTCGCCCAGACACCGCCGACCCGACGGTCGACTGTGAGGGTGCCGTCGACGTCGTCGAGCCTGCCACCGTCGAACGCCGGATCCTGCCCGCTGCGTAGATACACGCGAACCCAGGCGGTCTTGTCGACTACCAGGCGCAGGCTGTTGTCCGGTCCCTGGTCGGCGGGATCGGTGAGGTGCGCGCCGGCCCGGTAGCGCTGGATCGCCTGCGTGACCTCAATGCCGTCGACCCGCAGGTCCGGCTGGGCCTGGAAGACCAGCGAGATCCCGCGCGTCACGACCGGCGGCGAGCAGGCACCCTCGGCCGTGAGCTGGACCCGCACCCGCGTCGTGCGGTCGAAGTCCGTCCCGGTGAACGCCCAGCGACCGCGGGCGGGCGCGGGATCGAGGGAGCCGAGCACGGTGTTGTCACCCTCGTCCAAGACCTCGACACGGATCCGGTCGGCGGCGCAGACCCGCCAGCTCACGGTCAACGAGGTGCCCGGCTCGACGCACTCCCCATCCTGGCGGCCCTCCACCGAGAACGCGAGGACGTCGACCGACGTGCCCTCGAACTCCGCCTCGACGCAACCGTGCGGGCGGCGATCGAGGAACCGATCGCACACCTCGACCGTGTCGAAGGGCGGCCGCACAGTGAGACCGCACCCGGCGCCCTTCGGCACGATGACCTCGATCCGGGTATCGCACCAGCTGGCGGATTTCGCGATGGGCCCCGGGTGGATCGAGCCGTGCTGGCGGAAGACGACGGTCCCGGGATCAGGTCCGAAGCCCTTCCCACAGATCACCACCTTGTCGCCCGGGCAGGCCCTTGGCGGGCGGATCTCGGTGACGGTGTAGCAGCGGATGGCGTTCCAGGCGCGCGCCGCGTCGCGGATGCATTCCTCCAGCTCGGCAGGCAGGCAGACCCCGCAGCAGCACGGGCCGTGCTCGCCGCAGTGCTCGCGCGCGAACTCGACGAGATCCCGCAGATGGCGAAGGGACCGCTCGTCGCCCCACAGTGCCCGGCTCGCGGCTCGGTGCAGCGCGCCGAGGGTCTCGAAGCGGCAGACCTGGTCGAGTACGACCGCGCCGTAGCGCACCGCGGTCGGGGCGTGCCCGCAGGCCAGCTGCAGCGCGGCCATCATCAGCACGATCACCGTGTCGCGGGCGACCACGGTAGGACGGCAGGGACAGCCAGGGGCGTGGTCGGGCCCGCAGTCGCATGGCCCGGGGGCGTCGGTGGGCTCGGGTGCTGGGCAGTCGGGTGCTGGGCAGTCGGGTGCTGGGCAGCCGGTCGGCGCCGGGCGGCTCCACTCCTCGTCGAGCACGGTCTGCAGCGTCGCCTCGAACGTCTGCGCCGTGCCGCAGTCGCAGCGCGATCCGCAGAGTGCCTCGATCACGTCCCGGTAGCGGCCCGCGGCGGCGAGGTCGCCCTGCACGGTCGCCCACGCGTCGGCCAGCACGCCCTCGAAGCGCTGCAGCGGTGGGACGGCGCAGGCGACGGCATCCGCGCACTCGGCGGGCAGCATGGTCAGGACCGCTTCGGTGATCTCCGCGAGCACGTTGTCGCCGATCAGCGAGCTGCCCGGAGGCTGCCAGCTCAATGGGCGGGACAGGTGCCACCACAGTGCCTCGGGCGGCAGGGCCACGTCGATCACAGCAGGAGTGTCCTGCGGACAGGTGCAGCCTTCGCTGCAGTTGTCGTGGATCAGCCGACCGTCGCGGTCGCGGACCTTGACGCAGACCTCCCGGCTGCCGCGGCAGGTATCGCAGCAGTCCTTGGATCCGATGTGGACGCGATAGGTGCCGTCCGCGGTCGTGAGATCGCCGCCGAGGCATTGCGGGTCCCGGCAGCACGTGGACCAGGCCTCCACCCGCAATCCGTGGACGCCAGCGCCGGTGTCGGTGCGGGTGACGCGGCCGCTAACGAGCAGCAGGGCGGTCATAAGGTGGCCTCCGGTCCGGGGGAGTTCACGCCCCGGCAGGCTGAACGCGTGCCGTCTGTCGCAGCGTCTGCCTGAAAGTCTGCTGTAACTGCCAGTCCAGTCACCGTGCCCGGCCAGCCAGCGATCCAGCTCCGCCATCGACTGCGCCGGCCGCCGTTGCTCCTCCAGCGCCAGGCTGTAGATCCCACGCTGGGTAGTGACCAGCCGTCTGAGCAGGAAGCTCTTGCCTTGACGTCGGCGGCCATACACCAGGCCGATCTGGAGTCCGCGTTGACCGGAAGCTGATGAACGCCGCGAGATCGGCCCACTCGCGCTCCCGGTCGAACAGATCATCCGGACGATCCACATCTCATACCAACTCGACTTAGACCAAATGCAGTTAGTCTGGGGCGAGGTGACAAGCACGGGCGGTGACCTGATCGGGGTGTTCCCCGGACCGGATCCGGGTGTGCCCGGATGTGGCGCCCAGTGCCCGGCCCTGAGGTCACTGGGGGAAGAGCACCATGTAGGGATCCCCGGATGCTACGCTTGCTACGGAGGTGTGCCGACGATGCCGAGGACCATTCCGCACCGGGAGCTGCGCAACAACAGCAGCGCCGTGCTCCGTGACGTACAGGCCGGAGAGACGGTGCACGTCACCAACAAGGGCGAGGTCGTCGCCGTGCTCGTGCCGCCACCACGAGCCGCGGGTGCGTCGTTGCGGATCCGGCGAGCCACAATCCGAGGGGGATTCGCCGAACTCGAGCGGGCCGGGAGCCAGGAGCCGGTGCAGGACATCCTGGACGAGCTGCGCGGCGACCGGTGATTCTCTACATCGAGACGTCTGCGGCGGCGAAGCTGCTCGTCGATGAGCCCGAATCGACCAGGCTGGCTGCGCGGCTCGACAAGGCCGTGGACTCAGACGATGCACTGTTCTCGAGCATGCTCCTGGAGACCGAGCTGCGTCGGCTCGCGGTCCGCGTTGACCTGGCCCAGACGGCCGTGACTTATCTACTTGAACGCTTCGACCTGGTAGAGATCGACCCCCCGCTCTACCGGGAGGCGGGTCTGCTCCCGGGCCGTTACCTTCGCAGCCTCGACGCGCTGCACCTCGCGGCCGCGCTCCGGGTCGGTGCCGACGTCATGGTGACCTACGACGGTCGGCAGGCCGATGCGGCAGAAGCTGCTGGACTACCCGTCCTCGCCCCGTAGCTCCTGAACCTGTCGCTCGACGGGGACAGCTTCGCGCGCGATATTCAGTGGTGAGCCCACTGGAGGGCCGATCGGCCGCCGGGAGTCGGGTGGGGGGTCCGCTCAACCGGCGGCCGATCGGGGTCTAGTGGGCAGTGCCCGTTGTCTGGCTGCCACCTTTCTGGAGATGGGTGGTGCCGAACTCGGGAGCAGGCACGGTGAACTCTGCTGGGGGCTGCTGGCTCAGCGCCGCGTACCGGGCCTGGCCGGTGTCGGTGAGGCTGAGCCGGCGCAGCTGCCACAGCGGATTACCGTCGGCGACGGTGGCCCACCCGGTCCAGATGAGCCGGTCGAAGACCTCGGCCAGGTAGTCAGGCGTCGGGCGGCCGTGATCGAGATAGACACCGGCTACCTTGGCCACTCCGCCGTCGTGGACGCGGCGCAGCGCAATACGCTCGTACAGGCCGGGGTCGCTCACTGTGCACCGGCCAGAATCACCTGTGCCACCGTGACGGCCTCAGCTCGCGGCAGGCGCACGCCGAACCGTCCCACCCCGTGGGGGTAGAGCGCCCAGGTCCCGCCGATTTCCTGGATCAGGACCAGCTTGCACTGGTCGCCGTCGTCAGTGCGCCGACCTTCCACGACCGTCCGGCTGAGTTCGTTTTTCCGCTGCGTTACGGGGGGTTCTGCCGCGTTGTCTTTCGCCATTGTCACCGCACAGACATTGGCGGTATCCGACGTGGCGATCAACACAGTTCGTGTTAGCAGCCTCTGACCAGGGTTTCTGCCAGCGGGCCAAGGATAGTGCCGCGGCACTGGTGTAGGCGGGGCGCATCGTGGTAAATACACGGCGCGTAGCGACACCGTTACGCCTATCTTCAGATCAGATCAGATCAGGTGAGGGGGACCCGAGTGAGCACCATCCAGCGACCCCGCTGCCCGCAGTGCGGAAACCGGTTGCGCCGGGGGCGGCAGATGGGCGAGATGTGCGATGTGTGCCAGCTGGTGGAGCCGGATCCGCGGCTGAGGTTGCCTGCGGGCTTCTACGACCAGGACCTGATCGTGGCCGCGTTGGCCGCCTACGACTTC
>JBQTGW010000412.1:0-31163 GCA_052390495.1 Pseudonocardiales bacterium
GGCCGTTGCCAGGCAAAGAGGGGTGCGGTCGCCGACGCTTTAACGTCCTTGGAGAAAGCCAAGGACACCTATTCCGCTATCGGTGCGGACTGGGAACACGGTGAGGTCGCGAAAGAGCTGGACAAGCTTCGGGGTCACGCCGAGGCGTGATCGCCGTTCAGGCGCGCCACAGCGGTCGCCACGATGTCGGCGGGTGACGCGGACGCGTCGATGACCGTGCCCGCCTCGTCCGGCCGTAGTGGTTCCAACGCCTGGAACTGCGAGTCCACCAGGGACACCGGCATGAAATGGTCGCTTCGTCCGGCGACCCGGCGGGTGATGAGGTCTCGATCGGCATCCAGGTGCAGAAACCACACCCCGGCATACGCCTGGCGCAGCACGTCCCGGTAGCGGTACTTCAGCGCGGAGCAGGACACCACACCACCCTGTCCGGCGCAGCCGCGGGTGCTGATCCAGTCGGCAATGGCCGCTAGCCACGGATACCGGTCGTCGTCATCGAGCGCCTGACCGGCGGCCATCTTGGTGACGTTGGCGGGTGGATGGAACGAGTCGGCCTCCGCGTAGGCGACGCCCAGTCGCTCGGCGAGTAGCTGACCGATCCTGGTCTTCCCGCAACCAGTCACACCCATAACCACAACGATCACCTGCCGAGTGCCTACGGGCCCGTCCACTCCACTCCTCAGGTCGTCTGGCGGGGCACCATCGTAGCCACTGCGTCAGGAGCCGGGCGGGTCATGACGGCGCGCAGAGTCCGTTCGGGGGCATCAAGGAGCTTGCCGACGAACAGTGAGCCGAACGGCCCCGGGTTCAGCAGGGTTGGGCCGTAGACGTCCCAGAGCTTGCCGAGGAACAGCACGCCGAAGCGGGCCAGCCCAGCGGCGCGCGCGGCGGCTGAGGGGCCGGTGGTGTGGAAGGTCCGCAGCTGGCGCAGAAACGCTGGGAGGGTGATCCGGATGATCCCGGCGGCGAGGATCTCGGCGTGCCCATCGTCGTCGGGGGCTACTTGTCCGCGCAGTATCCGGGTGTAGAGGGTCGTGGTCTCCCGCCAGATCAGCAGCGGGTTGGCGCTCTGTACGGTCTTGATCCCGACCAGCGTGATGGGCTTGCCCTCGCCGTCCTCGGTGTGGATGCGGTAGCGCATCTCCTTACGGGTTGGGTCACCGCTATCGACAAACAGGTTGAACGTGCCAGCCTGCACCGGCAGTGCCCCGCCGAACGCGTCACAGGTCACATAACCGCTCAACGAAGCGACGTGGTCCGGATCGGTGACGAAGCGGTCGACGTCGTCAGTGTGGATGGTGAGGTGAACCTCAAGTGGGCTGCCCACCGCGAAACCGGCTTCGACGTCGGTCTCGCCGACTCCGATGTATCCGGTCATCTCCTCGGTGAACTGCAACGACACCGGCGAGGGTGAGCCCGAAGGCACCACCTTGCTGTGCAGCGGGATGCCCTGTTCGGCGCACCATGCACGGGCCGCGGCCACGCCTCGGTTGACCGTCTCGTGTATCCGGTCGGCACTGAACTCGACGATGTAATGGATCGGCACCTCGGCGCGGAGGATCTTCAGCTCGATGTGCCTGCCGAACTCCCCACCATTTCCGGCCCCGTGCTTGCCTGCCGCCACCGCCGCGTTGTTCTCCTCGATGCGCGCCACGACCCGGCGGAAGTGACCGTTCGCGGCCGCCTCGATGATCTGGAAGTACGTCGAGACGAAGCCCGGGTTCCAGATGCCACGCTCGCTTACCGTCCAGATCACCCAGATCTCATCGGCGCCGCGCGCGAGGGCCACTTCGAGGTTGGCATCGGTGACGAAGACGGCGTCGATATAGGTGTCTCCCCGGATCTGGACCGGGGGGAACCACATCGGCAGTGTCGAGCAGGCGACGAGCAAATCCTCGGACATCCGCGCCGGCGGGAGGACTTCGAGTTCCTGGCGGCTGAAGTTGTACACATTGAAGGTGGCATTTGTTTCGGAGGCCCGGATCGCCTTCCAGTCCAGCCCCCACCGGGTGAAGATGTTCTTGCGGTAACCGTCCAGGGTCAGCAGGGACTCCGCGCTGCCGAAGCGGAGCAGCTCGCGCCAGTTGACCGAGATGCCTGCGGCGGGCGAGGTCTCGCGCCAGTTCTGGGCGATCTGGCTGCCCGTCATGCCCTGGCAGAGCATGGCCAGGTTGAACGTGCCGCCGCTGGCGCCGTCAACGTGGTCGAAGTCCAGGCCCGCTTCGTCCAGCCACACCTGCAGGACGCCTGCCTGGAACGCCACCTTGATCCCGCCGCCTGCCAGGATCAGCGATCGCTTGGTGCGCGGAGACGAGTTCTTGACCATCGGATCCTCCGGTAGTGGTAAGGAAGAAGGGCAGGCGAGGTGCCACGAAGACACGCAGTAGCGAACCGACGAACAGCCGACCGAACCGAACCAGTGCTTCGGCCTGCCGCAGCGGGTTGGACGTCCCGGTCACTCGCGCGGTGACGAGTTGCCGCACGAAAGACAGCGGTGGGAGGTGCAGAATTCCGGTGGCCAGCACCTCACCATCCGGGGTATGTCCGCGACGAAGGTAGGTGTAGAGCGTCGTGGTGGCGCCCCAGACGTCGAAGCTGCCGTGGTCACGGACGTCCTTGTAACCGTCCAGCAGGTAGGGCGCGCCGTCCGCACCGAAGAACGGCAATAGATAGAGCATCCGCCGCGATGCCGGGCTGTCACCCGCGACGAGCAGGTTCAGCACGCCGTTGCCCACCCGCGCGCCCCGCGACCCGGTGACGCCGTCGACGTGCACGGTGCCCTCCGCGGTCAGCTGATGCGCGTCATCGGCGATGAACTCGGTGAGGAAGGGGCTGGTGACGTCCAGGGTGAACGATGCCGTGGTGCCGGCCCGGCGTCCCGCCTCGGCAGCGCCGTGGAAATCGGCGGTCGGCCAGTGCCCGCGGTGCAACGAGCCCCGCATCGTCTCGGTGAAGGTCAGACCCACTCCGGGCGTCTGGACGGCGAGCGTTCCACCCAGCGGGATCGTCACGGCGTCGAGCGGCTCGGTCACCGGCCCGGCGAGCTTGCGCTCGGGCGCGACCCAGCTCGCTTTGCCGGTCATCTTCCTGATGGCGGCCTCGACATTGCGCTCCGCGACGGCGGCAATCGTGTGGGATGGGTTGACGCCGGTCGCGCTCGGCAGGCACCCAGCGTCGAAGACGTACAGATTCGGGTACCCGAACACCTCACCGTTGCTGTCGGTCACTCCCTCGCTGCGATCATCTGCCATCACGCAGCCGCCCAGGTTGTGCACCGCGACCGGCACCCGGAGACGTTCCCACAATGGGTTGTAGGCGGCAGTTCCGCCGAGCGCGCGCACCACGTCTTCGCACAGCTGCTGCTGCGTGTCGTACAACGCCAGGTTCTTCCCCACGTTCCACTTGATCCGGACGTCATGGGTCAGCGGGAGCAGCTCCAGCACACCGTCCGCACTGTCCCGGCCCATCTCGAGGAAGATTGCGGCGTCATTCCCGGGGTCATAGTCGAGGTCGGCAGATTTGCTGGCGCTCCGCTTGCTCATCGCTTGCCGGATCGCATCGAGCACCTCTCGCTGCACCCGCAGCCGCGAGCCGCGCAGGTCGTCGTCCTTGAACACCTGCAGCAGCGGGACGACCTGCTGGGGGACACCACCGTCCTGGAAGAGGAACCAGCGCCGGTTCACCCCAGTACCACGGTCGAAAACTGTGGTGGTGGTGATCACCGGCCCGATGCGCGCTTCGAACAGTTCCTTCGTCTCGAAGCCGAACGCCAAAAAGTCCCCGTTGGCGGAGTAACGATGGCCGAGCCGGTCGGACAGATTCGGCAGAGTACCGTATTGGTCACGGCAGCGGAGTAGTAGCTCTGTGGTGTTCACCGCACCCGCACCCAGCACGACAGCATCCGCCTGTACTCGCTCTTCGGCTCCTTCCACATGGTTGAAGAAGGTGACCTGGTAGCCGTCTTTTCGCGTTTCGATGCGGGTGACCTCGCACTGGGTGCCGACGTCGGCACCGCGCCGCTCGGCGACTGCCAGGTAATTCAGATCAAGGGTATTCTTGGATTGATAATTACAACCGATGTCGCATTCCGCGCAGTGCCGGCAGCCGAACTGCTGCGCGCCGAACTTGTTCGGCTTCGACACGGCCGGATCACCGAAATTGACGGCCAGATTCGGAAAAAAGAACTGCTCGGAGCGCCCCAACTGTTGGGCTACTTCCCGCATCTGACGGGTCCTCGGGGGCAATCCCATCGGTTGCTCGGGCCCGATCGGTGTGACGTCCAGCATGTAGGCGACCAGGTCGTAATAAGGATCAAGGATCGTCCTGCTGTACTCCTCCGGCCAGCCGTGCTCGAACCCGTCCGGCGGCATCCGCAACTGCACATTGGCATAGATGTGCGACCCACCCCCGTAGGCCGCTGCCTGGACCACGGTGACCTCGTTGATCGGCCGGACGTCGAACAGACCCTGCTTGTGCTGCCATATCCAACCATCGAGCGGATCAGCAAAGTTCCGCGGAAACGTACCCAGCGGGTACCGCCGACCGCGCTCCAGGATCCCCACCCGCAACCCAGCCTGCGCAAACCGACAAGCCCCTACCGCCCCCCCAAACCCACTACCCACGACGACGACGTCATATCGCTTCCGCATCGTCACACACCCCGATTTCATCCCCCCACGGGCCGCATTCAGGAGGCTGAGCGGGCTCAGCGGTATTCCGATAATCCCGCTGAGCCCGCTGAATGCGGGCTTGGCGCCATGGTATCCGGATTAGGTGTTCGTGACGATGCGCCAAATGGGGAGGGTGGATGATCGGGTCGGGTGGGGCGGCTGGTGGGGGGTGCCGCACTGGTCGCGGGGTACCGGGTGTGGGGGTACACCGGGGTGTGGGGGTACGCCAGGCGGCGCGGGGACCGGGCAGCGCCACACAGCTTGGCGCTGAGCCTGTGGAGACCACGGCGGGAGGTAGCGATGAGTGTCGATCAGTAGGGCGATTATCCCGATGGCTTGAAGGCAACGGCCCTCCATCGGGCTACCGCATCCGAAGGGTGAGGAAGGATGCGGGCTCAACCGGCCGTTCTAGCGTCTCTGTGCGTCACTTGGAGTGAAAATCACGGTGCGACGGTACGTCTAGGCCCCGTCCAGCGATCATAAGAGCATCGGCGGAAGCTAGGGACGGAGGCGGACGATGATGAACGCCCACAGCGATGAAACAGTCGCCCATGACATGTTCGCGTTGCTTCACCAATCCGCGGCGCCCGTGGTGACCCGTTGGACTTTCAGCGTGGACGACCCGTTCGCGGTGACCCTTGTCATCCAGACCCGCGGCGACCAGTGCGTGGACTGGGTCCTGGCCCGTGACCTGCTGGTGAGTGGCCTCACCGGTCCCGCCGGGATCGGTGATGTGCGGGTGCGTCCCGCCCACTTGGCCGAATGGGACGTCGCACTGATCGAACTCCGCTCGCCAGAAGGCCGTGCCCTCCTGGAGGTCGACCGTGAGCTTCTGCAGCAGTTCGTCGATGCCACTATCGACGCCATCCCGTTGGGCAACGAGGGCGACTTCATCGATATGGACGCCGAGATCGAGAAGATCATGAGAAGCTGCGCGGGCTGATGGCCCAAGTCCAGGCATATCCCGGGTCCTCGCAGGCCAGAGCTCCCTCGCCGAGTTCAAGTGGCCGGAAAGTGTCCACCATGACGGCGAGTTCGTCGAAGGACTCCGCCCCGATGCTGCGCTCGGCGGCGCCGGGCTGCGGTCCGTGGCTGTGCCCGCCGGGGTGCAGTGAGATCGAGCCGAGGCCGATACCCGAGCCCTCGCGGGCCTCGTAGTTGCCACCGCAGTAGAACATAACCTCATCGGAGTCCACGTTAGAGTGGTAATAGGGCACCGGGATCGACAAAGGGTGATAATCGACCTTACGGGGGACGAAGTTGCACACCACGAAACCGGAACCCTCGAACACCTGATGGACCGGCGGGGGCTGGTGCACCCGCCCCGTGATCGGCTCGAAGTCAGCGATGTTGAAGGTGAACGGATAGAGACAGCCGTCCCAGCCAACTACGTCGAAGGGGTGCTGTGGGTACAGGTAGCGGGTGCCGAGGATCTCGCCGCCCGACGCGCGATGTTTGACCAGCACCTCAACGTCCACGCCATCGGCCAACAGCGGTCCTTGCGGACCGGACAGGTCACGTTCGCAGTACGGCGAATGCTCCAGCAGTTGCCCGAATCGCGACAGATAGCGCCGTGGTGGGGTGATGTGGCTGTTCGCCTCGATGATGTAGGCCCGCAGCGGTGCCGCCCCGATCGGCACCCACCGGTGTGTGGTGGCCCGCGGCAGAATCACGTAGTCACCTTGCCGGGCGGGCAGCGCACCGAAGACCGTTTCCACCACCGCCTGGCCCGACTCGACATACACGCACTCGTCGCCGACGGCGTTGCGGTACAGCGGCGAAACCTTTTCCGCCACGACATAACAGATCCGCACGTCACCATTACCCAGCACTAGCCTACGCCCGGTGACGACATCGCACGCCGGGTAATCCGGAGCCGCGAACAACGCGGGCAACCGGAGGTGGCGGGGCTTGAGGGGGTGATTAGGCACAGTACCATCGGGCGGCAGCTCCCAGACCGCGGCGTCCACGATCGCCGCGGGGAGGCAGCGGTGGTACAACAATGACGAATCCGACGAGAAGCCCTCCGCCCCCATCAACTCCTCGTGATACAAGCCGCCCGTTGAGTTGCGATGCTGGGTATGACGCTTAGGTGGAACCTCACCCGCTCGCCGGTAGTACGCCATGCTCCGTCCTCTTCTTGGCGACCAGAGTCAGGACGTCGTAGCGAGCCACCGACTCGCCGTCACCCCGGGTGATATCGGCGTCCCAGCGCACTTCGCCGTAGGCGGCGGTATCGCGAGGCGTGATCTGCTTGACGGTCAGCGCGACGCTCAGCTCGTCACCGAATTTGGTCGGCGCCAGGAACCGCAGGTTGTCCACTCCGAAGTTCGCCAGCACAGGACCGGGATCGGGGTCGACGAACAGGCCCGCGGCCAGCGACACAACCAGGTACCCGTGCGCCACCCGCTCACCGAAGAACGGGTTCGCCTCGGCAGCTGGTGCATCCATGTGTGCGTAGAACCTGTCGCCGGTGAACTCGGCGAAATGCTCGACGTCAGATTGCGTGACGGCGCGCGGCCCGCCGACCACAGTATCCCCGATTCGTAACTCCTCCAGGTGCTTGCGAAACGGGTGCACGTCGGTCTGGTTTCGGGCCGCGCCGGGCATCCACCGGCCGGTTACCGCGGTGAGCATGTCCGGATCACCCTGCACGGCGGTGCGCTGCAGGTGGTGCAGCACCCCGCGGATCCCGCCCAGCTCCTCCCCGCCACCTGCCCGGCCGGGCCCACCGTGCACCAGTTGCGGCATCGGGGAGCCGTGCCCGGTGGATTCGGCCGCATCGGCCTGGGTGAGCACCAGGAACCGGCCGTGCCACGCAGCGGCACCGAGCACCACTGCACGGGCGACGTCCGGGTCCCCGGTGACCACCGAACCGACCAGGCTGCCCTGCCCCCTGGCCGCCAGCTCGACGGCATGGGCCACCGAGGTGTAGGGCAGCACGGTGCTCACCGGACCGAACGCCTCCACCTCATGCGGCGCCGCACGGTCCGGGTCGTCGCAGTGCAGCAGGACCGGGGAGATGAACGCGCCGCGCTCGGCGTCGGCGTCCACGGGCTCGACGCGCTCGGGGTCCCCGGCCACCAGCCGGGCGGCGTCGAGCAACGTCTTCAGCGAGCGCCGGACCTCCGCGCGCTGCTCCAGGCTGGCCAACGCGCCCATCTGCACGTCCGGGTTCGCCGGATTGCCCACCGTCACCCGGGACAACCGCTCCACGGTGGCCGCGAGCACGTCAGCCACCAGGCGCTCGGGCACCAGCGCGCGCCGGATGGCGGTGCATTTCTGCCCTGCCTTGACCGTCATCTCGGTGACCAGCGCTGCGATGTAGAGCTCGAACTCGGGGCTGCCCGCAGTGACGTCCGGACCCAGAATCGAGCAGTTCAGCGAATCAGCCTCGGCGTTGAACCGGACCGGCCTGCTGGCGATCACCCGGTGGGTGCGCAGCCGCTGCGCGGTGGATGCGGAGCCGGTGAACGACACCAGGTCCTGCTCGGTCAGATGGTCAAACATGTCCCCGACACTGCCGCAGACCAGCTGCACCGAGCCCGCCGGCAGCAGGCCCGACCCGACCATGAGCTCAACCATCCCGGCGGTGAGGTAAGCGGTCTGGCTGGCCGGTTTGATCACCGTGGGTACCCCGGCGAGGAACGCGGGCGCCAACTTCTCCAGCGGGCCCCATACCGGGAAGTTGAAGGCATTGACCTGCACCGCGACCCCGCGCCGCGGCGTACAGACGTGCTGGCCCAGAAAGGTACCACCCTTGCCGAGCGGCACCGGCGGGCCTTCGACGTAGACGGTGTCGTTGGGCAGCTCCCTGCGGCCCATACTGGCATAGGCCAGCAGCACGCCGATGCCACCGTCGACGTCGAACTTCGAGTCGGGCCGGGTGGCGCCGGTCCGCGCGGACAGCGCGTAGAGCTGATCGCGATGCTCCCGCAGGTGTCCGGCCAGCGCCTTGAGCAGGGCGGCGCGCTGGTGGAAGGTCAGCTCCCGCAGCGCGGGTCCGCCTACCGTGCGGCCGTAGTCGAGCACCCCGGCCAGGTCGATCCCGGCCGAGGAAATCCGGGCGACCTCGGCACCGGTCACCGCGTCGTGCAGCGGCGCACCCTCGGCGGACGGAGATTGCCACCGGCCCTGAACGTAGCTGCTTAAGATCCTGCTCACGTCGCCCGCCCTCCAGAACGATCGTTCGGTAGACGTTTACGCTAGCATCGCCGCGTGCCGTCCGACACCAACCAACCACGGGTCCTTCTCGAGCACGAAGGGGGCATCGTGGTGGTGACCCTCAACCGCCCGGACCGCCACAATGCGCTGAACCGCGAGCTCAGGGCGGCGCTGCTGGCCGCGCTGCAGGAGGTGGCCGACGACGGAGCGGTGCGTGCTGTGGTGCTCACCGGCGCGGGCCGGGCGTTCTGCGTGGGGCAGGACCTGGGCGAGCACGCCGAGACGTTGCGCACCGACCCGTCGAGCGCGCTGAGCGCCGTCACGGAGCATTACAACCCGATCACCGCCGCGCTGGCCGGCATGCCCAAGCCGGTCATTGCCGCGATCAACGGCAGCTGCGCCGGGGCGGGGCTGGGCTTCGCCCTGGCCTGCGACCTGCGGATCGCCGCCGCGGGCGCGAAGTTCTCCACCGCGTTCACCGCCATCGGGCTGACCGCGGACTCCGGGCTGTCCGCCAGCCTGGCCCGCGCTCTCGGCGCGTCCCGGGCAGCCGAGCTCCTGCTGCTGAGCGAGCCGTTCACCGCCGAGCAGGCCGCTGGGTGGGGACTGGTCCGTTCGGTCGTCGCCGCCGAAGCTGTCCGGGAGGCGGCCCTCGCGCTGGCTGGGCGGCTCGCCGCGGGCCCGACGCTGGCCTACGCGGAGGTCAAGCAGGCGCTGCAGATCGGGGCCACCACCTCGCTGGACGAGATCCTGGACCACGAGGCGGCCGCCCAGGCGCGGCTGGGCGTCACCCGGGACCACGCCGCCGCGGTGGCCGCGTTTCTGGCCAAACAGCGACCTACCTTCGAGGGACGTTGAGCGTCGCCGATGATTCCCCGTCCCGGCGCTTCGGCGGCAGGCGGGCCTACGACATGGCTTCGCTGCTCGACGTCGCCGTCACCGAGTTCAACCAGCGGGGCTACGACGCGACCAGCATGGAGCACCTTTCCCGGGCCGCCGGGATCACCAAGTCCTCGTTCTACCACCACATCAGCGGCAAGGAAGCGCTGCTGCGGGCCGCCCTGGAGCGGGCGCTGGACGGGCTGTTCGCAGTACTCCGCGAGCCCGGTGCGCTGGCGGGCACGCCGCTGGAGCAGCTGCGCTATGTGGTCGGGCGCCAGGTCGAGGTGCTCATGGCCGAACTGCCCTACGTGACGCTGCTGCTGCGGGTGCGCGGCAACACCGAGACCGAACGCTGGGCGCTGGGACGCCGTCGGTCCTTCGACGCCTCCGTGGCCTCGATGGTGCAGGCCGCCGTGGCGGCAGGCGAAGTGCGCGACGACGTCAACCCCGCGCACACCGCCCGGCTACTGTCCGGCCTGGTCAACTCAATCGTCGAGTGGTACCACCCCGACCGGCCCGGTCACGCCGACCTACCCGACGAGGTGGTCCGCATCGCCTTCGAAGGCCTCCTCCCCCGCCCCTGACACTCCCGCCCTCTGCACGCCATGCGCGGAAGTACGGCGAGCCGCCACAGGATGTCACAGTGAGCGGCTACGGTCTTCATGAACCCGGGAGACACCGATGATGAGCAGTATTATCGAGAGCGACGTGTATCGGATGCCGCTGTACACGCCACCGCAGGCCGCGCGCATCGTTGCCGTACCTCCAGCGACCCTCCGCAACTGGGTACAGGGGTACTCATATAAGACGCTGAGCGGCGTCATCGAGGCATTTCCGATGATCACAACTGCACGCGTCAGTAGCTCTCGTGCGCCTTCGCTGCCATTTCTCGGCCTCGCCGAGGCGTACGTTCTCGCCGCATTCAGAGCAGCCGGGGTGCCGATGCAGCGAATCCGCCCCGCTATCCATTGGCTCGACCAGAACATCGGGCTCCCTGCCGCTCTTGCGAGCGAGCGGCTGATGACCGACGGTGCTGAAATCTTGTACGACTTCAGCCGCCGATCGCCCTCCAATAACCCCGGTGCCGCCAGCGCGGTGGAGGACCTGGTGGTGGTGCGTAACCAGCAACGCGTCTTCGTTCCTGTGGTGAGCGCCTACTTGCAGACGGTGTCCTACCGTGAAGGCTACGTTGAGCAGATCCGGCTCCCCCAGTACCAGATGATCGACGTGATCGTCGACCCGCGGATCAACTCGGGAACACCGACCGTTGCAGACCGTGGTATCCGAGTTGCTGACATCGTGTCGCGGCTGGCTGCTGGTGAGCCTGCGGCGGATGTCGCCCGCGACTACCGGCTCGACCCACGCAATGTCGCCTCGCTTGCTACCTGGGTGGAGTGACGTTGGGAACCGCAGAACTCACCGATCTGTGGTTCTTTCTCGATCGAGGCCTCGGTTCTATCGTGGTACCGAGCGCTCTGCGGGAGCGTGGTTGGCAGCTGACTACGATGGATGAGCGGTACGGCGTTGAACGCAGCCAGTGCATCAGCGATACCGAGTGGATCGGTGAGGCTACCCGCCGAGGTGAGGTGCTGCTGTGCAAGGACAGGGCTATCGCACGGAGCCCCGCAGAGGCCATGGCCGTGTACTTCAACGACGCTCGGGTGTTTGCGCTGGCACACGCAGGAGTTACTGGTCCGGAGATGGCTAATCTAAACGGTCTCCGGCGACTGCGACTCGCTTACCCCGCCCAGCTGACGTAGAAATCGGGTCAGGTGTGCTCGTGTGCTGGTGGACCGGTCGGCCGCTGGGATGGGGGATATCTCAGCGGCCGACCGGCCTGTGGAACCGCCGATACCGAAGGGGGGAGGATTCGGCGCGGCGGTCGATCAGGGAAGGCAGTTAATCCTCTTCGTCCAGTCCTACTACCTTGATGATTCGCACATCAGCTAAGGGCATGGTTGTCCGGGCCGCTACCAGACCGGCAGCATAGTCGGCATCTATCTCTGCCCCCTGTGGAAGGTCCACTTTCAGTTCCTGGGGACTGTCGTGGGGACGTTTGTGGCTGCGATAAATGATGCGCCTGGTGACCAGCCTGCTACTACGCTTTTTTCTCTTGGGGTGTTTCACGCGCGCTCTCCTCGACGACCGAAAGTGTGGCCGAACATGGCTGGAAGTCGGGGGAGATGGTGGCAATTCTACTCTGGTCGACATCGGTCAGCTCCGCCAGCCGGGTCCACCCGGACGCGGTGATCGTCGCGTGCCGCAGCCCCCACGGGTCGGGAGGTGCGCGCATGATCCGCTGGGTGGTCACCAGGTCGTCCAGCGGGTGGTGCAGCCACTCAACGATCAAGCACCCGTCCTGGAACCACAGGTTTCCGGATTCGGCCCGTAGCGTTGGTCATCGGCAGGAGCAGCATCCGGCGCGGCGTCGCCCCGGTAAGCGCGACGCCGGTCATCGGTGATTTCCGCCTGCCCAGAGACCACCCACAACGGACTTTCACAGCGCTATCCCCTCTCTGATTCGGAACAACGGCGATACCTCGGTCGTGCGCTGTCGACCATGGCACTCGGCAGGGCCGATGAGAGCGAATCGAGCGGGGTACGTTGTGTAAACCAGTGGCAGCGCGTGCCCGGACGGCTACCGTGGGCACACCAATTCCGCTACAGACCTGGAGGGATCTCGTGAGTGCGCCACACCTGCTACTTCCGGCGACGAACGTCGCGCTGATCGGCTGTCTGGCCCGGCTGGGCTGGACTCCGGAACAGTTGGCTTACCAGCTCAACGCCCTCGCCCGCTCGCTGCAGCTGTCGGTCCCGGAGATGCACCCGAAGACGCCCCGGCGCTGGCTCACCGCCCGCCCACCGAGCACCCGGCCCTGCGCGCCCCGCCAGCCCTGGCCAGGGCTGATCTGCCACCTGCTGTCACGCCAGCTCCAGGAGCCGGTGACCCTGGCATCCTTGGGGTGGCAGCTGAGCGCGGGCGCGCTCTACGTTCCAGCCGACGACGGTCTGAACCACCCGTGGGATCCGCCAGGGTCGATCGCGTCGCTGCGGGAGGTCTTGGAGGCGATGGGCATGGATCGACGACACTTCGTGGTTCTCACCGGCACCGGGTTGACAGCGTTCGCCCATGACTGGCTACTCGACCCGGAGCGAATGGCGGCCTCGGTCCAGGGCAAGCGGATAGATCACGCCGTGGTCGACGACCTGGAACGAGTCGCCGACGCCCGGCGCCGTCTCAATGACGCCCTCGGCGGCGGCACGATGTTCGGCGCGGTCCGCGAAGACCTCCGGCTGGTCACGGAGATGCTGGACAATGCCAGCTATACCGAAGCGGTCGGCCTACGGCTCTATGGTGTGGCCGCCGAGTTCGCCCGGCTCGCGGCCTGGCTGGCCTACGACAGCAACCAGGAAGCTCTGGCCCAGCGCTTCTTCATGGCCGGGCTGCGCGCGGCGCACAGCAGCGGCGACCGCGCACTCGGCGCCAACATCCTCGGATTCATGAGTATCCAGGCCCGCTACCGCGACCCGCGCGACGCGACGCGGATGGCCGAATCAGCGCTGACCGGCGCGAAGGATCTCACCCCAGCCATGGCGGCATTCCTGCAAGGCCGCCTCGCCGTTTCCGAGGCATGCGCCGGTGAGGCGGCAGCCGCCGACCGGGCGCAGGGCCGCATGTTCGAGCTGATGGCCGCCGTCGACCCGGCCACCGAGCCACCGTATATCTACTGGTGGTCCGAAGGCGAGGCGCACTACCACGCCGGCCAGTCCGCGCAGGCCCTGGGCGATTCGAGGCAGGCCGAGAAGCACTATCGCAATGCTCTCTCGCGGCTCGATCCGTCCTTCATCCGCGACCGTTCCAGCTGGCTCCTCCGGCTGGCCACGACACGAGTGGACCTCCGCGAGCTGGACAGCGCTTGCCGCTCGGCCACCGAGGCCGGTGTGCTGGTGCGGCGGCTGAACTCCCCCTACATGGTCACCCGGCTCGCCGACTTCCGCAAAGCCGTCCAGCCCTACAACAACACCGCGCAGGTCAAGGACTTCGACGCCAAATTCAGCGACCTGCTCCGCGCCACATCAGCCTGATCGAAAGGGAGATCCCGATGTCCGAACACCGCGCCCCGTTCTGGCGCGATCCGTTGTTCAGTCCAGGCGACCGGTTCCCGCTCGGCCCACCACGCGGGATCATGGATAACAGCGACGAGGGGCCGAGTGGGCCTGTGACCCGCCCGTTCTCGCTGCGCCATGTAGTGGCCGGGGATCGACTAGACACCCCACCAACCTGGCGCTACACCTACTGCCACGAGCGGCAGATCGCCCTGGTGTACGACGAGGATGGCTCACTGATTCCCCTGCTTAAGCACACCAAACCAGGTGCAACGCAAGGCGCGACGTCAGGAGGTGGCGACGGTCAAGGGCCGAATCGCCCCCCGGAGGAGGTCGGCCCTCCGGATCATCAGGCTGACTGAGCATGACCGTTCTGATTCTGGCCCGGGATCTCGACTCGTCCACTGATCGGATGGTCGAAGCGTTGAGCGAGCGTGGGGTGCCGATGTTCCGCACCGACCTGGCCGCCTTTCCACAGGCGCTGACCCTGGATGCCCGGCTCGGCCCGAACGGCTGGGACGGGGTACTCGCGACCGATCACCGTGAGGTACGGCTGAGCGATATCCGCTCAGTGTGGTATCGCCATCCGTCGCATTTCGTATTGCCAGAGGGCATGTCCGGTCCGGAACTGCGGCACGCCACCGCCGAGGCCCGCTGTGGGCTAGCGGGAGTGTTGTCCAGCCTTGAGGTTTTGTGGGTCAACTATCCAGCGCGGGAATCGGATGCCCTCAAGCCACGGCAGCTCCAGGTGGCCCGCCGATGTGGGCTGAGGGTTCCCGATTCGCTGGTAACCAACAAACCCGAGGGGGTGCGCGACTTCGCGCGGAGCGTCGATGGTGCGCTGGCCGGTAAGACTTTAGCGGCCTCGCTACTGGTTGAATCGGGCCGACTGCAGATGGCCTATACCCGCCGTATCCAGCCCACCGAACTGGAAGACCTCGCCGGGGTTAATACCACCCTGCACTTTTTCCAGCCGTTCCTGACGAAGTCGTGGGAAGCGCGGGTGACAGTAGTCGGAGATCGGGTATTCGCGGCGGCAATTCACGCCGGATCTGACGCAGCTACGGTGGACTGGAGAGCCGACTATGACAGCCTCGACTACTCGGTAGTCGAACCGCCTGAACTGGTCACCGTCGGGATGCTGGCGTTCATGAAGAGTTTCGGTTTGTCGTTTGGTGCATTCGATTTTTCGGTGACTCCGGATGGAGAGTGGATCATGCTTGAAGGTAACCCATTTGGGGCCTTCGGCTGGCTGGAGGATGCCCTGGACCTGCCTATCACGGCGGCGTTGGCCGATCTGCTCGCAAACGGAACCACGCCGTGCTGAGCTACCCCACAGACCTCAACCCAGAGGAGCAGAAACTGGCCGAGACGCTGCTGCGGGAGCTGGCTGAGAAGTTCACCGCAGACGGAACGCTGCACACACCGCAGTGGCGGGAGGTGTTCCTGCGCACCTGGCGGCATCCCTACGTACCGACCTATTACCCCGAGCTCGGGGCACCGTGCATCCTCTCGATCGACCCGCAACGGCGCAGCGAATGGCTGACCTCGGTGTACAGCAACCAGACGCTGATCACCAAAGTGGTGCAGGTGCCGATGTCTCCGACGCTGCGGCCGGGCACCTACCCGATGTATACGAGTTCGTCGACCTTGCCGTCGCTGCTGCTGACCATGCTGGAGGCGCTGGAGGTCTCCGAGGGGCACCGGGTACTGGAGATCGGCACCGGCACCGGATACAACACCGCACTGCTGTGCGAGCGGCTGGGCAGTGCGCACGTGACCAGTGTGGACATCGACCCCGAACTCGTGGAGCTCGCCCACGAACGGCTCGGCGCCAACGGCTACACCCCGACTCTGGCCGCTATCGACGGTGCGGGTGGCTACCCGCAGGGCGCTCCGTACGACCGGATTATCGCCACCTGCGCGGTGTTATCCATCCCGTCGGCCTGGCTGGAACAAGCCGCTCCGGGCGCGGTGATCCTGGCCGATGTGCACGGCCCGATCGGGGGCACTCTGGCCCGGTTGAATGTCGACGGCGACGGGGTAGCCACCGGACGGTTCCTGCCGTCCTGGGCCGGGTTCATGTGGCTACGGCACACCCTGGACTTCCCGCCGTCCAGGTTGATCTGGCAGCCGGAGGGCGAGCCGGTGGAGTCGGTCACCGAGGTCGACCCGGCGCTTCTGTCGTCGGATGGCATGTTTGGCTTCGTTGCGCAATGGCACCTGCCAGATGCCACCTGGGGCCAGTTGACCGACGAGGGCATGCCCGGCATTCACCTCTGGGCTCCTGACGGGTCCCGCGCCTCGATCTCCAGCACCCCGGCAGACGGGGGCTTTCTGGTCAGCCAGGTCGGCCCCCGGCGGCTGTGGGACCAGGTTGAGCAGGCCTACGAATTCTGGCAGCAGACCGGGCGCCCCAACTACGACCGCTTCGGCATCACCGCCACCGCCACCGAGCAGTACGTCTGGTACGACCATCCCGACAGCGAGCACCGCTGGTCGCTGCCCACCCGACCCACCCCGCAGCCAAGCGAATAACTGGGCGACGACATAAACCTACTGACCAATGGTTGTGGCTTCAGAATGGGGCGGGTGTGAAAATCGCGGTGGGAATTGCCGATCTACTGACTTCCGATGGGTGGCGATGACGAACTGGGAAGCCAAGGCCATCGCTTTGGCCGATGAACTCGAGTCGCAGGGTCATCTGACCGATCCGAAGTGGCGCGCAGCAATCGAAGGGGTACCGCGCCACGTATTCGTCCCCCGGTTTTACGATGACGACCAGATCTTGGTCGACAGCGCTAACCCTGAACAGTATGACCGGTGGCTCGATGCGGTCTACTCAAATAGTTACTTGGTTACCCAGCGCACCCAACTTCCCGACACCGACATCGACTGGCCCACCAGCTCGTCCAGTATGCCCAGCCTCATGGTCGGCATGCTGGAAGCATTGTCGGTCGCCGACGAGCATCGCGTGCTGGAGATCGGCACCGGCACCGGATACAACGCCGCCCTGATGAGCCACCGGCTCGGTGCGGACAACGTCACAAGCATCGACCTCGACCCCGGCCTGGTCACCGACGCCCGGAAACGGCTCGCAGGCATCGGCTACCGGCCACATCTGGTCGCTGGCGACGGAGCGGCGGGCGTAGCGAAACAAGCGCCCTACGACAGCATCATCGCCACGTGCGCCGTCACCACCATCCCACCAGCCTGGATCACCCAGGTCGTCACAGGCGGAGCAATCCTGGCCGACGTGCGAGGCGAGGTGTGCGGCGCCCTGATACTGCTGTGGAAGACTTCCCCGAATGCCGTGACAGGACGCGTCTTAACACGTCCCGGTTCCTTCATGTGGTTGCGCTCCCGCGTCGATAACCCACTCCGCAATGGTGGTCGCTATACCACCGTCTTCAACCTGGACGGCGCAAAGTCCCGCCGGACTGACGTCGACCCCAAGCTCCTCGACGACCCAGACTTCCGCTTCATAGTGCAACGCTATGTGCCGACACTTCAGTCCATTTACTGGGCGAGCCGTGATGACGTCGCAGTGCTGGAGCTTCGTGGCAGCGACGCAGCATGGGCCGAAGTCACAGCGAGCGAAACCACGACAGGTCAGTACCCGCTCACGCAGGGCGGCCCGCACCCGATCTGGAACGACGTGGAACGAGCCGCCACTGCCTGGAACGCGCTGGGTCGACCAACTCGGCACCGATTCGGCTTAACATCCACCATCGACGGAGAACACCGCTACTGGCTCGATAGCCCAGACGGCAAGCAGCTCGACCTACCCTGACCAGCCCACGCTCGAATGCACCTGGAGGCGCATGTGATGACCGTGCTCGCCGAAGATTGGCTACGCCGGGCACGGCGGCTCGCTGAGCAGCTCGTTGCCGCCGGGAAGCTGACATCGGCGGCGTGGCGGAATGCGGTGTGCTCGGTCCCCCGCCACGAGTTCGTTCCGGAGGTGTTCCGCCAGGACCGGCTCGATCAGTACGACCCGACCTGGCGGCAACTGGACACCACGACCGACCAGGGCCACAAGGAGTGGCTGGACCAGGTGTATTCCAACGCGGCGCTGATCACCGCTGTGGATCGCACCACTCAATCCCCCAGCTTGCTGTCCACCTCCAGCATGCCCGCCTTGATGACCCGAATGCTGGAAACCCTCGACGTCCATAACGGACACCGGGTACTGGAAATCGGCACCGGAACCGGCTACAACGCGGGCCTGCTCTCCCACCGCCTCGGCGACGGCAACGTGTTCTCCGTCGACATCGAACCGGACCTCGTCGAGCTGGCCCGACAACGGCTGGCCCGGCTCGGCTACCACCCCACCCTCCTCGCCACCGACGGCGCGACGGGCCTACCCCAACACGCACCGTTCGACCGGATCATCGCTACCTGCTCGGTGCCCGCCGTGCCCTGGCCGTGGGTGACCCAGACCCGCCCCGGTGGCGTGATCCTCACCGACGTGAAGATCTCTCTCATGGCCGGGAGCCTGGTCCGCCTCACCCGCTATCCCGACCGCGCCGAAGGACCCTTCGACCCCACCTACGCCGCCTTCATGAGCCTGCGCCACCACCCCGCCGGCCAGCGCGCCACCCGCTCCGGACCCCGCAGACAACGCGACAGCGAACCCGAGCAGCGCACTACCACACTCGACCCACGCACCCCGTGGACGTCACTGATCGTGTGGTTCCTCGCCAGCTTCCAACTCGGCGCTCACCTCACACTGGGCTACAGCGACTTCAAGGACGGCCAGCCCACCGCCACCTCGATCACCATAGGCGACGGTTCCTGGGCAGAGGTGAGCCTTGCCGACGAGCGAGGAGTGCACCAGGTCACCGAAGGCGGCCCGCGCCGGGTGTGGCGCATCATCGAAAACGCCCACGCCCTATGGACCGATCTCGGCCAACCCAACTGGAACCGCTTCGGCCTCACCGTTACCGAGAACCACCAGCAAGTCTGGCTCGACACCCCCACCAGCGCTCACATCTGGCCACTGCCGCCAGCACCAGCATCCGACGCACCGTGACGACGACATGGACAGCCAGGGCGATCTATTCGAATATCCCTTTGGTCACCCAGATCACCAGGGCTCCCGACACCGATGCCGTGGCCGTTGCCTCGGCGTTAACTATTTTTGGACGATCGGTAAAGTGTTGAGTCTTTTACTGAGCACTGAAAATTTTTCGACGCTTAGAAACTCTTTAAGTATGGACCAGTTTGGAAGAATTCGCTCCACAGCAGACGCTGCCTGCCTATGAGCATCGTCCGGACCGAATTGGGTCCGCCGACCAAGCGCCTGAAAATTTTTAAATGTGACCGCCTCGAATCGCTTGGATTTGCCCAAATTCATGCCGAGGTCATCCTCTGCGATAAACAGCACGGTCGGCAGAACGTCGTACAACGGACTGAGGTCAGGCCGCTTTCCATCAGGATACAGGAAAGCCCAGTTCTTCAGGTGTGCGTCACCGTTACCGACCAGTATGTTCAACACAATTCTATCAATCACATCGGCTACCCGGTGCACGCCGCTCAATGCGCCTACGAAAATCGCGACGGTTTCGAAGTTCGCACTTGTGTACTTCGCACGTTCTCGAGCGGTGGGAATGTTGAGAACCTGCGCTAACTCCTCCATATGTATGCGCCGATCGTCCTCGCGTCGGTCAAATCGTTCAACCGCTAAGGCATTGCCTCTGGCCGCAGCCGCCCAATCTTCCAATCCGACGACATCGATCGGATCTACGAGTCGAGCGTTTGGGACCTCTATCCCAGCAGCCCTGGCGAGTTCGAGAGCACCCAACTCGGCCTCAGGAACTCCCTCAAAACCAGGCCTACCGTCGGGAAACTTAAGGATGACGTTACCAACTTGGCCAGTCGCCGGTACCGTCAAACCCCGACCGTCTCCGTAAACTGAGAACTTGAGCTGCGCTCCTGCTAGGCTGAATTTTAGCAACGGTTCTTCGTGGACTTTCTCTTCTTCGTCTGCTCTAGGCGGGACGCGATAATTTCTGCCGTCAAGCACCGCTGGAATTGCCCTAGCAGCCCCCGGTAAATCTGTAGAGCCGAGGCGTCGGAGCAACTCGAACTCGCGTTTACTACTAACGCCTGCGGCTAATGCTACTGCGCTTCTGAGCCGACCTTCCGGCAAAAGATGGGAGAACCACCGGGGCAAAACCACGTCGCTATTCAGTCGCCAGGTCCTCCCCTGCTCTTCGAAGATCTGTCCCAAGACCGGTCTATCCACGCGCTCCCAGTATGGGTCGGTAAACTCGAACCAATTGTGCTCGTCTTTGTTGTGCAGCAGACCGACATCGATCCAGTCGCCGGACGGTGACTGAAGCTGGATGATCAGCGCTGACTCACTCATCCGAGTCCTCTTCCGCAGCTCCAGCCAGAGCCAGGTCCTTAAGAGATGGACGCAGGAGAGATCCCCGTTCCAACCTGTTATCGAGAAAATCTGTTGTCAGTTTCTCGATGTACTCGCCCCGTTTCTTTAAGAACTCGGACACCCCCCCAGTCCGCAGTGCATGCACCGCATCAGCCTGGAGAGCGTGGCTTTCCAACACGGCGATATCTCGAATATTCCCGGCGGGCTCGGCATCGATTGGCCAGAAGCCACGCGCAGCGACATGTGTGCGATACCCGCGAACAAAAGAAGTTATGGCAGCGATACCGTGCAGTTCAAGCTGTTCTGCTATATCTATAGTAGTGCCGTCAGGGTGGCGAGGCTTCAAGGACGCCAAAGCGAGAAGGGTCAAGCGAGTATTGGCGAAGTTCGTCCTAAAGTTGTCCAGTGGTAGATGTGGCGCAGCAAGGTCAGGAGTAAAATCCAGCAGCGATTTCACTGCCTCGAATTCAGTCGGTGCATTATCCGGATTACGGAATTTCGGGTTGACTGCGCGGATCGCCCTCCGTAGCGTTGGTGTCTGACCACCCTCGGTGCGGCCGAAACCATGTACCCAGCCTCGCCAAAGCCACCTCACCAAAAGGCGGAGTGTCCACGGTTCAGGATCCGGGTGAATATGAAAGAATACAGCTAGTACTGGGATCGGCAGGGTATTGGGAACCAACAAGAGATGCCAAACACCTTCAGATTTCAAAAATTCGATACTTCGTGACAATGCCTGCTCTGTCTGGTAAAACCAGTCCGCCGGATCCTCATTTTCACCGAACTCGGAACGAATATCCCGCTGCACGTCGCCACCGCGTAATGCAAGCATACTCTGAACGATTCGGCTCTCTTCGAGATCGCCAAATCCGAGCCGTCGAAGCTCCCGCACCACGGATGCCGGGCTGCTAGGCTCCTCGTTACCCGCAAACAGAGCGTGGAAGACCTGCGCTCGACTTATCGGTTTACCGGCGGAGTTGACCCGGTCAAATACCTCACGTAGCAGGGCCTGATTGTTTCCAGAGACGATGTAAGCAGGTATTCGATAATCCCGTAGAGCTCCGACTAGCCTGTCAGCGAGGTCTAAGTCGTCAGCCTCAAGTTGGTCACCATTGCGACGGATCCAGTTCTGTAGACTTCGCGTTTCAAGGGCTTCCCGCACAGGAATGGAGCGGGGTGGCGCTGCACCCCGCCGTGAATTGATGAACTTTTCGGTTGCCAGGTCGAAGTAGATCTCAAACCGTTCATCGACACCTTTGTGGTTGGGTGATAGCGCGGCGAATAAGGACGTAATCCGCTGCTGGCCGTCGACGACCCAGAACGCGTTCGAGTTCTTCGATACCTGGAGTTCGATCGGCCCCAATGCTACCGTTCCAGCCGGAGCTTCCTTCCTCCACAATAAGAGTGTGCCGACTGGAAACCCTCGATAAATGCTGTCAAAGAGGTCTCGGACGTTCTTGGCGCCCCATACGAATTGCCGCTGGAACGTCGGGACTCTAATAGATCCCTCGCCTGCGTACTGAACGATTTCTGGAATGCTGAAATTTCCAGATCTCGATCCGTCGAGGGGTCCGCTCGTGGTCATCGAAGTCTCTCTCACTCAATAAGCACTGCACGTCGGCCCATAGTATCCCCCTGAACAGGGCCGATAGGCTGCCACCGGACATCTACAAGATCGGGTACCCCAGCATCAAGTACACCCGCCGCGCCTGCCAGCGTGCGCTGGGGCGACGCTGCGGGTTGCACAGCGGACCCGGCTGCGTCACCATAAACGAACGAACATTCGGTTCAGGGAGGCAGGGTGGCGGCGTCCAAGCAGGTGGGGCAGACGACCGAGGTGGCTGGCTCGGAGCGCGGTGAGCTGCCCGGAGAGCTGAAGCACGTAACGCATGAAGGGCTGGAACGCGCGCTGACCGCAGCCTTCGAGGCGATGATCGTGGCTGACTCGCGGATCGAGCCGCGGGACTGGATGCCGCAGCGGTATCGCGCGACACTGATCCGGCAGATCGCCCAGCATGCGCACTCGGAGATCATCGGGATGCAGCCGGAGGGAGCCTGGATCCGGCGCGCGCCGACGTTGCGCCGCAAGGCGATCCTGCTGGCCAAGGTGCAGGACGAGGCCGGGCACGGGCTGTACCTCTACGCGGCGGCCGAGACGCTGGGCGTGGACCGCGCCGAGCTGACCGAGAAGCTGATCACCGGCAAGCAGCGCTACTCGTCGATCTTCAACTACCCGACGGTGAGCTTCGCCGACGTCGGGGTGATCGGCTGGCTGGTCGACGGGGCGGCGATCTGCAACCAGATACCGCTGTGCCGGTGCTCATACGGGCCCTACGCGCGGGCGATGATCCGGATCTGCAAGGAGGAGTCCTTCCACCAGCGGCAGGGCTACGAACTGCTGCTGGCGATGATGGGCGGCACCGAGGCGCAAAAAACAATGGTGCAAGACGCGGTGGACCGCTGGTGGTGGCCGTCTCTGATGATGTTCGGCCCGCCGGACGCCGAATCTCCCAACACCGCGCGCTCGATGGCCTGGCGGATCAAGCGCCACACCAACGACGAGCTGCGCCAGCGCTTCGTGGACATGACCGCACCCCAAGCCGCCGCGCTCGGCGTGACACTGCCCGACCCACAGCTGCGCTGGAACCCCGACCGGCAAGCCCACGAATACGGCACCCCCAACTGGACGGAGCTAACCCAACTCATCTCCGGCGCCGACCCCCACAACACCCAACGTCTAGCGCACCGCCGAGCAGCCCACCACAATGGCACCTGGGTCCGCGAAGCAGCCACCGCCTACGCCGCCAAACACTCCGGATCAACACCATGACCCCCGACCTGCCCCCCGTTGAGCGGGCTGAGCGGGGTAATTCGGCGCCCGAAACCCCGCTGAGCCCGCTGAATGCGGGAGCGGAGGTGGGGTGGGGGTTGTTTGAGGTGTTTGTGCGGGGTAAGCGGGGGTTGAATCATGTGCATGTGGGGTCGTTGCATGCTGCGGATACGGAGATGGCTTTGCACAATGCGCGCGACCTTTACACCCGCCGCGATGAAGGTGTGAGTATCTGGGTGGTGCCCGCGACCGCTATCACCGCGTCGAGCCCGCAGGAGAAGGACCCCTTCTTCGCGCCCAGTGGGGACAAGATCTATCGGCACCCGACGTTCTACGCGATCCCCGACAACGTGCCACATCTATGAGCGAGAGCAGCGCGGTGGAGATCACTGCCCCCATTCCGGCCGGAGTCGATGCAGCAGAGCTGGCCACCTACTGCCTGATGCTCGGCGACGACGCACTGATCTACGCCCAGCGGCTCTGCGAGTGGGTCAGCAATGCCCCCGAACTGGAAGAGGAGCTGGCGTTGGCCAATATCGCGCTGGACCTGCTCGGGCAGGCCAGAATGCTGCTGGCACGCGCCGGACACGTCGAAGGGAAAGGCAAGGACGAGGACGTGCTGGCTTACCAGCGTGAAGCACCGCAGTTCCGCAATGTGACACTCGCCGAGCTCAGTGACGAGCTCGATTTCGGCCGGGCCATCGCCGCGCTGCTACTGTTCTCCAGCTGGCGGCTGGCGCTGCTGACAAAACTGCTCGATTCGCGAGATCCAGCTATCGCCGCAGTGGCCGCCAAAGGCGTCAAGGAACTCACCTATCATCGCGACTACGCGGCCCGCTGGATGCTGCGCCTCGGGGACGGCACCGAGCTATCCCATCAGCGCGCGCAGGCCGGGTTGGACACCATCTGGCCGTATGTCGAAGAATTGTTCGCCACCCACGACGTCGAACGCAGGCTGGCCGAGATGGGCGTCGCGGTCGATCCGGCGCAGACCCGAGGTGAGGTCGACGCCGTACTCGCGGAGGTGCTGCCCCGCGCAACACTGCACCGCCCGCAGGCACCGGCGGCGCAAAGCACGAGTGGCCGGAACGGAGTGCACACCCGAGGGTTCGGGCACATGCTCGCCGTGATGCAGAGCGTGGCCCGGCAAGAACCGGAGGCGACGTGGTGAGCGCCGAAATGGTAATGGCGATCGCGGCGCAGGTGCCCGACCCGGAACTACCGATGCTGACACTGGCCGATCTGGGCATACTGCGGTCGATCGAAATCGACGAAGAGCAGCGAGTCCGAGTCACCATCACGCCCACCTATTCGGGCTGCCCCGCGCTGGAGGCAATGCGCGTGGACCTCCGGCAACGGCTGAACGAGGCCGGATACCGCGACGTCGAGGTACGCATCGCATTGTCCCCCGCCTGGTCCACCGACTGGATCACCGAAAGGGGCCTACGCAAGCTCGCCGAACACGGCATCGCCCCGCCGGGGCCACGCCACACGGCGCCCGTTGCGCTGTCCCTCGACCCGCCTGCGGTCCGGGGGCCCGCAGAAGTGCTCCCGATGGCGGTGCCCTCGGTATGGGTGCCCACGGTTGTGGTGCCCTGCCCACATTGCGGTGCCACCGCGACCACCGAACTGTCCCGCTTCGGCGCCACAGCGTGCACGGCGCTGCGTCGCTGCACCGCATGCCAAGAGCCGTTCACCCACGTCAAGGCGATCTGAGAAGTGGCAACCGGCGGCTTCCACAAGCTGCGAGTCGCGGCGGTGCAGCGGTTGTGCGCGGACGCGGTGGCCGTCACCTTCGACGTGCCCGCCGAGCTGGCAAGCACCTTCCGGTTCCGCGCCGGCCAGTACCTGACGTTGCGCCGGGACAACCAGCGGCGCTGCTACTCGATCTGCGCCCCGGAAGGCGCGCCGCCGCGGATCGGCGTCCGGCGGGTCGAAGACGGGTTGTTCTCCGAGTGGCTGATAGACCAGGTGGCGGCGGGCGAACAGATCGAGGTCGGACCGCCCGCGGGCCGGTTCACCAGCGAGCTCTCCGCAAGCAACCGCCACGTGATGATCGCGGCTGGGTCCGGCATCACCCCGGTGCTGTCCCTGATGACCACGGTGCTCGCGGCGAATCCGGGCAGCGCCGTCACCCTGCTCTACGGCAACCGCCGCACCGAAACAGTGATGTTCATCGAGGAGCTCGCCGACCTCAAGAACACCAACGGCCCCCGCCTGCAGCTGGTGCACGTGCTGTCCCGCGAACCGCTGGAGACCGAGATCCTGCACGGCCGGCTCGACGCCGCCAGGGTGCGCACCCTGCTCACCGCGCTGGTGCCGGTCGACGATGTTGATCACTGGTGGCTGTGCGGGCCGCTGGGCATGATCGCCGACGCCCGTCGGGTGCTCACCGAGCTCGGGGTGTCCGCCGACCGGGTGCACCGCGAGCTGTTCTACGTCGATGAGCCCCCGCCCGCGCCGCTGCGCCCCGAGCAGCGGATCGACGACGGCGTAACCACCACGGTGATCCGGCAAGGACGCACCACCACCATGCGCCTGCCCCGCGACGTCCCCGTGCTCGACGCCGCCCAGCGGATCCGCGCGGACCTGCCGTTCGCGTGCAAGGGCGGGGTCTGCGGCAGCTGCCGCGCCAAGCTCACCGTCGGCGAGGTGCGAATGCACCGCAACTACGCCCTCGAACCGGAGGAGGTCGCGGCCGGCTACATCCTGACCTGCCAGTCACTTCCCGTCTCCGCCGAGCTCACCCTCGACTATGATTCCTGACCCTGTTCATTCAGCCCCCACGGAAGCGGTCCGTCGCCTCGATCAACTCATGGAGGTTGCCCGGCTCGAACGCCGAATGACCGGCGTCGGGCACAATGCGCAGATCCGCTTCCGGAAAAGCGCGATGCAGCGTCCACGCGCTCACCATGGGACAGACGACGTCGTATCGCCCATGGACGATCACGGTGGGGATATGCCGGATGCGCCCGACGTTCGCGACGAGTTCCCCGTCCCGCTCGAAGAAGGCACGGTTGACGAAGTAGTGACACTCAATCCGGGCGAACGCGAGAGAGAACTCGTCGTCCGAAACCCGAGTGATGAGGTCAGGGTTCGGGTACAAGCAACTCGTCTTGCCTTCCCAGACGCTCCACGCCTTGGCCGCCTGTTGCTGGATGTCCGGGTCTTCGCTGGTGAGCCGACCGTAGTAGGCGTGCAGCAGATCCCCGTGCTCTTCGGCAGGGATGGGAGCCAGGAACTCTTCCCATGCGTCGGGGAAAATAGCATCCGCACCGCGCTGATAAAACCAATCGATCTCCTGCTTGCGGAGCAGGAAGATCCCACGAAGCACCAGCTCTGTCACGCGGTCAGGGTATTTTTCGGCGTACGCGAGTGCAAGTGTGCTGCCCCATGATCCGCCGAACACCTGCCACCGCTGGATGCCCAGCTGCTCTCGGATCCGCTCCAGGTCAGCGACGAGGTGCCAGGTGGTGTTGTCGGTCAGGCACGCGTGCGGCGTGCTCTTGCCACAACCACGCTGGTCGAAGAGCACGATGCGGTACGCCGCAGGGTCGAAGAAACGGCGTTGCTTGGGGCCGGTACAACCGCCTGGACCTCCGTGGACAAAGACCACCGGCTTGCCCTGCGGGTTACCCGACTCTTCGTAGTAGATCTCGTGGAGATCGGAAACGCGAAGAAAACCGGTACGGTAGGGCTCAATCTCGGGATAGAGAGTACGGCGCTGGGTACTTTCGGCAATCATGGCACCTCGTCGTTGACGCAAGCCTTCAGGATTAATCGAAAGGATCGGCAAGTAAAGGTCGTCGCTAACTCGGATTGCCGCTGGTCCTGCGGGGAGCAAGCCTACGCAGCAGCCGCACAAACTTTGACGTGCGCCCAAATCCACGCGGGGATTTCGTTTCGGTCGAGTAGTCATGATCCAGAGCAGAGAGATCTATTCTTAAGGGCACTGCAAGCTTGTCTTCTCGTATTCTTTTTACTACCTTGTCGACATGCTCTTGCACTGCTTTCTCGTCGCGTTCGTCAAGCTTGTCGTATCTATCCATCATCTTGGTTACTATGCCATGTAGCTGCTTTAAGTCACCACTTGTCAGATCGAAGCGTAACATGCCAAGTTCGGTAGCCGACGGCTCTCCCTTATAGATAAACGCTGAACCCGGCGTCGTGTAGCTGGCTATGCCCGTCGAAACACCGTGAACCACGCCGATCGACTCGATTATCGCCCCGGAGGCGACACTTTCGGAAGTACCTGCTTCTTTATCCATCCTTACACACTCCCATTCAGTTGTCACCTTGTTGTCGACTGATTAAGTCCGGCTTATCCCAGCGTTGCAGCATACGGAGGTAACGTCGCGTCTTGTACTTCAAGAACCATCGCAGGGTGACGACATTGCTGATAGCAGCCACTGCTATCAGCAGACCGCCGACGTTTATCCCTGGGACACTGAAGGTGCCTAGTAGACGGACATTCGGGACAAAGAACAGATCTGGCACCAGCCCAAAAAGGATAGCACCAAGGAAGGCCGTTGCACCAGTGACCGCCAATGCACCATAGGTGGCCAGGGATGACCTTTGAACACGGTCGATCGAGTAGCCCACTAATGTTGCCGCGAACAATGGTACCGCAAAAAGCAGTGCCGCAGTATCCGCATTGGGACCGTCACCCGGACGCATAAACGTCATCAGACTCACGAGGGCGGCGGAAATAGTTGCCACGATTGCCGTCGGGCCGAGCGCACCTGGCGGTGCCTCCTCAAACTTGATAACGGTCACCAAGTCGGTTGGCTCAGACTTGTGCAGGCCACGGGTGTAGAGATGTGCGTAGTGCAAGCCGGAACCGTCGCGAATTCTTACGTGACCATCGGCTATCAGATTGCCTACTCCATCTCGGCTTAGATGCTCACCCGATGGGTCGGTAGCAAGATATTGGTCGGCGACGAACTGCTGCTCTCCGATATCCATACGAAAGTGGTAACTCTCAGCAGTGAAAGCAAGGTTGAGGGGTACCCAGAATTTATACGGCTCCAGCCCGAGGCGCACGCGTCTCTTCTGATCAGCCCTTAATGTGCGCCCATACAACGGAACAGTTTTCGAGTACTTAACGATGAATCGCACGCCATGCGGCATCGGTATATCGGCAGCAATGACGTAGTTTCGCGCGAAGAAACAGCAGAATTTCTCGAGGGCACCGAGTCGTGCCACGTTCGCGGGGCTCTGCAAATTTATGATTGACCGACGGAAGATATCCTGAAGGGGAATCTTCGAGTCAGGATCATCTGCACCAGCAGAGTCAGCCTTGATCCTCCCCGTCTGAGTAACGAATCGACGAAGCGACCACAGAGCAGCTAGCTGGCGCTCCTCCTCGGCGCTATCTGCGGCTTCGGCAAACGTGAAGTAGAAGAGTGTTTCCAGCGTCAAGGCGACGAGGCCACGCGCTTCTTTCTGGGAGAGCACCGAAACCGATGAATCAGCATGGTCGGTAACGTCGAGGTTGTCGAGCAACGTTCCCTTCGTCACCTTCAGCACAGGCACGGGGATGGATGGGGAAGTATCACCTGACTGCCCTGATGCTGATTCTACGAGCGCTTTCCTTTCTGCGGCTGTCATCGCATATTCTGTGGAGACATTCATACGGACTGAAGTGCCGAGAAGCTCTGCTCGCTCCGTGACCCGCACCTGGTAACTCGCCAGCATCGTGGCGAACAAGTAAACCGCCTCCGCGCTATAACGCTGCCGAACCAGGGCGATAGCCTCCAGAACGTCTTGCTGCTGCTTCGCGAGATCATCGAGATTCTCCAGAAGTGGAGGCCCTGGTGACAGGCTTGCATCACGAGCCTCCCAACGCTTTTCAAGCATGTCTCTGATTCTCGACCCTAACCATACCGCCATTGCGATCATGACCGCTCGCGTTGCGAGTTCGAAAGAAGTACTAACCTGGACCGGCTCGGGCAGAAAGAAGAGAATGGGGTTTAAGAATAAGGCACCTACGATCAGGCCGGAGGAAATCAGAGCATACAGCGTTACGAGGGATCGCAGACGCAGCGGGGGGGCAGGTCCTGGATCAGTCATCAGCGGGCCATCCGCGCAGTTGTGAAACCAGGCGAGCGGAGCCGCACCAAGAAGAGACTGGTGGGGAGTTCTTGCCCGCCAGGGGTATTGTGCAGCGTCTCGCTCGGCGGGGTAACGCTGCTGGCGACTCTCCCTCACGACATAGCTCGACCATGACGATGCCCCTCCACTCTCAGTTACCACCCGTATCGCGTAGCTCACACGGGGTGTTACTGAGGACCCGACCGACCTGGGGCCGACTACGGGGGGCGTGCGGAGAGGGTCAACGCAGCCGCCGCACGCACCGCTAGCAGCACGAACAGCGAGCCCACCACCATCGCTCACCAAGTGTGCTTACCATGGTCTGATTGCATCCGCTACAACCTGTAACCCCATCCTCTGTCAACCCGGGGTTAATCAGCGGGTTGTCCATCGACCGGTTGATGCCGGACCGAGCTGTCGCACGATGTGGCCGGTGCCCGACCGCTAGCACGCTGTGGCCATGACATCGACATCCGAGCCCATCATCGAGATCACCGACCTGCGTAAGACATATCACCGACCTGCGTAAGACATACGGTCCGAAGATCGCCCTCGACGGCATCTCGCTCCGTGTCCGGCGTGGCGAAGTCTTCGGCGTCCTCGGCCCGAATGGTGCGGGCAAGACCACCACCGTCGAGTGCGCGGCAGGTTTGCGCCGCCCGGACAGCTCGACTACCTGTGGCACGTGGCGTTCGGCGCGACGCTGTCCGTCCCCACCGGGCTCGCCCTGTTCAGCGACATCCCGCGGGGCGACCGAGCGCTCGCCGTCGCCCTCGGGCTCTGGCACTGGCTCGTGCTGGCCCGGCACCCGCAGTGGTGGGAGCGCCGACTCGATCTCATGAGCGGGTACTGGGCGGTCGCGTGCGCGCTGGCGGTGACCCTCGCGTCGTTGCACGGCAGCTACACGATCCTGCTCTACCGCCTGTTCCCGCTGATGTTCTCCACCCTCGGCTGGTGGGGCGTGGTACCGGTCGCCGGCCTGACGGCCAGCAATTGTCCCCATAGGCGTATAGTCAGGCGTATGCCCAGGATGCAGGTGTACCTGCCGGACGAGCTGCACCGGCAGGTGAAGCAGGAGGGCCTGCCGGTCTCAGAGATCCTGCAGGAGGCGCTGCGCGAGGAGCTCACTCGCCGGGAAAAGCTCGCCGCGATCGACGAGTACCTCAAGGAGCTGGCGACCGAGGTCGGCGAGCCCACCGCCGAGGACTACGCCAGGGCCGAGCGTCTCGCCGCGCAGATCCGCGGTGAGGACGAGTTGCCCGAGGCGGGTTGACGGTTGCTCGTCCTCGACTCGGGCGGGATCAGCTACCTGGCTGCACGCTCGCGGGAGGCCCTCGCCGCGATCCGGGTATTCACGCGGCAGGGCTTATGGCCGCCGACCGTGCCGACTGCGGTGCTCGTCGAATCTCTGACCGGAAATCCGGGGCGGGATGCCACCACGAACAGGTTGCTCAAGGGCTGCCGGACAGATCCGGCGCCGTCCGAGGTACTGGCCCGCCGTGCGGCGCTACTGCGAACCGCAGCTCGTCGGGGCTCCGCCGTCGATGCCCTGGTGATCGCCGCCGCTGAACCGGGTGGGACGGTGCTGACCAGTGACCCGGACGACCTGCGTGCACTCGCTGGATACGCCCGCGCCGTCCGGATCGTCGCCGTCTGACTCCGATTCCACACGGTCATCGACTTCGACCACCTGTGAACAGCGCAAAGCCCGGTCGCCGTCCGTCCGGACGTGGACCGGGCTCACTGCCTCGGCCTACGGGGCCTTGGCCGGGTAAGGATGCCGTACACCGACCGCCAGCCGCAAGCGTTGCCGGGATCGATCAGTTTCCCGCGGCACGGCGGCGATTCTCGGTGTCCTCGTCGAGCTGGTGGGTCGCCTCGTGCCGGCGCGGCAGAATTGTCTACCGCTTCGGCGATCCGGGCCGCGTCGGGAGCCGACAGCCGAGGTACTCGCTGCACAAGCAGGCTGACGGATTCGTCGGGGTCGAACAGATCGACCGGCACCGCAGTGGCCAGCTCGCCC
>JBQTGW010000413.1:0-29454 GCA_052390495.1 Pseudonocardiales bacterium
GTCCACCTGCCCGCCGCCCAGGGCCGCAGCCAGGCGAGCGGGTTCGGTGTTCACCGCCATCCACGCGAGGTCGGTCAGGGCTGAGCCGCTGACCGCCATGAACACGCGACGATCCATCAGTCCTCCCAGCAGCCAGTCGTGGGCCACAGTCAGCGTACCGGCCAGGGTCCACGGCACCCCCATTCCGGCGACTGCGGGGACCAGGAGTGACTCGTGCGCAGCGCACCCGGGCCAGAGCTCGCTGACCGTGATGAGTCGGCCGCTGGCGTGGGAGAGCACGAACGCGGTCGCTTGACGGACGTCCTCGCGGCGGGGTCGATTGCCCTTGAGCCATTTGTATGGCGCTGTCGGGTGGACAGCGTCGGTGCCCAGCATTCGGCAGATTTCTCGGGCCAGGCGCTCACCGCTCCAGGACACGCGGGCCAACAGCTCGCTCAGCGTCTCGTTCGGGGTGTCAACCTTCATCGTTTGCGTCCTTGCCGTCGTGACCACCATGTCGCCACGGACAGTAGGCCGTAAATCACCGACAACAGCGGAAGTTCAGGGTTTTCAGGGAACACTCCCGTTCCTCACACCTGCCCAGCGACGCAACGGTGATCACCGCCGAGCCAACCGCTTTCGGACTCCTCATCGGCTCGCATCAGGCTCCCGGCACGTCCGACTTGTGCCCGGGTTCGTGCAGAGCACGGCGATGGCGTCGGCCCGCATATATCGAAGGGAGTTGCACCATGACCACCTCCACCGGGTCCACGCTGTCCGCAGCCGACCAGTCACAACCGACGACATTCAGCGCACCCGCTGAATGTTTGCGCTGGCCGAGGTGATCGAATCGTCCGGACTTCACCGTGGAAACATGCCCACAGACCACCTTGATGATCTCATGGCGTCGGCAAGGATCAGCGAGGCACAGTTGGCGCAGTTACTCAGCCAGGATGTCTACAACCGGTGAATGCTTCACCAACGTCAGTTCCCGCCAGCCAGTCAAGTGTCCTGGTACAGCACTCCTGGGATACGACCAGCAGGAGCATGACCAGAGATCCCCCGAACGCCGTCACCTGGTGGGGAGGTCAGCGGGAGGATTACGGGAGGGACGATCGGGTGGTGGATCGGTGACGCCGAGCCCGCGACCTGGCCAAACTCGGCGACGTCCAAGACCCCCTGCGCGCCGTCGGCACCGCCGACGAGGCATTCAGCCACACCCACCCCACCGAGGACCCACCGTGGATGGCCTCTTACACCGAGTCCCACCATCTCGGCTTAAGTGGAAATTCGCTGTGGGAGCTGGGCATACACGGCCAGTTCGTCGCCGAAACCCGCAACCGGCTCAGCACCGCCATCACCACCCGCCCCGAAAGCCGCGCCCGCACCAGCAAACAGGCCAAACTAGCCAGCCTGATCATCACCACCGGCGACCCCCTCGAAGCCGCCGCCCTCGGCACCCAAGCCCTCGACGGCGCGGTCCTGCTGCGCTCCCAGCACACCACCCACCACCTACGCGAACTACGCCACCTCAGCGCCCCCCACACCCACCTCCCCGACATCGCCGAACTCCACCACCGCATCGCCACCATCCTCACCGCCTGACGTCAACTTCCGTCAGATGGGCAGGTGTCCTGGTACGGCACGCCAGGGATACGGCGCTCCCACTCATCACGATCGAACCCAGTTACCACGATGGAGCAGGCCCGCTCCACCGCATAGCGCAACAGAGAATTGAGACCCGTGAGATCCCACAGGATCACCGTGTTGTCGGCGCTGCCGGTGGCCAGGGTGCGCCCGTCCGGAGCGAACGCCACCGACCACACCGAGGCGGTGTGGCCGGTCAGGGGAGCACCCAGCGGGGTGGGCCGAGCACGATCGGCCACATCCCACAGAATCACCGTGTTGTCGGCGCTGCCGGTGGCCAGGGTGCGCCCGTCCGGAGCGAACGCCACCGACCGCACCGGGTCGGTGTGGCCGGTCAGGGGAGCACCCAGCGGGGTGGGCCGAGCACGATCGGCCACATCCCACAGAATCACCGTCTCGTCGGCGCTGCCGGTGGACAGGGTGCGCCCGTCCGGAGCGAACGCCACCGACAACACCGAGTCGGTGTGGCCGGTCAGGGTATTGGCGTAAAGGGTGCCGATAAGGGTATTGACCAGGCTGGTGTAAGTACCGCCGCCGGGGTGGATGTGGTGGGCTGCAAGGCCGAATCGCAGCGCGGAGCGCGGGTCGGTGGCCCGCGTTGCCTCGGCTTGGGCGATGAGCTGGCGGGCGGTCGCGGCCAGCTCTCCAGCCTGCGCCCTGCGTTGTTGGACGACCGCGTAACCGGCAGCGATCAGGGAGAAGATGAGCAGCACCGACAGGACAGTGGTCGCGCGCCTGCGGCGGTAGCGGTCACGGCGGATGCCGGTATGCAGGAAGTCCCTGGCTTTCAGACTAAGGTCGACGCGGTCGGTGACCAGCACCCGGTGCCGCCATGGCAACCACCGCGCGGAGCCGACCTTCGGCGAGGTTCCGGCCGGTGCTGCTCGGGTATGGATCCGGGCGCCGGTGTCGGATACGGCGGCGGCGAGTTGACCGCCTTCCCACAAACGGGCGGGCGGTGATTCGCGTGCCATTCCGCCGCGGCGTGCTCGATGGCGCGGCGTGCACGCAGCGCCGAGACGTTATCCCTGATCGCTGCGGCCAGTGGGGGCCAGGCGGACAGAAACGCCTCGTGCGCAACGCCGATCACCACGGTGCCGTTGTCGGTGTCGGTGCTCAGCAGCCGCCGCGCCACGAAGGCGTCCAGCTCGGTGACCACCGCCGCGGGCAGTTCGTCACGGCGCAGCCGCCAGCGGGTGGGGCGGCCTTGCTCGTCCACGGTGACCAGGCGCAACAGCCCGGCGATCACCTGCTCGCGGCTGCGGCCACCCGCGGCGATCGCGTCGGCCAGGGCCGCGTCGGCCTGGCGGGTCAAGGCGCCGGACACCCCGCCGAGCTGCTCGTAGCGTGCGCTGGACAGGCGCCCACCGCGACCGACGCCCTCGGCGAGCTGGGCCAGGGTGAAGGCCAGCAGGGGTAGGGCCTCACCGCTGTCGGTGTCCTCGACCAGCCGGTCCACCAAGCCGTCGTCCAGGTCGATACCGGCCAGCCGGGCCGGCTTCTCGATCACGGACCGCAACGCCTCGCGGCGTAGTGGACGCAGCGTGTAGGTGTGCGTGGGTAGCCCGGCCAGGTCGGGGTCGGCCAGCAGCTGGTCGAGGAACTCCGGGCGTAACGTGGCCACCACCTGCACCGGGCCGGTCAGCGCCGGGCGCAACAGCTCGGCGAACCGGGCCCGCTGCGCGGGGACGGTCTGGGTGAGCAGCTCTTCGAACTGGTCCACCACGACCAGCAGCCGATGCCGCCGAGCACCGGGAGCGGCCAGCAGCAGCTCGTCGGCCAGCTCGGGCAGGCCCCCGTGATCGAGCTGATCACGGACCTGGGCCAGCGTCCAGTCCAGGCCGGACTCCCGGGACGCGGCGGCCAGCTCCCGGGCCAGCGCCCCCACCGGATCGGCCCCCGGCAGGATCGGCGGCAACGTCCGCCAACCCGGCTCACCGGCCATGACCGGCAGCAACCCAGCCCGGACCAGCGACGACTTGCCGCACCCGGACGGACCCACCACCAGCAGCACCGCACCCTCAGCCCGCTCCGCCGGGGACCGCAGCAGCCCGGCGAGCTGCCCGATCTCCTCGGCGCGGCCGAAGAACACCCGCTGCCGGTCGATCTCGAACGGCCGCAACCCCGGGAACGGGGAACGATCATCCGGCCAGGTGCCGTCGACCTGGCGCAATGCCTCGATCAGTGCGGTACGGATGGCGACCGGATCCCCCGTCAGGTCACTGTGCTGGACCGACGCCAGCAAGGGACTCGCCACCCCCGGCTCGGCGTGTAAGGGCAGCAGCCGGATACCCCGAGACCGGGCGATCGCGACCTCGGCCGTGCACCACTGCGACCCCAGGAAAGCCGAGGTGACCACGCACACCATCGCGTCGGCCCGGCGCAGCTCCGCGTAAAGCCGCCGCTCCCACTCCTCACCGAGAGCCACGCCGTCACGCAGATCCGGAGCCAGGAACACCTCGTGGCCGACCTCCACCAGCCACCCTTGCAGCTGCCATGCCAGCGCGCGGTCCTCGCTGGCATGGCTGACGAAGACCCGGGCCACCGCACCTCCCCGCCAGCCGACACAACAACTACCGACTCCACGACCAGACCGTCACAGAAACGCCCGGTCATTCACCGAGTCTCTCACATTCTGTCGTTCGCCTTACAACGAAGCGTTACATCCGCAGCGCGCTGAATCTCGGACGGTTTCGGTCGAGGTGATGCAATCCGGCTCCGAACGGTGACCAGGCCCCCGCGTAGCGTCGACCTGGGGTAAAGCCTGGCTTATTCTTTGGTGATGAGGCTGGTGTCGGTCGGCGATGCGCGAGACCGCTTCTCGGAGCTGATCGCGGATGTGGAACGCACGCATGAGCGGGTGGTCGTCACTCGGCATGGTCGACCCGTGGCGGTCATGATCGCTTCCGGTGATCTGGAGTCCCTCGAGGAGACGCTCGACATCCTGTCGGGTCCACAGGCGCTGGCCGAGATCCGGAAGTCGGCTGAGGACATCGTGGCGGGCCGGACGATGACGATCGACGACATCAGGGCGGAGTTCAGTTCATCGTCGTGCTACCACACCGACGCACGGCGCTGAATCCGGGTCCGGCAGTGGATCTCTCGTTGTCTGCGCCGCCGACACGGCAATCAGGAAGATATCCGATCTAGTCGTTTCTTAATATCATCTATATCATTCTCATCAGAACGACTCTGGAAGGAGATGGTCCCCGTGGCCCGCACCTTGGTGGACTTGCCGGACGATCTCGTCCGGCAAGCCATGGAACTGACCGGAGCGCCGTCCAAAAAGGCAATGATCACTCGGGCCCTCGAAGAACTGGTCAACCGGCTGGCCCAGCTCGAGATGATCGACTGGGTCCAACAAGGCGGCCTACCAGGACTGACCGACCCCGACGTGCTGGCTGACGCACGTCGATGACCACGCTGTACCTGGTCGACAACAGCGTCTTTCAACGCCTCCCACACCAGCCACGGGTGGCCGATGCCCTGCGCGCCTTCGCTACCCGAGGGCTGTTCGCCACCTGCCTGCCGATCACCCTGGAAGCCGGACACAGCGCAACCAACGGCAAGCAACACGCCCGCGTCATCGAACTGATCAACCCGCGCCGGCGGCTGCCGATCACCGCCGAAGTCGAACACTTGGCGGTAGCCCTGCAAGCTGCCCTATGAAATGGCGGTCTGGCGCGGTCTGCGGGAGCCAACGACCTGATGATCGCCGCGGCCGCCATCGTGCACGACGCAACCGTGCTGCGAAAGGGTGACTATGCGGGATTAGCGTGGCCGGTAGGAGTCAGCACGATGTGCGATAGTAACGACTTCGACAAGGATCTGGTGATCATCGATGCGGTAGATGATCCGCCACTCGGCGCGTCGAGCCGCGTAATAGCCCTCCCATGACAAGGTGAGCGGCTTACCTATCCGATAGGGGTCCGCGCTCAGGGTAGTACGAATGAACTCGACAGACGCGGTAGCCATCTTCTCTGGCAACTTTCGCAAGTCCCGCTGAACCCGAGGGGCGTAAGTGATGCTGTAGCGGGTAGTCACGACCGGTTCAGAAACTCGGCTTCGACTTCGTGTGCTGGTATGCCCTGCCCGGCGTCGAGCTCGGCCCGCCCCTCGGCGACCGCTGCCACGAGTTCTGGATCAGTGGCCACCGCGATGGTCTCCTCCAGCGATTCGAGGTACTCGGCGGACACCAGCGTCGCCACGGTGTGGCCATCCCGGGCGATATCCAGCCGACCCTGGCTGCGTTCCAGCTCAGCCAGCACATCGGTGAGCGGTCGCTGATCAACAGGAATGACGGTCATGGCTTCCATTATGGCCCGGCGCCGGGCCACATGGGCTACCAGTGTTTGGGCTACCGGTGTTCCGGCCAGGTACGCGCCCAGCTGCTCAGCAGGTGGCGGCTGACCGTCGGAGGCCAGCGAACGCCATCGCGGTGTCGACGGGCTCGGCGAGTTGGCCCGCACCCCGGGGCCGTGCCGGGCCGAGGCGTACCGGGACTGGGTGAACGCCCTCACCGCCGGAGCGCCCGCAGGCCAGGCGTACCTCGATGGCCTGCACAACCGCTACCCCCGGCACAGCCTGTTCCGCAAGGAACTGCGCTCAGCCGCCGCTGGCTCCCCCTGCTGTAAGGAGGCCGTCAGTGTCCGTTGCGAATCCTTCGGGTCAGTTCGTCGACTATCCGGCTGGCTGCCTGCACCGTCAAGGTCGCCGTCTCCACGTCGGCGTCACCCATATCGGCGGGGTAACGGCCCGCGATGTTCCAGGGTAGGAGGACATCGATATCCTCCGGCGAGATAACCGCTACATCGGCCGGAATCAACGTCGACTGCAACTCGACGAGATCGTGAATCCTACGAATCGGGATTCCGCGTGCAAGGAGTGCACCCTTGAGCGCCTTTTCGGCTGCGAGATGCGCGAGAAAAGCTGCGAGCCGAGGGGGCATCTCAGGATCATCGGCCAGTCGCTGTGCGGCCATGAGATCTTCGGCAGCCTGTTCCAGCCACCGGCGCGCCTCGAAGGGCACGTCGTCAGGAGGCACGTTCGTACACTGTTTCGCCCTCACGCGCGGGCCAGTAGAGCATTGAGCCGATCACGTCCTTACGGCGTTCGTACTCATCCAGGTCAGTAACGAAGACGTCGATCGGTGCCCGTGCGCTGATCGCTCGTCTAATAGAACTGACCAGCCGTGGCCGGTCCGCTGGTTCGAGGTGATCGAGAACCACGAGCAGATCAAGATCACTGTCCGGGCCTTCATCGCCGCGTGCTACCGATCCGAAGAGGACGATTCTTTGTGGCGCCACGTGACGAACGACGTCCGCAACGGCGCTGGGCAGCCACTGCCGGAGGGTCTTACCCCCCCACAGCGATGATCCAGCCATAACTGGATCATACGACCTGTGTCGTCGATCGTTGTGATGGGTCACCCCCGTGCCAGGTCGGACTAGATCACTTCGGGCTCGCCGGTTGCTTCCGGGTCAGGAATGTTCTGGCGGCGCCGGTGAGGGCCGTCACGGTCGACGGGGCGATCAGGCGGAGCACGCCGAGGTAGATCAGCAGGAATCCCAACGACTCCAGCGTGAGGAAACCGAGCGCCTCAAGCGCGGCCCGCTGGTCCGAGTGGACCACGAGGTGCTCCAACGGTGCGATCACCGCCAGCGCGGCCAGCGAGCCAATCACCGGCGGGACCAGCCTGCGCAGGAGCTCGGTGACCGACACGCCCACCACCGGGCGGGCCAGCCACAGACCGGTGACCCCGACGATGATCGCCGCTCCGGAGATGGCCAGCCCGACGCCGAACAGCCCGAGCGGGAGCAGCGCCACCAGCAGTCCGACGCCGGTCACCAGACCGACCAGCGTCATCCAGTTGATCAGGTGCGACCGACCGGCGCCCTTCATCGACTCGGCGCTCACCGCGTTCATCGCCTCACCCAATCCGTAGCCGGCCATCGCCACCAGGGCCACGCCAGCCCCGCGCCACCGCTCCCCCAGCAGCACCACCACGAGGGGCTCTCCCAGGGCAACGAGCAGGGCCGCAGCCGGGGCGGCCGCGAACCAGATCCAGCCCAGCGCCCGGAGAAACGCCGCCTTGAGGCGCGCGGGATCACCGGCGATCCGGGAGAAAGCCGGGAAGAGCACATAGGAGCACACCTCCACGACGGCGACGCCGGGGATCATGGCGATCCGCCGACCGTAGCGATAGTGCCCGAGCGACGCCTCGCCCAGACCACGCCCGACGACCGCAGTGTCGATCACCTCGCGAAACCGGTCGACCACCCCGTCGATCACCAGTGGGAACGCGAACCGGGCCATTTCCCGCCACAGACGCAAGGAGAAACGTCCGGCGCCCGGCCGCCACTTCGCCAAAAACCAGGTGGTGCCGATCCACACCAGGTGCGAGGCATAAGTGGCAATCACCAGACCCCACACGCCGTAGCCGATCGCGCACAGCGTGACGGACACCACCGCGAAACTGATCGCAACGCTGGGATCCACAATGAGTCGGCGCTTGAAATTGAACCGCCGTTGCATCAAGGCGTCAGGAACATTGGTGAAGGCGTGCAGCAGCAAAGTGCCCGACGTCACTGCGGCGATCAGCCCCGCGGTCCGGCTCCCGAAGAAGACCGCAACCAACGGTGCCGCCGCGAGCATCACCAAGCTCATCAGCGCACCGGTGATGATGGTCGCCCAGAACACGGTGTCGGCCGCGTCGTCGACATCATGTTCCCGCTGGATCAGTGCATGCCGCAGACCACCCTCAGCGAACGCGACAAGAAACGCGGTGAGCACCGTTCCCGCCGCGAAGATGCCGATCTCGGCGGGGCTGAGCAGCCTGGCCACCACGAGGGTCTGCACCAACGACACTGTCTGGACCACGACCAGGACGCCTGCCGAGATGACCGCCCCGCGACGCAAGGTTCCCCCGAGCGACCCGATCTGCGGTTCAGTAGCCCGTTCGGTGTTGTCGGGAGCGGACACAGCATTCAGTGCGCGCGCGGGCCGACGAGGCGGCGTGCGCTGCCCGCTATGCGGGTGACCTGCATCGATACCCGTTGCTTGGCGGGGTGCAGCCTGCGCAGCGCGGCCGGTGCCATGGTGAGCCCAGCCAGGATCGCGCCGCTGCGGAGGGTGCAACGCTGCTGGAATCCGACGGCAGCGTGGCGACGGGCCGTCACGAGGTCACCGCCGAGGAATGCCTGGCGGGCCCGGCGCAGCGCCTGGTAGTAGCGCAGCCGGGCGATGGCCTGGGTGATGGCCTCGACGTCGTCGGGCTGGCCGGAAACGCGGGCGGCGGCGAGCAGGGCACGCTCGGCGCAGGACTCGAGGAGCTCGGCACCGCGCGGGTCACGCGAAGTAGAGGTCTCCTGAATCCGCTGCCTGGCCAGCACGTCAGGGATCAGGCGCAAGTCACACCCGGCCGTCAGTAGCCGGAGCCACAGGCTCAGGTCGGGGCTCAGATCCTCCTTCTCGGGAATATCGCTCACGTACCCCCCGACCGCATCCCACGCCACCCGCCGGAATGTGCCCCCGTAGTAGAGATGTTGGTTGCGCGCGTACTCCGCCAGCGTGATGCGGTGCTCCGGCACCGCGAGCCTGCGCGCCCCGCCGGACCTCAGAAACGTCCCCGGCAGGTAACGCCCACCTGGGTCGGCGAACAGGTACGCGTCACAAGTCACCCCGTCGACCTCCGGGTGGACGTCCAGCACCGCGCCCATCCGAGCACAGTAGTCGGGCGTGAGCTGGTCGTCGCTGTTGAGCACGGACAGGTACCGACCTCGGGCGGCCCTGGCCGCAGCCTGCACCCCACCTGCCACCCCGCGGTTGTCCTGGCGCACCAGCCTGATCCGGGGATCGGACGCATACGACTGCACGATCCGCGCGATCTCGTCGGACCGCCCGTTGTCCACCACAACGAGCTCCCAGTCACCGCAGGTCTGCGCCCGCACCGATTCGATCGTCTCCGCCAGACAAGCCTCCGTCTGGTAGGCCGTGCAGAGGATGCTGAACGCCGGGTCCGGGCGGCGTCCGTTCTCGGCGCTCACCAGCCGATCCCAACGTAGGACGGCTCATCCCGACGCTGGGCCGCGTCGGGCAGGCGAACCAGGTCGATGACGATCCGCGCCGCGCCCATCTTGTCGATAGCCGTGCGGACCGCCGGCTCCTGCGAACCGACGATGCAGATCTCCGCGTGCTCTGCCACCTCGTCGATGTCATCGGTGAGCAGCTCCGCGATATGTGGGAGACGCTCGGTGAGGTAGGCGCGGTTGGCCCCCATCAGGCGGGACAGGGCGACGCCCGCATCGTAGATCTTGAGCTGGTAGCCCTTGCCGATGAGCCGCTCCGCAAGCTCGACCAGTGGGCTTTCGCGGAGATCGTCGGTGCCGGGCTTGAAGGACAACCCGAAGATGCCCACCTGACGGCGTCCCGCGGCGACGACGAGCTCCACCGCACGGCGCAGGTGCGCTTCGTTGGACGGCAGCACGTGCGCGAGCAGTGGCACGTCGACGTCGAGGTGGCGCGCGGTGTGTACCAGGGCGCGCAGGTCCTTGGGCAGGCAGGAGCCGCCGAAGGCGAACCCGGGCCGCAGGTAGGCGTTACTGACGTTCAGCTTCGTATCGGCGAGGAACACGTCCATCACCGCGTGGGAATCGAGGCCGAGCCGGCGGCAGACGGCGCCGATCTCGTTGGCGAAGGAGACCTTCAGCGCGTGGTAGGCGTTGTCGGCGTATTTCGTCATCTCGGCGACGGCGATCGGAACCCGGAACCGTGGCCCTGGCAGCCCGCCGTAGAGCCCCATCACCACGTCGCCGCTGGGCGGGTCGCTCTCCCCGACCACTGTCTTGGGTGGGTCCAGGAAGTCCGCCACGCAGGTGCCCTCGCGTAGGAACTCCGGATTCACACAGACGCCGAAGTCGACCCCGGCGCGCTTGCCCGATTCGCGCTCCAGGATCGGGATCAGGGTCCCCGCACAGGTGCCAGGGACCATCGTGCTGCGGTACACGACGACGTGCCAGCTGCTCTTCGTGGCCAGCGCCCGCCCGATATCCGTGCTCGCACGCTCGAGGTACTGCGTGGACAGCCCGCCGTGGTGGGCCGAGGGCGTCCCGACGCACACCAGCGTCACGTCCGTTTCGTGCACCGCCGCTACCGGATCGTCCTGCACCGTGAGCAGGCCGACGCCCACCACCTCTGCGGTGAGCTCACCGATGCGTTCCTCGACGATCGGTGCGACGGCGTGGCGCAGCAGGTCGGTCTTCTGCGAGTTCGGGTCCACCCCCACCACCCGGTGGCCCCGCGAGGCGAAGCAGACCGCGGACACGCAACCGACGTACCCGAGCCCGAAGACGCTCAGCGATACGACCCCACGAACGTGGTCGTCAGCACACCTCATGTCAGTACGCACCGCGACCTCCCGACCGATCCCTACGGTGGTCATATCGCGACGGAGCGTAATGCGTTACAGATTGCTGGGGGTCAGCGTGCGGTGCGTAACCGGGGTTCGTGCTCAAGGTGGGACAGCCCGTTCCAGGCCAGGTTGACCAGATGCGCAGCGACCTCCTCCTTGGGCAGCGCCCGCTCATCCAACCACCACTGCCCGGTCAGCGCCACCATGCCGACCAACGACTGGCTGAACAGCCTGGCGAGCTGGGTGTCGTAACCCCGGGCGGCGAACTCGCGGCCGAGGATGTGCTCCACCTGGCTGGCAATGTCGTTGAGCAGGCTGGAGAACGTCCCCGACCCGCTGGCCACCGGGGAGTCCCGGATCAGGATCCGGAACCCGTCGGAGGAGTCCTGGATGTAGCCGAGCAGGCTCAGCGCCGCCTGCTCGAGCAGCTCCCGCGGGTGGCCGGCGGACAGTGCAGAGGTGATCCGCTGGAGCAGCTGGCGCATCTCCCGATCCACCACGATGGCGTAGAGCCCCTCCTTGCCGCCGAAGTGCCCATAGACCACCGGCTTGCTCACCCCAGCACGGTGCGCCACCTCCTCGATCGAGGTGGCGTCGAACCCCTTCTGCGCAAACAGCGCCCGCCCGACGTCCAGCAGCTGCTCCCTGCGCTCCTCACCACTCATCCGAACCCGAGCCACCGGCTGCTGGCGTCCCAGCACCCCGGTCGCAGGGACCGGTCTGCGCCGCACTGCCATACGGGTGACCCTAGCCCCCGCGCGTCCGTCGCTGGTGCACACCGTGTCAGCCACTGGTACCCGCCCCACCCCCGCGTGTCCGTCACTGGCCTTGATGGCGATAACGACGGCATTGCCTGCGAATCGCTGCCCCGTGCAGGAACACCGGAACCGTCAGTGCTCTCGACAACAACACCAGCGCCCCCGACGCCAACTTCACCAGCACCGCCCACTCCCCCGCGCCGCCCACGTCACCGGTACCGCCCGCACTGACGACACCACCTGCCCCGACTACGCCGCCCGGCCCGGGGCCGTCGGCCCAGGCAGACCGCGACTGCCCCGACTTCAGGCGGTGTTCACCGCCTGTCAGGTCGACCTCTACCCGAAATCCGACTTCCCCACCGAGCAGGTGTACGGCAACACCGAACAACCCGAGCTACGGCTCATCACCTGCGGCGACAGCTTCAACAGCGAGGCCCGCTCATACCGCGACAACGTAGTCGTCTTCGCCAAACTAACCAGCGCCTACTGGCGCTAGCCCAGCCGCACGCCGTGCCCCCGACCGGCTGGTACGGGCCGGGGGCACGGTCATGGCTCCGTCAAAAAGGTGGGGGTTCGTCCGGGTCGGGTGCCGGGTGGATGGTCAGTGGCTCGGGGTCGGTCAGCGGTGGTGGTTGGGAGTGGTAAACGTGGCCACTGGGGGTGGTCCAGGTGGTGCACCCGTCCGGGTGCTGGGTTACCAACCAGCCCGGGGTCTGTTTGACCTGGTGGTGACGCCGGCACTTGGGTCCGATGTTGATCTCGCTGGTCGGGCCGGTGCCCTTGTCAGGGTTGTGCGGAATGCTGTGGTCGAGGTCGCAGAGGTGCGCGGGGACCCGGCAGCCGGGGAACTGGCAGGTCTGATCGCGGGTGATCACCAGTCCGGCGAGGTGCGCCGGCGGCCGGTAGCGGGTCGTGCCGTAGTCCACCGGACGACCCGAGGCGGGGTCGGTGAGAATCCGCCGCCAGGTGCCAGCGGCGGCCAGGTCCCGAGCGACCGCCGCGGGGATGGGTCCGTAGCCGGCTATCTCGCCAGGCTGATCGTCGGCGCCGAGGAGCGCGGTGTAGGGGATGGTGACCCGAACGTCCACCCCGCCACCACGTCGGCACCGCCCACACGCACACCGACACCCCGCCGGGCTGGTGGCGTCGGTGGTCGGGGTGTCATCGCCGCTGTTGGCTGAGGTGTGGACGCCGCTGGCAGCACTGGTGCCAGCGGCGGCGGGAGTGGCGCTGGTGCCAGCGGCGGCGGGAGTGGCGCTGGTGGCAGTGGTGGTGTTCGGGGTGCCCTCCGGTGCCCGGGTACCGCGCTCGCGCGCGGTGCGGGTGCCCGCGCTGCAGAAACCGGTGGGGCCCAGCACCAGATCGACCAGCGCGTCACCGCGGCGGGCCTCCAGGGTCCGCTCGTCACCGGCGAATCCGGCGCGGCGGGCGTACTCGTCGAGGACCGCGTACACCCCGACCGCATCAGCCGCGGGCAGGTACGCAGACAGGGTGGCCATCCCGTCGGCCTCAGGCCACATCCGGACCCCCCGCTCCCGCCGAGCGCGTTCCGCCCGTTCCCGAGCGGCGGCCGGGTCGGTCGAGAGCACCGCGCGGCGAGTCGCGGCCCGCAACTGCCCGGGAGTCTGCTTCGCCGCCTTGGCCAGCACCGTCGCCTCGACCAGCGCGGTGTGCTCCGGGGACAGGTTCAGAGTCTCGCCATCAACCACACGAGCCTTGGCCAGGGTGATCCGACCCGACTCCAGCGCCGCCAGCGTGGCAGGCAGGCGGGTACACAGCGACCAGGCGTCATCCACCCGGCGCGCCGCGGTCCGCGCCGACACCGTCAACATCAACCCGACCTCGGCCACCGCGGACTCGTGGGCCTGCGAATCACAGGCCCCCATCCCCAGGTTCCGGGCTTCGGCGCGACCCACGAACGCGGTCATCTCCCGGACCTGACGGGCGTGCGCCCAGGCGATGATCCGCTCCCAGCCCCCCACCCGCTCCAGGGCCTCGAACTCCCGATACTCCGAGTCGACTTCGACAGGTTCAGCCAGCAGATCGGCCAGCAGGCCATCCGGCAGGTACTCCGACCAGCGCACCGGCTCCGGAACACCACGAGCAGCCTCGGTGAGGTCGTCGATGCCGATGATCTCCTCGGGTGGGGCGGTATCCGGCGGCGGAGGTAGCTCGATATCGAACATATGTTCGACTATACTCCAAAGGAGGCGAACCGGCAACAGCGACGCAGCAGTACCGAAGTTACGTTCGATGATCACGAATGGAGGACCACGACCTGGGTTAACGTCCCCGAAGGCGACAATTCAGCACCCACCGACTAAAGAACCACCCCACGTCCGCATCACAACGCTGCCGACTACACACGATCATGTCGGCGTGCGGCCACAAAAGTTCTGAGGACAGGATAGGGGGCCAGATCCGCGGCCTAAGTAAGTTCAAGATCAAATGAATCCGACGCCGAGCTGACGATCGCCTACCGACCGGTAGCCCGCTCGCCACGCGAAGCTGCCTCGTGCGAGCTCAGGTGAGGCTGTCGAACTCGTCGTTCTTCACGCCCTTGATCCACGCCGCCATCTCGGCGCGGGTGAAGAACACGACACCCTCATCCGGGTGGTTGCTGTTGCGCACCGCGATGCGCCCGTCGTCCAACGCGGCGGCCTCGACACACGTCCCGTTGTTGCCGCTGAAGCTGCTTTTGAACCACGCCGCCGTGGTGAGGTCTGGGGCGGTCACGGTGTGCCTCCGGTGCTCATGCCTGGACCATGGACTTGATCAGCGCGACGGACTGGTCCGGTCCCAACGCCAGTCGCTGCAAGTTGTCTGCGGTCATGGTATACGTCCGCACCTGCTCGGGCTCCTGGAGGTACATCGCGCCGTCGTGCAGCTCGACATAGCCGATGGAGTGCACGTTCTCGAAGTCCAGCACGACGAACTGCCCGGTCACCGCGGTGTGCAGGCCGTCCTCGGGACGGATCACCTGCAGGGTGACGTTGGGCAGCTCAGACATGGCGATCAGGTGCTCGAGCTGCGCCCGCCGGAGTTCCGCAGTGCCGACCCGCAGCCGTAGCGCCGCCTCGGCGATCACCGCGTGCAGGTGCAGCGGCCGTTCAGAATCGTGCAGCCGCCGCGTCCGGGCCATCCGGAAACCGACGAAACGCTCACCGTGGTCGGCCCGGACCCGGGGCGTGTCGGCGGTGACCTCCCGGGCGTAGTCCGCGGTCTGTAGCAGCCCGGGAATGATGATCGGCTCGAACACGAACTCCCGCTCGGCGAGCCCTTCGAGCCCGACGAAGGTCTTGAGCCAGTCCGGCACGACGTGCGCCCAGGGCGCCCACCATGTCGCCTCATCGGCGCGGCCGGTCAGCGAAGTGAGCCGGTCGACGTCGCGTTGCGTCGCTCCATAGGCGGCCAGCAGCCGCGCGATGTCGTCCGGATCCTGGTGCTGACGCCCGGTCTCCATGTGCCCGACCTTGGCTTTCGACATGCCAACCAGCTTGCTCACCGCAGCCAGCGAGAGTCCTGTTGTGTTGCGGTAGCCGGCCAGTTCGACGCCGATCAGCCACCGCAGCGGTGACGGATCACCCCGCACGACCACATTGCCTCCTCAGAGTCCGTGCTGTGGGCGCTCATCCTGCACCGCGACCGAACCTCCCGTCACATGATTGACAAACATTGACAAACCATGAGACGTCTAACACGATGTCCTTCCATGCGTCTCGGTTGACCGGATGTCAGCCAGCGACACCGACGAAGCGCGGCGCCGTCACGACGGCCATGACACTGGGGAGGGCCAGAGATGAGCACACAGGACCCTGACATCAGCTGGACGCTGAATGCCGAGCAATACGCCCTGGTCGAGGAAGAGATCGTCAAGAACGCCCCGCAAGTCTTCGCAATGTGCGAGTTCGAACGCAACGAAGACGGCGAACTCGCCGCGGGCCAGGTGTTCGCCTGGGGCCTGAAGTCCGCCGACCACTCCGAGGTGGTCAGCTCAACCCACGGGTTCTACGGCACCTTCGGCTCCCTGAACGACACCCTCGACCTGCTGTTCTCCGACCCAGAGGAAGTCCGGCTGGCTTGGCTCTGCGCTCAGCGGCACCCCACGGTGACTACCGATGACGCCGCTGCCACCACGCTGCGCGGTTAACCCAACGGAGCTGTCGCCGCTGGTCGGGCAACTGCTGGGAAGCAGCGAGGTAATCCTGCAATTCGGCATGCCGAAACTGATAGGCCGGACCAACGATGCGCAACAGCCCGAGCCGGTAAGCGTCATCGAGAAACCCCATCAGCCGCCACGGCAACCGCCCGGTGACCACCGACCAGCGCGCGGCCAAGACGTGGCATAACCAGGCACTGCCACCAGCTGTCATCAGCCCAACTAACCCGAAAAGCAGCCCGCCTGCTACCCCACCCGCTAACCCGCCCGCCAACCCACCAGCTAATCCGATCAATGCAGTCCGAATAACAGTGACTGCCCGGTCTGAACTATAAGACGTACTCGGAGTACCCGCCCGGTCGGTAGTACTTGAGGTCTCCATCCATCGGCATAGCCCAACTGTCGGCCCAAACACCAACCCGAACACCAACCCGGTTGTCAGCCCGACCGGTGGCCCGGCTACCAGCCAGGACACCAGTTTGAACACTAGCCAGAACGCCGGCCCGACCGGCGGCCCGTACACCAACCCGAACGCCAACTGGCGAGCAAGTAAGCCAGCACGACCGTGCCACTGGAGGTTCGCGCGCTTGGGTTCGGATGCGGTGATCTGTTCTTTGATTGTCAGCCCGAACACCAGCCCAAACGCCAGCCCGCCCAGCCAGGGGTTGAGCGTCCGTCGAGCGAGATGCCACCAGAGCAGGTCACGGGTACCGGCGCTATCGAGCTGTTGGGCGAGCAGGCTCAGCCAACGCTGCACTTCGCCGGAGTCCCAGCGTCGCCGGGGCAGCAGTGGATCGTCGGGGTCCCGGGAGGGCGGCCTGGCAGCGATCACCGCTGGGATGAGCTGGCCGAGCAGTGCGGCTCGTAACGTCGTAACGTCGGCATAGTCGAGCAGCGGGGTGGGATCGACGCGACCGGCAACGTAGACCGTGCGCACCAACCACAAGTTCAGCGGGGTAGCGCACGCCTCGGCTAGCACCGGGGCGTCCCCGTCGCGCACAGCGGCGAGTACCTGCCGCCACGAATCTCCGGGATCAGGGGGCAGGCAGGTGACGAGGTAGTCCGTAGCCTCGGAGCAGCGGAGCGGCTCGGGTTCGACCACCGCTGCGGCTGTGATCACGTCGGAGGCACCCACCGCGTCGCGGTACTCCTCGGTGCGGCAGATCAGTACCAGCGGATCGGCAACGCCGAGCGAGGAGTTGATCGCTTCGATCACCGTGGGTCGGTAGTGGTCGGGGAACTCGTCCAGATCGTCGAGAATGGGCAGGACCAGCCCCCGCTCCACGAGCGCGCGGGCGGCAGCGAGGTTGACCGCACGCACCGCCGGATAGTCCTGAGCCAACCGGTCGGTCAGCCAGTCCTGCAGCCGAGGTGCCTTCGCAGTGTCCAGCCTCCTAGCGACAGCAGCACCGGGACGGGCTCCTGGGGCGTCCGAGTGGACAGAAGTTGCAGCAGCAGTTGCACCGCGAGCGTGGTCTTGCCTGCACCTGCCGGACCCAGGATGACCAGACGGCGCCGGGAGAGCCGGGTGAACTCACCGGCCAGGGAATCGATGGCGTCACTGCTACCGGCGAAACCGGGACCGGTCATGACGAGCTGCGGGTGGTCCATCACCGCGTGTTCGGTCAGCGCCCAGCGCACCGGCATGGGCTCGGGATCGCCCAGCGAGCGAGCAGCCGATTCACGGCGCCACTGCTCGCTCACCCGCGCAGCCAGTAATTCCCGGGCCTGCGCCACCTGCTCGGGGGTAAGCGCCGAGGACGACCCGCGTCGAGACAACACCGGCAACTGGAAGACCAGGGTTGCCACCGCGACGAGGACCGAGACCACCCCCGCCTCGTCCCATCCCCGGAGAAGCAGCAACAAACCCGAGAGCCCGAGACCGAGCAGACCGAGCACAGCCCAGACCCTCCGGGCACTGCGGCCTCTGATCGTCACGAACGCAATCGTGCCCGAGGCCGATCGCGGTGCGCCACGACCAGGGTACGAAACGTCAGGACCGGGCATACATCGAAAGACCCGGTCAGCCCCAGCGGCGATCCCCCAGGGGCACAACAGTCACCAGGCATCGGATGCCTGGTGCTCGACCAAGGCGGGCCGCGTTCAGCAGCACGGCTAAGGCCGCCGACGCATCGACCACGATCATCTAGTGGCTCGGTCAGCGTCCAGATCGGCGACGATGTCCGTTGGGTCGATACCCAGATCAGGGAGCGCACCCATCAGCGCGGGGTGGTCCGCCCGCCGGGACACCTCGGTGAGCTCTCGCACCGCCACTGCGGTGACCGACATCCCGTCCCGGGCGGCGAGCCGCTCAATCACGTCGTCCGGCACGTTGCGTAAGTAGAGCGTCCTCATGTTGCTCATTGCTAGCAGCTCAGCAGCTCTGGATGCCAGTCCAGCATGGAGATCGCCGTTTGGGAAGGATTAGGTGCGGTGACCGCACCTAATCCTTCCCAAACGGCGATCACTGGGAATCAGCGGCGATCACGGGGAACCGGCGACGGCGCTGCGGCGTCAAAGCTGGGTGGAACTGGACTGGTACCTGCGCAGGCAGGCTGGGGTGATCAGCTGTGGGCAGGCGCGGGAGGCGGGCCTGAGCCCGGATACGATCAAGCGTCGCGTTGCGAGCAGAAAATGGGAACGGCTGCACCCCGGCGTCTACCTGGGCGCCGATCACCCGCACACCGACGAGGTGCGGCTGCGCGCGGCCACGCTGTGGGCCGGTAAGGACGCGGCGCCACACGGGGTGTCCGCCGCGTGGTGGCACGACCTCGTCCCGGGCCTGGCGGACCCGGTGCTGATCACGGTGCCCCGTCGGCGGAACCCGAGCCACCAGCCCGGAGTGTCGGTACGCCGACGCAACCTCTCGAACGCGGATCTGGTCAAGTTGCGCGATCTGTGGGTCACCGACCTGCCGCTCACGGTGCTTGAGTCGGCCGTTGCGCTGGGCCTGGATGGCGCCGCGTTGCTGGACCGGGCGCTGCAGCACCGAGTCCGGTTTCCGCTGGTGTACCGGGCGCACTGCCGCAACCTGGGGCGGCAGACATCCGCGGCGGCTTCCCGGCTGCTCACTGTCGCCGCCGACCGGGCCGCCTCGCATGCCGAGCGGATTCTGGTCGGGCTGCTCCGACGCGCGGGGATCACCGGCTGGGAGCAGAACTACGCGGCCGGGGGCTACCTCATCGACGTGGCATTCCCAGCCCAGCGGATCGCGATCGAAGTGGACGGGTGGGCCTGGCACATAACCCCCGAGCGGTTCATTCGCGACCGGCAGCGCCAGAACGCCGTAGTGAACCTGCAGTGGACAGTCCTCCGGTTCACCTGGCACGACCTGGTTGGACGCCCCGAGGCAGTGATCAACGATATTCGCACCGCCCTCTCGTCCAGCCAGTGATCATCCACCCGCGGTCCAGTACTGCTGCAGCCTGGCGAGGGCGTCCTTTTTACTCATCGCGGCCACCTCGGTCTCGTCGAGTCCGACACGCGAGATCAGCAAGTGGACGAGGTCGGCGGGTAACGCCTTCTCCGGCGGCTCGGGCAGCCCGCGAGAAGGCTTGACTCCGTCATGGACACAGGCCCAGAAGTCCGCCTCATCCACCTGGAGCTGATCGCGAAGAATGTGGCGCCACAGGCTCTTGCCGTAATCGCTTCGGTCCACCGGGTGGGAGATCCGGGTCCGCAGGATCCGCCCGTCAGCCAGATCAAGCTCGTAGGTGACGTGATGGGTGCCGGTTCGCCCACGCGCATCTCGTACTTGGCGCCATCCCTCGACGCGGCAGAAGGTGTCGTGATCCTTGCGCGTCGGCTGAGGCTGGTTCACTGCGGCGACCCGACGAGCCATTCGCGCAACTGCTCATCGTCGCTGAGGCTGATGAGCTGAACCAGACCCCAGTTGTCCCGATGGTTCGGAGTGTCCAGCAGACGCTCCTGCCAGTCATCGGCATACTCGCGCAGCGCGTCAACCATTTCGATGATCGCCTCATCGAAGGTCGGCCCATCAGCGGCAACGGGGAGCCCGGGAACGAATACCGACCAACCCCCCGCCTCAGGAACCACCTGCGCCCGCAACGGGACCAGTGTCGCGAGAAAGTGCCGCAACCGCTCAACATCGACAACGGCCGTTCTGGCGGCGTCACGACGAACAGTCGCCACCCGGCCCCTCTCGGCCGCGTCCAGCAGGTCCTTCAGATGCACGCGCGCTTCGGTGTAGCTGTCGTAGTGAACAGCAGCCATGGTGGCGCCTCCCCTGGTTAGGTCAGCACCATCGTCCCCGCTAGCCGTAAGTACGTCAAGTACGCAACGTACTCACGGCTAGCGAAGTGACGCGTCAACCCCAGGCACCGGTCAGCTCCTGGCGGTGAGCTTGGCCAGGCGCTGGGGGGTCGGCCAGCGGACGTTCCATACCCAACCGAATTTCTCGAACAGCCAGATCACCCGAGCGGAAATGTCGATCTGCCCACGAAGCACGCCGTGGCGGGCCGAGGTCGGGTCGGCGTGGTGCAGGTTGTGCCAGGACTCCCCGGCGGACACGATCGCCATCGGCCAGAAGTTCGTGGCCTTGTCGCGAGCGGTGAACGGCCGGTTGCCGACCATGTGGCAGACCGAGTTCACCGCCCAGGTGACGTGGTGCAGGAAGGACACCCGGACCAGACCGGCCCAGAACAGCCCGGTGGCCACACCCCACCACGACCAGGTGACCAAACCACCAACAACTCCGGGCAGCAGCAGCCACACTCCGGTCCACAGCCAGAACAGCTTGCTCACCCGCACCAGCGTCGGGTCGGCCAGCAGGTCCGGCACGAATCGGCGCGGGTTGGTCAGGTCGCGATTGAACAGCCACCCCATGTGGGCGTGCCAGAAACCTTTGACCACGGCAACTGGGGAAGTGCCGAACAGCCACGGCGAATGCGGGTCGCCCTCCTTGTCGGAGAAGGCGTGGTGGCGTCGGTGGTCGGCTACCCAGTGCAGCAACGGCCCCTGCATCGCAGTGCTGCCCACCACTGCCAGGCCCACTCGCAACCACCGCTTCGCCTTGAACGAGCCGTGCGTGAAGTGCCGGTGGTAACCAACAGTCACCCCGAGCAGGCTGATGAAGTAGGTAGCCACGAACAACGTGACGTCAACCCAGCCCAGGCCCCACCCCCAGGCGAAAGGAACTGCGGCGATCAGAGCCACTAGTGGGATGAACACGAAGGCGTAGACCAGTAGATGGGGACCCATCGTCCGCCTGCCTGCGATGGCAGGCTCAGGGTCAGTACGCGGTGAGCGGCCGTCGGCGGTGATCGTCATCAGATCGTGCTCCTCGTAGTGTCAAGGGGCGTCACGGGACGTTGGGGAACGTCGGAGAACGTCGGCCCGTGCCCCCATGCTCGTGCCCGTGGTGGAACCGCAGGTGACGGTCGGGCCATAACCTACGCAACCGTAGGTTACGCTAACGTAGGTTAGCGGTTCTATACCCGTCACGTCACGCCCAGGTCGGGTGATACCCGGCCGTGTCACCCCCGTCGCCGGATTGGGAGTAGAGACCTCGACGCCTGTGGCGCAAGGATGGGAGCAGGGGCGCGCGGCGTCCGGTCTCCCGGCTGCGGGTGACATCACGGTCGGGGCGTTCACGTCCGGGGCCTGCTGGACCAAGACCTCTCCGTCTCCGGCGTTACGGCCTAACGCCGAGGTCTCGAGGTCTACGCTGGGCGCCGCGTGGGGGGACGAGGGGATGGCGCGCGAGTGAGTCGGTCAGTGACCGAGCACGGGATACAAGAGCAAGCCTGGCTGCTGTTGGACCAGGCTCAGGACGGGGACCCGGAGCTTCGACGGATCGCGCTGGCCGGGGTGGAACCGCTGCTGGCTCGTGGCCGGGCCGTCTCGGTCGATCCCGCCGGATACGCCCGCCTGTTGCGGGTCGGTGTGCTGGTGCGCGAAATGGCAGCCGAACCGGCCTGTCCGGTCGACCAGCTACTCGACCAACTGCTCGACCACGCCAGTCGACACGACTTGGTCGACTTCGTGGCGGGCGCGCACGCGTTGCGCGGCCAGATCGCCCTGGGCATGGGACGACCGGACGCCGCGCTGGGTTGTGCAGCGAGCGCACTGGTCGCCCTGGACGACTCCCCTTCGTCCTACGAACGAGGTCTCGCACTCAGCGACGTCGGCATCCTGCTCGTGCACCTGGGCTTGGAAGATTTCGCCGAGCCGTTGCTCGCCGAGGCGCACGCGGACATCTGTGCCCACGGCTACGCCCGGCACATTGTGATCAGCATCTCGAACCGGGTGCATGCCACGGTGGTGCGGGTGCTGGGCCAGGAACGCGCCGCAGTACCCGAACGGGCCAGCGAGCGCTACCGAGACGCTGCGGGATGGGCGGCCAGCGGGCTACAGGAATGGGCCGCTGCCGCCGAGGCAGGCAACGGCCAAGTCCCAGGAGATGAGTACACCAGCGATCTGCACGCCGCGCTGGCGTTGCACGCCGTCGCGACGGCGTGTCCGGGCAGCCCACGAGACGTGGCACCCGGCCCCCGCGTCGCACTGCAGGCCCTGCTGCCCCGGCTGAACCGCACCGATCGCAAGCTGATCGCGGGGATCGCACTCTCGCGGCTGCGCCACCGCATCGGGGATGACGGCACCGCGCTGGACGTGCTGCGCAGCGTCGCGAGCGCGGCGCCGGACCGCGATGTCGAGCGGCAGCTTCAGCTGGCCGCGGTGCGGGAGATCGCCGCGTTGCGGGTGGGCCTGGACCCCGATGGGGGCCCGGCGGACCCGCTGCGCGACTACCTCGCCAAGGTGGAATCCGAACTGTGGGCGTTGCGCCGGGCCCGCGCCGAGGCACTGGTGTCCCGGCTGGCGAACGAGCGACTGCGCAGGGAGCACGGTCGGCTCTCGGCCCAGGCGAGTCAGGACCCGCTCACCGGGCTGGCCAACCGGCGGGCGATGCAGGAGACCCTCGATGCCCTGCTTCGTCCCAGCGGAGCCGCCTTCGACGTCGCGGTCGCGCTGTTGGACCTCGACGGGCTCAAGCGGGTCAACGACGCGGGCTCACACGCCGAAGGGGACGAGGCATTGCGGGCGGTGGCTGCCGTGATGTCCGCCGCGGTCCGGACCGACGACCTGGTCGCCCGGTACGGCGGGGATGAGTTCGTGATCGTGATGCCCAGGACCCGGACCGCCGAGGCGCTCGCCGCCGTGCAACGCCTGGTAGACGCGGTGGCCGTACTTCCACCGAGCCGTGGGTTCGGGGTGACCATGTCCGCTGGAGTGGTGGCGGTACGATCCGGCGCGGCCGTCGACACTACCGGTATGCTGCGTGCCGCAGACGCCGCGATGTACCGAGCCAAGGAGGCAGGCGGCAATCGAGTGATCGCGGCAGTGCACCCGTAAGCAGCGACGCATAGCGTCTGCGTGAACCCCTGTCAACCCCCCTCGCGCCCCTATAGCACCCACAGCCATGTGCCGATATCTACCCATGTCACCATGAACCTACGAGGGTCGGGCTCGATTGTCCGCCGTGGTGTAAAGGCAGCACCTCGGATTTTGGTTCCGATGGTCCAGGTTCGAATCCTGGCGGCGGAGCGCAGGGCGCGCACTATCGCGAGAGGGGGTGAGCGGTGTCCGTCAGCAGCACCCGCACGTTGACCGGCGTCCTACTGGGCGGGCCGGGCACCGACGGGCTACTCACCGACGCCTTCCTTTCGGCAGCGCTGGGTCGGGTCGCGGCCTGCCCCGCCGACGATCTGCTCGCCCGCGCCCGCGAGATACTCATCCGCACGCAACGGGAACGTCCCAACCGCCAGCAAGTCGGCGTTTCAGCCACCGACATGCTGCTCACCGAGGCCCGTCGACGTAGCGACCCGGACCTACTCGGCGCGCTGCTGCGGTATGCCACGGTCATCAGGCTGGTCACCCGAACTCCCTTGGTGCAAGCCGATCCGCTGATCGACGAGCTGACCCGGCACGCGAACCGGTATGGCATGACCGTGCTGCAGGCCGACGCGCATGCGTTGCGGGCCCGCCGATCGGTACTGGCAGGCAGCGACGAGTCGGCGCTGACGGACGCGGCCACCGCGCTCGCCCTGCTCGCCGACCCGCAACCCCCGGAGGGGCAGGCCGGGCCGCAGTGGGAACACGCGCTGGCCGCGACGTTGACCGACCTCGGCCTGGTACTCACTCCGCTGGGTGCCCACGAGCTCGCCGATGAGGTACTCAAGCGCGCCGAGGGGCACCTGCGAGCGTCATCGGGCCCAGTCGAACTCCTGGTCAACGGCCTGAACCGGCTGCGATTACTGCTGAGCTGGGGATTGCGACTCGAGCGTTCCGGGCGCCGCGGGCAGGCAACCGAGCGGTTCGTCAGCGCCAGGGAAATCGGCCACGAGGTGGAGTCGCTGTGGGTTCGCACCATGTTCAACGCCGGGGACCGGCCCCCCGTTGAGCAGTGCGCGGTGCTCGCCGCATCCTTCGCGTTGGCCGATCCGGGCCCCGAGCACGTCCCCCGACTGCGCGGGTTGTCCAAGGCCGCGCTCTTCCCCGCCGAGCGCATCGTGGTCGGCATCGCGCTCAGCCGCTGCCTGGAACGGGTCGGGCTGACCGGCGCGGCGTTGAACGCGCTGACCGTCACTCGGGACGGGCTGGCTGACGGACCGCCCCGCGCGGAGCCCATGCTGCAGCTGGCACTGATCAGGGAGGTGGCCCGGCTGCAGCAAGCGATGACTCCGGTGGGTCCGGGCAGCCGACCGATCCGCGACTACGCCGCCGCGCTGGAAGCCGAGATGTGGTCGCTGCGAGAGACCCGGATCGCTGCAATTCGCAGCCAGGCTGTACACCTGCGACTGGCCAGGGAGCATGGGACGGTCGCGGCGCAGGCGCTGTCCGACCCGCTCACCGGACTGCCCAACCGCCGCGCCCTGGACCAGCAGCTCAGTCAAGCGTTGAGCAACCCGGCCGCGCTGCCGTACTCGGTGGCACTGATCGACGTCGACCGGTTCAAGGACGTCAACGACCACTACTCGCACGCCACGGGCGACGAGGTGCTAAGGACGGTGGCCGAGGCACTTCGCTCAGCGCTGCGGGTCGACGACACAGTGGCCCGCTACGGTGGCGACGAGTTCGTCGTGTTGCTGCCGGGCACCGCCACCGCCGCGGCCAGCGCTGCGCTGGAGCGCGCCGTCCGGGCGGTCGCCGAACTGCCCATCAAGATCGGCGCCAGGGTCACCCTGTCCGCGGGCGTCGCCGCCGCGCGCCACCAGGACAATGCGAGCGCAGTGCTCGGCCGTGCCGACTCGGCGATGTACCGGGCGAAACGCCGGGGGGGTAACCAGGTGAACATCGAGGAAGACGACGAGCCCGAAGGCGGCCCCTGCGCTGATCGGGCGGCCCCGTAGGATCGCACTCGGCCAAGGACCCCACCGGGATCGAGGAAGGGGATAGCCGATGATCCCAGGCGGGAGCCTCACGGCAATCGTGCTGGCCGCAGGCGAAGGCAAGCGGATGCGCTCGGCGATCCCTAAGGTGCTACATCCGGTGGCGGGCCGCCCCCTGGTGGAACACGCGCTGCGATCCGCCGCCGGGCTGGACCCCGAGCATCTGGTGGTCGTCGTCGGTCACGGGCGCGAGGCGGTGGCCGCCCACCTGCGCAGCGTCGCCACTGCCCTAGGCCGGGAGATCGTCGCCGCCGTGCAGGCCGAGCAACACGGCACCGGGCATGCGGTCGTGTGCGCGCTGGACGCCCTGCCCGCCGAGCTCTCCGGAACGATACTGGTCAGCTACGGCGATGTGCCGCTGCTGGACACCGCCACGCTCGCGGAGCTGATCGCTGAGCACGACAAGCTCGGGCAGGCCGTCACCATGCTGTCCGCGGTCCTCGACGACCCGACCGGTTATGGGCGGGTGCTGCGCACGCAGTCCGGTGCCGTCATCGGCATCGTCGAGCACCGCGACGCGACTGCGGCCCAACGCAGCATTCGTGAGATCAACTCGGGGATCTATGCGTTCGACGCAGGTGTGCTGCGCGCCGCGCTGAGCCGGCTGGACAGGTCCAACAGTCAAGGCGAGCTCTACCTCACCGACGTGGTGGCCCTGGCCAGCGCCGAAGGGCATGCGGTCGGCGCGCGATCCTGTACCGACCCGTGGCTGGTGGCCGGGATCAATGACCGAGTGCAACTGGCGGAGCTGGGCGCGGAGTGCAACCGGCGGCTGCTGAAGCACTGGATGCTCGCCGGGGTCACCGTCATCGACCCGGCCTCGGTATGGCTGGACGCAGACGTACAGCTCGCCCCCGACGTCGTACTCCATCCCGGGGTGCAGCTCCGCGCTGGCACCACGGTGGGCCCGGGTACGCAGATCGGGCCCGACTCGACCCTGTCCGGCTGCACCGTGGGAGCAGACGCAACGATCGTGCGCGCCCATGCGGTCGGTGCGGTGGTGGCGCAAGGAGCGCAGGTCGGCCCATTCGCCTACCTGCGGCCAGGCAGCCGGATCGGCGAGCGCGCCAAGGTCGGCACCTTCGTCGAGACCAAGAACGCCGAACTCGGAGCGGGGACCAAAGTCCCTCACCTGAGCTACGTCGGAGATGCGACGATCGGCGAAGGCAGCAATATCGGCGCCGCGACCGTGTTCGTGAACTACGACGGGGTATCCAAGCACCGCACGACCATCGGCTCGCACGCCAGGACAGGTGCCGACAACATGTTCGTGGCCCCGGTGACCATCGGCGACGGCGCGTACACCGCGGCTGGCTCGGTGATCACCCGGGATGTGCCGCCAGGCGCACTGGCCGTGGCCCGCAGCCGCCAGCGCAATGTCGAGGGTTGGGTGGCAGCGCGCCGGCCGGACACGGCGGCGGCCCATGCGGCGGGGAAGGCGCGTGGCGAAGGCGACAGGAAGGACGGTCCGAGTCATGGGGACGAAGGGGGCAGCGATTCGAGCGACGGGGACCACAAGCACCAGGAGCAAGCAGAGCACCAGGAGCAAGCATGAGCCTTTCCACCATGTCGGCGATCCCTAAGAAGAGTCTGATGCTGCTCTCCGGGCGCGGCCACCCCGAGCTGGCTGAGGAGGTAGCCAAGTACCTCGACGTCACCATCACGCCGCAGTCGGCATACACCTTCGCCAACGGTGAGATCTTCGTCCGGTTCGAGGAGTCGGTCCGCGGCTGCGACGCCTTCGTGTTGCAGAGCCACGCCGCGCCGATCAACGACGCCATCATGGAGCAACTGATCATGGTCGACGCACTCAAGCGAGCGTCGGCCAAGCGGATCACCGTGGTAATGCCGTTCTGGGGCTACAGCCGCCAGGACAAGAAGCACCGCGGGCGCGAGCCGATCTCGGCGCGGCTGATCGCCGACATGTTCAAGACCGCGGGCGCGAACCGGATCATGACAGTGGATCTGCACACCGCCCAGATCCAGGGCTTCTTCGACGGCCCGGTGGACCACCTGTTCGCCCTGCCAGTGCTCGCCGAACACGTCAAATACACCTACGCCGGACGTAAGCTCACCGTGGTGTCACCGGACGCAGGCCGAGTGCGGCTGGCCGAACGCTGGGCCGAGACCCTCGGCGGCACGCCGTTGGCATTCATCCACAAGACCCGCGACCCGCACAGGCCCAACGAAGCCGTCGCCAACCGCGTGGTCGGCGACGTCCAGGGCCGGCTCTGCGTGGTGATCGATGACATGATCGACACCGGCGGCACGGTGGCCAAGGCCGTGCAGGCGCTGATCGACGGCGGCGCCACCGACGTGGTCATCGCCGCCACCCACGGGGTGCTGTCCGGCCCGGCCACCGAGCGGCTGTCCGCCTGCGGCGCCCGCGAGGTCATCGTCACCAACACGCTGCCCATCCCAGACGAGAAGCGCTTCCCCGGTATGACGGTACTGTCGATCTCACCGCTGCTGGCCCGCGCCATCCACGAGGTCTTCGACGACGGCTCAGTAACAAGCCTTTTCGACGGCAACGCCTGACCCCGCCCCCTGTGTCCGGCACTGGTGCACGGTGTGTCCGGCACCGGTGCGCGAAGGGACCCCGGTGTCGAGTCGATGAACCAAGCGCACCTATACTTTGCGGGTTGCCTCGGCGAGGGAGAGCCCCACACTCTTCGTGATCGACGCGGTGGTGTCACGTTCCGCGCCCCGTATATCGATGACGAGACCTGGCGCCACCACCGCCGCAGGCCCACCTCACCGCCGTCTCCCGACCTGGCGTACGCCCACCGGCGTTACGCCCCAAGCCCCAAAGGAGTTCCACCGTGTCCGAGGTCCGTCTCGCTGCCGAGCCGCGCACCGAGTTCGGCAAGGGCGCAGCCCGCCGCACTCGACGCGCGGGCAAGATCCCCGCGGTGCTCTATGGCCACGGCAACGACCCCCAGCACGTGGCGCTGCCAGCCCGGGAGTTCGCCCGGGTGGTACGCGAGCAAGGCAGCAACGCCATCCTGAGCCTCGATCTGGGCGGCCAGTCACAGCTGGCGTTGACCAAGACCGTCACCGTGCACCCGATCCGGCAGTACATCGAGCATGTCGACCTGCTGATGGTGCGACACGGCGAGAAGGTCGTGGTCGAGGTCAACATCATCGTGACCGGCAACGCAGCACCAGAGACCCTGGTCACGCAGGAACTGACAACCGTGCAGATCGAGGCCGACGCGATGTCGATACCCGAGGAGATCGAGGTCTCCGTGCAGGGCGCCGTAGCGGGCACTCGGGTACTGGCGCGCGACGTCGTCCTGCCTGTCGGGGTGGAGCTACGGACCGACCCGGAATATCTTGTGGTCAACGTCGTCGCCGCGCAGGCGGCAGCGGATCTCGGCGTCAAGACCGACACCGAGAGCGCGGACGAGGACGAGGCGGGCGCAAAGTCCGGCGGCACGCGGGAATCCTGACGCCCACCAGGAAAAGGTGGTCGGCTCTGTGGTGGGGGGTGCGAAAGATGGACACACACCCGGTTTCGTCCGCGACACCTGTCATGTCTGCTCATGACACCACCGACGGGGTGTCCGGGGAGATCGCGCTCGTCGTGGGTCTGGGCAACCCCGGGCCTGGCTACGCAGGCAACCGGCACAATGTCGGGTTCATGGTGGTCGACGAACTGGCCCGTCGGGTAGGTGGACGTCTCAAGGCACACAAGGCCGGGGCCGACGTCTTGGAGACCCGGCTGGCCGGGCGACGTGCCGCGCTGGCCCGGCCGCGCTCTTTCATGAACCTTTCCGGGTCGGCGGTGGCCGGGGCGGCGCAGTTCTTCAAGGTTCCGGCGGCCGACGTGGTAGTCGTGCACGACGACCTGGACCTCGACTACGGGGTGCTCAAGCTCAAACGCGGCGGCGGCGAAGGTGGGCACAACGGGCTGCGCTCGATCTCCACGTCCCTGGGCAGCCGGGACTACCTGCGGGTACGTTTCGGGATCGGGCGTCCACCCGGCCGGCTCTATCCGCCCGGAATCGTACTGGACCACTGCTACGCAGTGCCACGCCGCGCGCAGGACCAGCGCGGAGTACACTCCGCCGCCGCAGAAGAGCCCCTACGACC
>JBQTGW010000414.1:0-11852 GCA_052390495.1 Pseudonocardiales bacterium
AGCTCACTCCGGCGCGCAGAAGGATGTCAGGGGTCGTCGCTAGCCTCACCGCCATGCCCTCGTTGCTGCACGAGACGTTGGTCGAGATGTTTCGGCATCGGCCGTCGTTGGCGGTGGAGTTGTTGGCGGGTGTCCTCGGGGTCGATGTGCCCGGTTATGAGCGGGTGCGGGTGGATCCGGGCGAGTGCACCGATCTGACGCCGACCGAGTATCGCGCCGACACGGTGGTGGTGTTGTTGTCCGCGGCGGGTCGCCCGGTGTTGGCGGTGGTGGTCGAGGTGCAGCTCGGTCGGGACGGGGACAAGCGGTGGAGTTGGCCGGTGTACCTGGCGACGTTGCGGGCCCGGTTGCGTTGTCCGGCGGTGTTGTTGGTGGTGTGTGTCGATGCCGCGACCGCGTCCTGGTGTGCGTCGCCGATCGAGCTTGGGCACCCGGGTTTGAGGTTGGTCCCGTTGGTGCTGGGTCCGGATCGGGTGCCGGTGGTGACCGAGGTGGCGGATGCGGTTCGCGCTCCGGAACTGGCGGTGTTGTCGGCGATGGCGCACGGTGGGCGTCCCGAGGGATCGTGGGTGCTCAATGCGCTGCTCGGCGCCCTCGAGGCCGTCGATGAGCAGCGGGCCACCTTGTACTCTGATGTTGTGCTCGCCGCGCTGCCGGTGGCGGCGCGGCGCTATCTGGAGGCACTGATGATCAGCCGAACCCATGAGTACCAGAGCGAGTTCGTGCGCCGATACGTCTTCCAAGGTAGGACGGAAGGTAGGACGGAAGGTAGGGCGGAAGGCGAGGCGACGGCTCTGCTGACCGTGCTGCACGCCCGCGGCATCGATGTGCCCGAGGATGCCCGCACTCGCATTATCGAGTGCTCTGATCTTGAGCAGCTCGACGCCTGGGTACGCCGAGCCGTCACCGCAGGTTCAGTCGACGACCTGTTCAGCTAAGCCTGGCTCCACCGAAGAATGTCGTGTGTTGATCTTCTCGTGGCCCGGGAAGTGTCCTCTGATCTGGGATGATGAGAGTTTGAGAGCAGACGACAACAGAAGGCAAACAGCCGACAGTCGACGCGGCGAGCCCACGTCGGCGGGACCCCGGCAAAGTTGATCATGCCTCAGTAGGCGGCTCGTGGCTGGTCCGTGGAGGACACGACGCTTGGCGGCATGGATAGGTAGGCAGAGTTATAATAGTTACGTCTACCATAACCCGGTGATCGATAAGCCGGATGCGCTGTTCGACCGGGACGCTGAGTGGGGCGAGCTGTCCTCCTTCGCGACCGATGATCGGCTGGGTGCCACGCTCGCTCTGGTCTACGGCCGTCGGCGGCAGGGCAAGACGCTGCTGTTGGAGCTGCTCGCCGAGTCCGTCGGGGGCATGCTCCTCACCGGGCTTGAGCAGTCGTCGTTGATGAACTTGGCTGCGGTCGGTGAGACGTACGCCCAGCATCGTGGCCTGGGCGCAGCGGTGACCTTCGCGTCGTGGAGCGATGCGCTCGACGCGTTGCTGGCAGTCGGGGAGGGTGCGGCGCCTGCGTTGATCGTGATCGATGAGTTCCCCTACCTGCTGCGCTCGGCTCCTGAGCTGCCCTCCGTGCTGCAGCGGGCGCTGAGCCCGCGGGGTCGGGCGCGGCAGCGTAGCCGGACCCGGATCGTGTTGTGCGGTAGCGCCTTCTCGGTGATGCGTAACTTGCTGGCGGGCTCGGCCGCGCTCCGGGGCCGCGCCACCCGGGAGGTGGTGGTGCATCCCTTCGACTACCGGCAGGCCAGGGCGTTCTGGGGGATCGAGGATGTCGATCTGGCGGCCCGGGTGCACGCCCTGGTCGGCGGTACGCCCGCTTACCTCGACTACGCCGATGGGCAGCCACCGGCCGATGCAGGGAGTTTCGACGACTGGGTTGTGCAGCATGTGCTGAATCCGTCGAGCGCGTTCTTTCGTGAGGGCCGGTTGCTGGTCGGGGAAGAGCCGACGCTGGGAGACAGCTCTTTGTACTTCTCGGTCCTGGCCGCGCTGAGCACCGGCCGGACCAGACGCAGCGAGATCGCGTCGGCACTGGGCCGCACGGAGAATGCGCTGGCGCACCCACTCGCCGTGCTGCAGGACACCCGCCTGGTGGAGGCCCGGGTGGACGCGCTGCGCGGCCGACGCACGACTTACCACATCGCCGAACCCATGCTCCGGTCCCATCAGCTGATCATCTCCCCGCACGAAGCGAGGCTGGCCCGGCGTCACGGCATGCAGGTGTGGACGGCCGTCCAACCGACTGTGAGCAGCGCCATCTATGGTCCGCACTTCGAGGAGCTCTGCCGGGAGTGGGCGCGTTACCACGCCGCACCGCAGACGGTCGGCGGCTTGGCGGAGTCCGCTCGCGCCAGCGCGCTGGCCTGCCCAGCACACCGCCAGCAGCATGAGATCGACGTGGTGGTCCACGCGGATGGCCGGGTGAGCGCGATCGGCGAGGCGAAATGGCGCCAACAGCCGATCGGCATTGACCAGCTCGACCGGCTGCGCCATATCCGTACGATCCTGCCCCCAGCGCAGGCCCCGGAACCACCCCGGCTGCTGCTGTTCAGCCGCAATGGCTTCGAGCCCGAGCTCAGGCAGGAAGCACGCGCCGCACAGGACGTCGAGCTGATCGATCTGTCTCGGCTATACCGCGGAGATTGACCTTACGGACCGTCCTCGGCGGGCCCAGGCGTTCAGGTCGTCCCGTTTGGGTTGGCTCAGGGTGGGGATTCTCGTTCGGTGTTCGGGGTAATGCGGACACGGGCCACCCGGTGGCCCTCCATCTCCAGCACGGTGAAGCGCTGGCCGAGTGCTGCCACGCTCTCGCCGACTTCAGGAATGTGGCCGAGCCGGTTGATGACGAAACCGGCAAGTGTGGTGAAAGGTCCCTCCGGGAGTTCGATATGAATCAGTTCTCTCACGTCATCGCGGTGCAGTCGCCCGTCCAGCTCGAGGTTGCCGTCACGGAAACGATGGCTGGGCGGTTCTCGGGGGTCGTACTCGTCCTCGATATCGCCGACGAGTTCCTCGATGAGATCTTCGAGAGTCACTATGCCGTCGGTGCCCCCGTACTCGTCGCTGACGATCGCGAGGTGGTTGGCGCGGCGCATCTTGGTCAGCGCTTGAACCAACGGCATGCTCCCGGGCAGGACGGGCCCGTCCCGCGTGAGGTCGGCGACGATCGTCGGGCCGTCCTGGTTCGTGCCGCCGTAGTGGGCAGTGATGATCACGTCCCGGAGGTGGACCACGCCGAGGACGTCGTCGGGTGAGTCGCCGATGACCGGGTAACGGGAATGCGGCCGGTCGGCCACATAGTCGGCGGCCTCGCTGATCGACATCGAGCCAGACAGGAACTCGACCTCGGTCCGCGGGATCATCACCTCGCGCAGCACTCGGTCGGTGGCGGTGAACACGTCGGTCAGCACGCGGCGCTCCTCTGGCGTGAGTTCTTGGTGACCGCCGACCAGATCGCGCAGCTCCTCTTCGCTGACGTCGTCGGTCTTGGCGTCCGGGTTGATGCCCAGCAGCCGGACCACGGCGTTGGTCGACACCGACAGCAGCCAGATGAGCGGGCGGAACGCCAGCGCGATCCGATTCAACCCAGGCGCGGCGAACAGGGCCACGGCCTCGGGCCGCTGCATAGCGAGGCGCTTGGGGACCAGTTCGCCGAGCACCAGGGAGACGTAGGACACCACCAGGGTGACCGCGACCAGGGCCATCGTCGTGGCCAGACCCTCGGCCAGGCCCCAGCCGATCAAGGTCCGCCCCAGCTCGACCGCGAGAGTCGCGCCGCCGTAACTGGCGGCGAAGAACCCGGCGAAGGTGACGCCGATCTGCACCGCCGACAGGAAACGGCTCGGGTCCTCAAGTAGCCGCGCCACCGCGCGACCACGCCTGCCCTGCTCAGCGAGCCGCCGGGCCTGGGCGTCGCGCAGCGAGACCAGCGCGAGTTCGGAAGCCGCGAAGTATCCGCCGATCAGCACGAACAGCAGAATCAGGACGGAGTTGCCGAACCAGCTGCTCATCACCCCATGGTTCCCTGAGCCGACCGTACGAACCGAGCGAGGGTGCGGCGGGTGCTGGTTGGCTATCCCGCGCGCTTGCTCGTTGCGTCGCCACCCGACACTGCAATCGGATAGCGTTATCGCTACAGAATAGCTATGCTGGGCTTCATGGATGAGATCATCAGACAGTCTGACTTGCGCAACAACAACGCCGAGATCATGCGACGGGTGGCCGACGGCGAATCCTTCACGATCACCGTGCACGGTCGACCAGTTGCCAACCTCGTGCCCCACCAGCGACAGACCACGAGCAGATCCGTCCCGACCGCCGAGTTCGAGGCCCGGATCGCCCAGCTGGCACCCATCGACGGTGACCAGTGGTATCGCGACATTCGGGAAGAAGGTGACCGTATCCTCGGAGACGATCTACCGGCTGATCCCTGGCGGAACGAGCGGTGACGACTCCAATACCGACGGCGCTGTTGGACACTTCGGCGCTCATCGACCTTCTGCAAGGAAAAGTCCTCTCGACCACCGTGCGCGAGGTCTCGGTGAGCGCCGTCACGTTGGGTGAACTCCACTGCGGTGTGGCCGTTACCGACGATCCCGTGGCGGTGTTGCAGCGCAGGAAGCGGATCGAAACAGTGCTGCAGAGATTCGACGTACTTCCGTTCGATGTCGAGGCGGCGGAGCAGTACGGACTCTTGAGCACCGTGGTGTACCGAGCTGGCCGGGATCCACGCCCGCGAAGAATGGACCTCCAGATCGCCGCTATCGCTGTGCGCTTCGAGCTGCCGCTGGTCACCAGGAATGCTGCGGACCTCCGCCATCTGGAGCGAGTTTTAAAGATCATCGACGTGAGTTGACGAACCGTGAGCCGGTAGCGTGCTCGCAACAACCCCGCAAAGAAGGAGATAGCCCAATGCTTGCAGACGACGCCCGGAAGCTCGCCGGAGCGATCGAGGAACGCTTCAACATCGGCGCCGGACAGCGAGTCAAGGCCACGGTCAAGGCCGAGACGACCAGCCCCAAGACGATTCCGGCCGGCGCGGGACGTCCGACCTTCACCCGTTACTACATCCGAATCGACGACGGCGCTCGGGCGGCCACCGTCCCCCTGAACCAAGCATCCAGGCTGCTCGACGACGTCGAGCCGGACTGGGACCCGGACCGGCTCTTCGAAGCGATCCGCGCCCTGGACGTGCCCATCGAGGACGCGAACTGAGCACAGCGCCGGGGCTGGCCGGGCCCGCGTCGGTGCTGTGCCGCATCAGCACGGGGCGGTGTCAGCACGGTGGGGTGCCGGGTACACAGGGCGAGCCGAGCGACGAGCTCAACGTGAGGAACTTCAGGGTGCCGTCCGGATTTACCTGCAGGATCACCACCGCCTTGTTCACCGGGTTGCCGAGCGGGTCGAGGGAGATCCAGCCACCCGCCCCGGGGACGGCATCTATGCCGTGCAGCCGCTTGAACTCCTGGCTGACCAGGTCCGGCTCGTCATTGATGTCGCTTCCCTGACCGGGGCGGATCGCGGTGACCGCGGTGACGATGGCGTCGTGGCCGACGATTGCCCCCGCATCCTCCAACGATTCGCCAGGAAAGAGAGTGTTGAAACAGTAGTCGCAGGTTGACCTGAAGTGGGAGGTCGATGCTGCGGAGTAGCTTTCCGGTGCGGCCGTCCAGGACTCCGGGTGCGCCTGACCGGTGTAGCGCACCGATGCGTTGGCGTTCAGGCCGTTGCGCAGCTCGGGCTCATTCCGAGCAACCTTGGTAACGAACTCGACGGCGTCGGCGCCAGCTACGATGTTGATCGGCAGCTCTGGGCAGGGCCGTGCCGGCAATGCCTGGACGAATGCGGCGAGAGCAGAAGTACGGCCGGCGAAGTAGACTACGTCGGGTTTCTGCACACAGATGTTCCGGAGCATTCCTCGCATCGCGTTCGCGACGCCACCGAGCTTTGAGTTATACGTCTCAGGCGGCTCCAGCACAGTGTGGGTGCCGTCGGCGAATGTGCGCCGGAACGACTCGTCGATCGACTGGAGCCAGATATCGTCCGGGTTGGTGTCACGGACGATCAATGCGCGGCGTGCGGTCGGCTTCAGGTAGGCGGCCGCGGCGGCCGCCTGGTCGCTTCCGGTGGGAGCCATCCTGGCCAGCCCTCCCCGGACGTTGGCTAGCGCATCGGGATCCAGCGTCGTCAAACTGTCACCGGCCAGCCGAGACGTCACCACGGGAACCCCACCGGATCTCAAGGCGTCGATGGATTCGATCGTCCCGCGTACGCTCGTACCTGTCACCACAGCTGCGACCAGCCGTTCCGGTCCGTTCACTTTGGCCAGCAGGGCCGGTACTACCTGTTGCCGATGGCTCGACTGCTCGCCGGGGTTGGCGACCAGCAGCCGGATCAGCGGCTTTTCGCCCAAAGTCCTGGTCCGGTTCGCCTGCAGCTGGGCGATATGGGCACCTTCCAGCTCGTGTCGCAACACGACCGCCAGTTCGGCATCCGCCGAGGGCTTCGGCAGCGGTAGGACGTGGGCAATGCTCACCGCCTGCGGATCCTCCCGCTCGACGCGCTCGTTCTCCTGCCGGATCTTGTCGAGCACATCCGCCAGGTCCGCGCTCAGCGCAACCCGCCCGTCCGTCACACCGATGCACTGGTCATCGACGCGATCCACCTCGGGACCACACGAGATCTGCGGCGTGATGATGAAGATCCAGACCAGATACCCGATGAGCGCCAGCGGCACCCCGATTGCGGCGATCTTCACCCATATCTTTGTTTTGAAGAAGATTCTGAACACGAAGCTCCTCGATGGTGTCGTGCCGACGTGGAACCCGGACCGGCTCTTCCCGGCTCTTCGAAGTGATCCGCGTCGGCGCAGGGTGGTGTCAACACTTTCGGTCAGCCAGGTAGGGTGCACAGGGGGAGCCGGATATTGAGCTCAGCTTGATAAACTTCAGGGTGCCGTTCGGCTCCACCTGCAGGATGACCACCGCCTTGTTCACCGGGTTCCCGAACTGGTCGAGGGAGATCCAGCCGGTCGCTCCCGGGATGGCAGCCGCGCCGTGCAGACGCCTGAATTCCTGAGTGATCAGTTCTGGTGTGTCGTTGAACACGCCTTGCTGGTTGGGGCGGATTGCGGTGACCGCGGTGAGGATGGCGTCGTAGCCTATGATCGCACCGCCATCCTCCAGGCTTTCGCCGCGAAAGACAGTGGTGAAACAGTGCTGCTCGCAGGTTGTCGTCAAGTGAGACGTTGAATCTCCGTGAAAACTTTCTGGCGAGGCCGCCCAGGCTCCTGGGTGGGCCTGAGCTGTGTACTGCACTGAGACGTTGGCTTCCATGCCTCTGATGAGTGCCCACTCGCCCCGTTCGATCCTAGCGGCGAGTTCGGCTGTGCTGCCGCCGCTGGCCATGACGTTGATCCGCAGATCCAGACAGGGACGTTGTGGTAATTCTTGAATGAACGAACCCAAGGCGGAGTTACGCCCGGCGAAGTAGACTACTTCTGGTTTCTGATGGCAGATGCTCAGCAATATTCCTTTCATCGCGTTCGGCACGCCTTCAATACTTGAATCGTATGTCTCGGGCGGCTCCAGCACCCTGTGGGTGTCGTCTCCCGAATCGCCTCGGAACGTGCCTCGGAACGCCTCGTCCAACGCCCGGACAAAGGGATCCTCCGGGTTCGTGTCACGGACGATCAATGCCCGTTTCGCGGTCGGTTTCAGGTAGTTGGCCGCAGCGGCGCCCTGGTCACGTCCGCTGGGAGCCAATCTCGCGAGACCACCCCGCAGGTTCGGCGGCTCCTCCGCATCCTGCTGCGGCGAGCTGTCACCGGCCAGCCGGGACATCACTACGGGAAGTCCCCCGGATCTTAATGCTGTGATCGCCTCCAGGGTTGCGTCCACAGTGTTTCCGGTCGCCACAACGGCGACGAGGCGGTCCGGTCCGTTGACCTTGTCCAGCAACTTCGGCACCACCTCGTGCCATTGACTCGAATTGTCACCGTAGTTGGCCACCAGTAGTCGGATCAGCGGTTTTCCGCCCCGTTCTTCGGTTTGGTTCGCCTGTAGCTGGGCGATATGGGCGCCTTGGAGCTCGTGACGCAACCGCGGCTCGGCCGATAGTTCGCCGTCCGCCGAGGGCTTCGGCACAGGAATGAGGTAGGCGACGCTCACCGCATCCGGATTGTCCGGCCCGACGCGTTCGTTCTCCTGCCGGATCTTTTCGAGCACGTCCGCCAGGTCCACGCTGAGCGGAGTCGACCCGTCTGTCACACCGATGCATTGGTCGTCGATTCGCCGCACATCGTTGCCACACCAGATCCACGGCGTGATGACGAAGATCCAGGCCGAGTACCCTATGAGTACTAGAGGTAACCCGATCACGGTGATCTTCACCCATAGTTTGGCTTTGAAGAAGTTTCTGATCCTGAACACGGCGCTCCTTGGCGTCACTCGCAACGATTATCGGTTGACTGCTTCAGTCGCGGTGCCACCGCTCCCAGCAGTTGCGGAACTCCTCGGCTTTCTCCAGCAGAAGAAAGAAGGCGCCCGAGTCGGAGGCGAGGCGTTCCAGTTCCCGGGCGATGACGATGCACAGGTGGTGGCCCGGGTCGCCTAACGGGTCGGTGTGCAGCTGTAACGCGGCCACCAGCTCCACTAGCTCTCCAGCGCTGTCGTCGATCTTCCGCACCAGCCGCAGCCAGTGCTGCTGGGAGTCCGCCTCCCGAGCCGGATGAGCCAGTGGCGCCCGGGTGATCGCGGTCAGGGTGTCGTACCACGTCGCGGTGTCTTGGGCAGTGTCCCGGCTGGCGAAGAGCCTGCTCAGATGCCTGGCCACCTCCGCGACACCGCCCAGCGCCAGGCGGTGGTACATCGCGCTGGTCTGGTCCCCCCGTTTCTCGGCGTACGTTCGCAGCTGGTTGTGCACGTCATCCCAGGTCGGCTCGTCTTGACCCGGGGGTTCGGCGAGCAGGTACACGACCCCGCGCCGGGGGAACGGGTGCAGTGTCGGGGGGTCCGCGGCGTCCGGTCCGGGGGGATGGCGCACCCACAGGTCACGGGACCGGAACTTTCTCATCATGTGGGCCACCGGGTCGGGCTCGCCCTGCAGCACCGCGGCCAGCGAACGCTCCCCGAAGTCCCGGGCCGCGGTGGCGCGCACGAGCGCCCGGTGCAGCTCCACCGACCATCCACCGACGAGCAACCGCCGGGCCTCTTGCGCCAGCGACGACGTGCTGTCCGCCGCGACCGGCCTGCTGAACAGACCGCGGACGTCGACGTTCGCGGCTCCGACCCGTCGGCATTCCAGCGATATTGCGGCGAGCACGAGCCGTATACCGCCGAGGTGACCGCCGGCGAGCCGGTGGGCGAACCGGAGCGCTTTCTCAGCGTCGCCCAGAACTCCGGCCACCTCGACCCCAGGGCCGTGGGGCGATGAAGCCTGGCCGACGAAATGCGCTCTGGCCTCATCAAGGGTGAGCCCACTGAGTTCCACCGGATACAGCGCGGCCCATCCCTCGTTCGCGGCCCGGCCCTCGCTCCAGTCCTGGTAGGTCACTTTGGCCGCATCCCGCACGATCCACTGTTCAGGATGCTGATGGTCGGCGGACGGCGAACGGGTCGCCGCGGCGGACACGATGAGCAGCGGATCCCAGCCCCGCCGCTGCGCCGCGAGGACGTCGAGGAATCCTCGGGTGCCTTCCGAATCAGCGTCGTCCAGCATGGCCAGGCAGTTCTCGTCCTTGTTGTAGAGCTGAAAGAACCGCTGTGCATATCCGTCTCGCAGATCGGCGAGGAACGCCCGGCACAGCACTTCGTCGACTCGTTCCCGCAACTGCGGGCTAGCCTCCAGCTCCGCGAGCCGGACCAGGGCGTCGGCCGGATCGGCGAAGCGCTGGCCGAGCCCCTCCTGGTACCACCTCATGCCCCGGCCGCCGAGCAACAGTGCCGTCTCGGCGATGGCCCACACCCCATCCATCGTCAATCCCAGGAAGAACTGCCCACTTGTGCCCACTCCGACGACGTCGGCCAGGGCGACGGCGGTCTCCCGGGCCAAGGTCCTGAGGCGTTTGCGGTCGGGGACCGTCCTGCGGATCATCATCGACCGGGTCGCGGCCGGATCGTCGATGTTGATGGGGCCGCGTATCGCGGCTACCCCGAGGAAGAGTCTCGGGAATTTCAATCGACCGAACCCCTCGACCCGGCAGCTCAGATGGAACGCGAGTTGCAGGGCGACCTCATGTGGCCGCAGGGTGCCCAGCTCGTGCTTGTTCCGGCGAACGTACGGTCTGCCGGGGTAGAACCGTTCGTGGAGGTGGTCCAGCAGTTCGGACTTCCCACTCATCTGCGGGCCCCAGAGCAGCACGATCGGCAGCGGCCGCTGCTGATCCGGCTTGGCGGGGCGCAGACAATGACCAACAAGCTCTGATAGAACGCGCCGACCCACTGTGTCCGGCATGGAGCCCCTCCGCATTACTGCCCGGCCCCGACGGTCGTGAGTCCCCTCATGTTCAGGCTGGACTCGATGGAGGGGAGTGTTGCATAGCCAGCGTGCGGCTGTAGGCCAAACCGATAAGTCTGCTACCTGCCTGTGGTGATAGCTGGTTCACTGGTGGCTATGTATGGGTCTGGCCCGTTGGATCGGCTGCGCGGTGCGCTGCTGGTGCAATGCCGGCCGGATGAGGCTGGCGGAGTCCGTCAGCTCACGTCGGGGCGCCCGGGGGCAGGTGTGCTGGTGACGACTCCGGACGTCGAGTCGGCGCGGCGCGCTGCCGGACCGGCCAGTGGGCACGACGTGCTGGTGCTGGACGCGTCGCGGTATGCCGGGGCCCGCAGGCTCAGCGCGTCGGCACCGTTTCGCCAGTCCTGGCTGAACCTGCAGCGGGAGCTGGGTCTGCCGGTGCTCACCGACTCCGGTTACGCCGGGCCGGGGGACTGTGCGGGTGTGACGAGCGTGCTGGACCGAGCGACCCGGTTGGGTCCGCACGTGGTGGGCACCCTGGCGTTGAGCCCGTGGTGGTTCGACGAGGGCGGTGGTCTGGGGTTTCTGTTGGGGGAGGTCGAGCGGGCCGGGGTGCCGGTGGCCGTCGCGCTGGAGCACCAGCGGGATCCGCTGGGAGTGCGGCGCACGCTGCAGGGGCTGGTCCGGCTGATCGGCGTCGGCGTGCCGGTGATCCAGCTGCGCTGTGACGTCTCCGGGCTCGGCCTGCTGTGCCACGGGGCGTGGGCGGCGGCGGTCGGCACCCGGAGCAACCTTCGCCACTTCTACCCGGTGGCGAGAAGTAATAGCGGTTTCGCGCCGCGGCAGGCCAAAACGGCGACCGTGGTCAAGGAGTGCCTGTCTTATATCGACATCGCGCGGATCGCGCGGGCAGTGCAGGCCGACCCGGACGATTCGTTGTGGCTTCCGTGCGAATGCGCCGTCTGCGGATGCCGGACCCTGGATTGGCTGAGCACGCTGACCGATGAGGCGCAGCAGCAGCGCGCGGCGTTCGGGCACGCGTGGGAGACACTGTTGGATCTGCGGGACGCACTGGTAGCCGGGACCTGTTCCCCGGCGGATCGGCAGGCGAGCTGGCGCGCGCACTGCGAGAACGCCATCTCCCGATTCGAGGGCCTCGACGGTGGGGGCGCGAGCTGGTCCGCGCCGCCGTTCCTGCGGTGCTGGCGCTCGTTGCCGCTGGCCACACCGACGGCCAGCAGGTAGCCGACCTGCGGGTTCACTACGTCGGCGCAGCTGTCTTGTCGCAGACCCGTGAGTGGGGGTGGGGGGGTTATGTGCCCAAGCCAAGCACCGGGGTGGGACGCCCGGGGGGGGCGGACGGGGCCGGGGGGGGTGTGGGGGTGGGC
>JBQTGW010000415.1:0-9997 GCA_052390495.1 Pseudonocardiales bacterium
CCCCGGCGGCGGCGGCGATGATCGCGGTGCTGAGCTGCTCGGGGGAGGCCTCGGTGCGCCGGATCAGCCCGCAGCACCCCGCCTCCACCGCCGAGAGCAGATCACCGCCCTCGACGTGGCTGGCCACGACCACCACCCGGGCTCCTTCACTGCGCTGCGCGGAGCGGATCGTCTGCACCGCTTGCTCATCGACCCGATCCACCACCACGATCACCACCGCAGGGGTGGTCGCCGCACCCGGCTCCACCAGCACCACTTCCTGCCGGAACCGCAACTGACTCACGATCCCCGCCCGCGAGATCGGATCAAACGCCACCACCGCAACCGCCACCCGCTCCCTCATAAATCCCTCCCAACCCGGCCATCCCTCCCAACCCGGCCGCCGCTGTCGAACCCGGTCGCACAGTGCACGAAACCCATCCGCGCTGCGAACTGATCATCACCGCCGCCACCCGGGAGCGCATCGGTACACCTCCCCGAAGATTTCCCCCTCCCACCCTGAAAATACTTCTCCTACTATGCGCAGAGTGCGACACCATTCGACTCCTGGGTAGTTAAGAAAGACGTGCTGGACGAGTTGCTGGAGCGCGAAGCCGAGCTGGCCGTGCTGAGCACCGCCGTGCAGCGCGCTCGCTGCGGTGCCGGAGCACTCGTCCTGTTCGAAGGACCACCCGGGGTGGGCAGATCCCGGCTGCTGCGCACCGCATCGGAGCTTGCCGGGAATCTCACCGTGCTGGCAGCGCGGGGCACCGAGCTCGAATCCGAGCTGCCGTTCGGCGTCGCACGTCAACTACTCGGCAACGCGATCCTGTCGACGGTTCCGGGGGGCTCATCGGGAGCGACACCCGGCCTGCCGGAGCTCCCGGAGGGCGAGTGCGCCCTCGTCGAGCATCTGCACGAAGCTCTGCTCAATATGGTGTTCCCGAAAGCAGGGTCCCAGGGCGCAGGCGGTGCGCGGATGCCGCTGTTAGTACTCGTCGACGATGCCCAGTGGGCTGATCGCCCGTCGTTGCGGTTCCTCGCTCACCTGGCAGTGCGGCTCGAAGACCTGCCGATCGCGGTGGTCGTCGCAGTGCGCACCGGCGAACAGGGAGTGCCGGGTGATCTGCTGCAGACGCTACGCGCCGCTCCCGTGGCCGGGGTGTGGCGTCCCGCGCCGCTGTCCACCGGCGCCGTGGCCGCCGCGGTGCGGTCGGCCTGCGGCGACGTCGACGACGATATGGTCCAGGCATGCGCCCGCGTCAGCGGCGGCAACCCGTTCTACCTCGGCGAGCTGATCCGCGAACTCACCACCACGGGAAGGGCGGCATCGGCCGAGGCGGTGGCTGATGCCGCGCCCGATTCGGTGCTACGAACCACGCTGATCCGGCTGGGCAAGCTCGGCCCGAACCCCACCGCGCTGGCGAAGGCGGCGGCGGTATTCGGGGACGGGGCCGCACTCGGGGTAGTAGCCGAGCTCGCCGAGCTGCCAGTACCTGACGCCGAGGATGCCGCCGACACCCTGGCCACGGCCGGATTCCTGAATCCCGGCGAACCGCTGCGCTTCACCCACCCCCTGATCGCCTCGACGCTGCGCGCCGACATCGGCGCCTTCACCCTGGCCAGGGCACATCACCGGGCCGCGCAATTGCTGATTCACGCCGGGGCCCGGCCCGAGGAGGTTGCGGCGCACCTGCTGCGATCCCGACCGCGGGCTGATCCGAACACCGTCGAGCAGCTGCGCGCCGCCGCGGCGCTGGCCAGGGCACGGGGTGCGCCCGAAACGGCCGCGCAGCTGCTGGAACGCGCCCTCGACGAGCCACCGCCCGACCACCTCCGAGCCGCCGTGCTGCTCGAACTCGCCGAGGCCGACGCGCTGCGCGGCTTTCCACGAGCCATGGCGCACCTGGAGCAGGCGATCGAGCTGCTGGAAGATCACCGAGAGCGGGTTAGCGCGCTGAACACCCTGTCCCGGCTGACCCACCATGCGGGCGACTACGCCCGGGGCGCCGAGCTCGCCCGACGCGGGCTGGCGCAGCTGTCCCCCGGGGACCCATTCGAGCAGACCCTGCTGGCGGCGTTCGTCGGGCCTGCGCTGCTGCACCCGCCCCTGCGGGCGGAGCTGGCCGACCGGCTCGCCCCCCTGATCGAAGCCGCGGCAGCGGGCACGTTCCCGACCGAGCCGGCCCTGCTCGCCCAACTGGCGATACACGTCGCGGCGACGAACGGGCCGGCCGAGCTGGCTCGCCTGCTCGCGCAGGCCGCGTTCGCCGTCGACCCGCTGGTGGACCAGGATTCCCAAGGCGGCTCGGTCGGATTCGCCTCGGCGGCACTGATCTACGTCGATGCACTCGACGTTGCCGAGCCGCTACTGGACAACGCCGTGCGGGTCGCGCAGCAGCGGGGGGCGGTACTGGCCGGCTCGATCGCGGCGCACCACCGTGCGCTGGTGCGCTACCACCTCGGACGCCTCGACCAGGCGGTCGCGGATGCCGAACGGTCCTTGCAGACCTACCGCGATGACTGGGCACCTTCGTCGTGGAGCACCCCCATCCTGGCGCTGTGCCATCTGGAGCGTGGCGACCTGCAGGCCGCCACCGAGGCAATCGCCATCGGCGAGCGTGGCGACCCGTCCCAGGCCGAGAATGCGTTGCTGCTGGAGGCGCGCGCAGCCGTCGCGCTGGCCGAAGGTGATCCCGCTCGGGCGCTGGCCGACGCTCGGGCGGCCGGAGCGCAGATCCAGGGCGACTTCGGATTCGTGCCTGCGCGCGGCTTCGACTGGCGTCGCCTCGGCGGCCTCGCAGCGCATCACCTGGGTCACCACGACGAAGCGCAGCGGCTGCTGAGCCCGGCGCTGGCCGAGTTGCGAGCTATCCACGCACCCCGCCAGCTCGGCGCCACCCTCACCACGGCCGGGGTCGTCGCGGGCGGCACCGAGGGGCGCACGCTACTCATGGAGGCAGTGTCGGTGCTGGAACGCTCACCCGCGCGGCTCGAGTACGCGCACGCGCTGCACGAGCTCGGAGCCGCGCATCGACGCTGTGGTGAACTCACGGAGGCACAGGCCCCGCTCTACCGTGCCTTGGAACTTGCCGACCAGTTCAACGCAGTTCCGCTGGCCACCCGGATCCGCGAAGAGCTGAACGCGATGGGCCTTCGACCACGCCGCGCCGCCCGCAGCGGAATTGCCGCTTTGACGGCCAGCGAGCGGCGGGTGGCAGACCGCGCGGCTCAGGGGTTGTCCAACCCGCAGATCGCCCATCAGCTGCACGTGACCCGCAAGACCGTCGAGAGTCACCTCGCCCACGTGTACCGCAAGCTGGAGATCCCCGGCCGAAGTCACCTCGCGGCCGCATTGACCAAGACCGGCTGACCGGTCCGTCAGGCCGACGCCTCTCAGGTCGGGGCCTCTTCCTCTACCTCTTCGCCCTCGGCGCGCTGGACGAAGGTGCCCTGGACGGCGGCCTCTTCGGGCTGTTCCTCTTCATCCGCCTCGCGCTGCACCGCTGGCCCCGATGGAGTCACCGCGACCGGCGCGGACATGGCGCGCTCGGCGGTGCTGACGGCTTCGCGTTCGAAGCGGTCCGACGGGTCACTGACCTGGATCCCACCGCCAGCCGGGGTGCCCTCCACTGGTCCGCTGCGCTGCTGCACCACATGGGTGAGCTCATGGGCCAGCATCGTGCGACCGTCGGTCGAGCCCGGGTCGTATCGGTCTCGCTGGAAGACGATGTTCGAGCCGACGGTGTAGGCGTGCGCGTTCACCGCCGTGGCCGACTCGTGCGCCCGGGAGTCGGTGTGCACCCGCACATCACCGAAGTCATGCCCCAGCCGAGACTCCATATCCGTACGGGTGTCCCGGTCCAGCGGTGCACCCCCACCGGAACCCACCACGTCGAGCACTGGTGAGCGGTCCTCCTCGACCATCCCAGCCACCCCGGCATTGCCCACCGCCCGCTGCAGACCCAGCAGCCCTGCCGGGCCCAGCACGTCGGTCCGTCCCGCCGCCGCCGCCCGATACATCAAGCTGGTGTCCTCGGGCTCGATCCGGTCCGCCTTGGGCCGCAGCTCCCGGCCGTCGTCCACGTCATGGCTGTGAGATCGCATCACATCTCCCTCGACGAAGAGCCTCCAGCCATACCCTTCACACCCACACCCGAGGCGACGAGACTCCCCCGCACCACCAGCCGGGCAATGACCGCTGCCCCATCGGGCAACTCACCTTCATTGTCACTGGCGGCTGGCCAGCCAGCTGCGGTGCCGCAGGAGCGACTTGCGGGCCGACTTCGCCACCCGCTTGTCGGGATGATGTTCGCCGATCGCTTCGAGTAGCTCCTCGACCCGGGGATGGTCGATCCGCCAGATCTTTTCGACTATCGCCAGCTGCGCGTCCTGGCCTGCGTCCCCGGCTGCCATCGCGTCGAGCAGGTCCTCGGGTCCACCGACCTCGTACGCGACGGCGAACATGTCGACCCCGACCCGCAGCAACCGCTCCGGCTCGACCTCGGCGGGATCCAGCGCGCCTGCACCCAACAGCCAAGTGCACCGCGAAACTGTCGTGCGGCCCGCCGAGCATGGTCTCAACGGCGGGAGCGGCGTGTTCACCGAGCAGCTCGCCGACCTGGGTGAGCACGGCGAGCACCACCGGAGCCGGTATCCCGCCGTCGTTGAGCACGCTGGCGATCTCCCGCGCCGTCGGCTGCGCACCGCGGTGCGCCACCCACGCGCTGGTATCGGCGAACCAGGCAGACGGTTCGAGACGCGCGATCATGGGGATGAGCTCGGCGATGCCACCCTCCCTCCTCGTCTGGCCCCACTTGCCGGGAACCTCCTGCACATCACGCAGGGTGACGACGCCGAGCGTCGTCAGCCGGTCGCTGATCACGGACCCAGCGGCGCACGAGACCGAGATCGAAGTCATCCAGACCGGAGAACGACCGGGTTACGCCGGAGACCATCAGCTCGGCGAGCTCCTCGATGGGTAGCGGTTTGCCCGCCGCCCGCCAGTCGAGCAGCTCGGCGAGCAGCCGGCCAGCGCCCTCGTCGACGAAATCGCGCACCGGCTCCAGCCCGGTGAGATAGCGCGACACACTGCCGGAAAGACCGGTCTCGACGGCCTCGTCGACCAGCCGGTCGATGGCCTGCACCGGGGACAGCTCGCGCCAGCGTGCCACCGCCACCAGAGCGCCCCGGTGCCGACGCACCACGCGGGCGTCGATCGCCAGCTGCACCAGCCAGCTGAGTTGCGGCAGGTCCGTGGCCGATCGCAGGCTACGCCGGTAGTCGCCGTCCTCCACATCGGTCACGTCGCCGGTGTCGAGCGCGTCCACCAGGTGCCGGGCGTCGGCCAGCCGCAGGTTGCCCTTCTGGGTCAGCGGGCGCCCCGGCGCGGCACAGAACTCCGACAGCTGGTTCAGTTGTGGGAGCACCGGCGCGGCCGCGGCGGATGCCCGGCGCTCATCCGGGTCGGGCGGCTGGACCGGGCCGACGGTGAGGGTCGGCAGCTCCTTGCCGGTGATACCGGTCAGCTGCTGCGCCATGGCCACCAGCTCGGTGAACTTGGGGTCCGCGAGGCCCTCCGGCGGCAGCCCCTGTATCCGCTCCATCAGCGCGGCGACAGCATTCTCGTCGCTGAGGTCAACGCCGGGTTCCAAGCCTCCCGCGCGAGCGAAGAGGCCCTTGGCCATCCCGTAGTTCGCCGGGTTCGCCATCTCCGTGACGAACCGCGAGACATTGCGCTCGCAGTAGCGCTGCAGCTGCGAGAGCGCACCACTGCCCGGCGCGAGCAGTCCGCGGGCGGCCAGGTAGGTCATGAAGGCCCGGATCGGGCTGGGAAAGCCGGAGCATTCGGCGGGTGGCATGGACAGCTTGCGGGGACACCACGCCAGCAGAAACTCCTCCAGATCGGCGACCGTCCACCGGCCCAGCTGACCGTCCTGGCAACCCCACTTCCAGTCCAACGCCACCCCGGCGTCGCCGGCATCCGCGTCGGTGACGTCCGACGTGGCCAGCCACGCCGCGAAGTCGTCCAGCACCTCGTCCTTGCGGGCGTGGAAGGCGTCCTCTTGGTCAGGGGTGAAACTCATCCACACCGGCCAGAGCATGCCACCAACCCGCCACGACGGCACCAGCAGTGGTCGTGGCAAGACGTGCTCGGCCGAGGTCACAGCCGGTCGCCATGGATGACGGCTACCACCTGCACAGCATCACGTCCAGGGATGCGTCCAGCCAGCCGATGTCGCCGTGCGGGTGGCACTCCGCTGCAGGCATGCCTCCGCAAGACGCGAAGAGGTTGCTGACAGAAGAAACCACCTCGTGTAATACTTTGCCGGTACTGTGAATACGAGAACGGGCAGACCGTGCGGATCGAGACGGTGGAACTGGACGACCGCAACATCGCCACGTCACCACTCGCGTGTCAGCTACCGAGATCCGTGAAGTGTTCGACAACGGTCCGGTGTTCCACCGAAACAAGTCCGGCCGGACTGCGGACTACGTCGCCATCGGCGTCACCGATGGCGGCTCGCGGATGCGGATCAACTTCATCTACGACACCACGCGCCGCGCTGCCCGTCCGATCAGTGCCTGGAGGCTGACATGACCCGGAGCAAGCATCCCGACGAGATGAGCGACGCCGAGTTGGCCGAGCATCACTGGCAGCACCGTGACGAGGAGCTAGGCGAGGAAGTGGAATTCGAGATCGCCAAGCCGCTTCGCGTGACGATGTCGTTCCGACTGCCCGCAGAAGAAGCCGACGTGATCCGTGCGGCTGCCGCCACGGCGGGGACCTCACTATCGGAATGGATCAGGTGGGCGACAATGCGCGTTGCCCATGACGCTGAAGTGCCACCTCCCCGGCATGCGGCGATTTCCCGTGCCCGGGAGCTGCTCTTGCAAGCGGAGCAGGAGTTGGGACACGTGTAGCTCGCACACAGATCGGTTGGTCAGCCCGACTCATGACGTCGAACTATCGACGGAACGGCATGAACTGCACAGTCAGCGGCAATTCGGCCCAGAGCTGATCGCCACCCGTCACCGGCAGGTTGAGACGTTCCGTGACCGCAAGGCACAGGCCGTCACCAAGAGATAGACAGGAGTCTGTGGTGTCCTTGCGACGGGCGCGGGACAGCGCGATCAGCTCGGCGGCACGTACAACGTCATTCGCGGTGAAAGGCTCGACAGCGAGCCCCATGGCCTGGATGTGCTCCCCAAGTTCCTCCGCCGTCATCCGGTGACCCCGTTCCGGCGCGCGGTACAGCACCTCGACGAAGTTGGGTGCCGGGATCACCGCGACAGGCAACAGCTTGCCGATAGTGTCCGCGCCACGCTCGTTGAGCACCCAGGCAAGGAGCGCCGAGGCATCCAGCACGACCTTCCGGGCCACGCTCACAGGGCGAGCGCCCGAAGCAACGCCTCACCGAGATCGTCCTGCGAGTCGACCACGTCAGCACCTTGCTGCCGCCTCGCTGCTCGCTCACCGATGCGGTTGTCCTCGTCACGGAGCGCGCGAACGTCTCGGACGGAATCCTGCGGCTCCCCATCGACGGGTGCCGCAGCCCACACTCGGGCCTGAACGGCAGCAGGCGTCTCCAGCACGATCCGCCCCGGCCCGTCAGCGCGAGCGATCAACGTCTGGCCAAGCTCGATCTCCGCCTCCCGGCGTACCGCGACCGGGATGACCGCCCGCCCCTTAGCCCCCAACTCCAACATGACCGACACCGCAACCTCCTGGGCGAAAAATGTCCACTCACCAACAAAGTACCACTTACTGAACCACGGTGCCACTAACCGCAAGTGGTGGCACTGGCCGTGTCGCTCTCAGGCAACCCTGCAGGTGACGGGTTCTTGGCGACCGAGCAGGGCAGGATGACGAAAATGTCCGCAACCACTCGATGAGCAGTCCGGGGCCCGTAAGGGCTCTTTGGCCGTGCCAATGATCTCCTGGGAAAGTTTGTCGATATCTGGCGGCCAATCGCCGTGCGCTGACCATAATCCCCAGTGACGTTCGGTGGGTTGCAGCTGCATGCCGACCGCATGTAACACGTCCGCTGCCACGACAGCAAAGCATGCGAAGTGGACGGGGCCACCGTGCATACGTGGCCTCATCGAAATTGCACGGAAAGACGATTACACCGGTGCAGCTAATCGAATAGTTTCTCTGGAATCCGCCACCACCAGTGGGTCGGTGGCAGCGGGGGAATGGCGTCCGGCGGAAGCGGCTCGATATCGGCTGCCGCCTCCCTCATGTCGTCGTCGTCGTCGAGGATGCGCTGCAGCTCGATCAGTGGCGAATCGCCGTCGCGATCCAGTTCGGCCATGACCGTTTGGATAGCGCTGCGCCGAACACTCGCCGTGTACCAGTCCTGCGGCGTCCCGGACCACACGGCGGTCTCCATACCGCCCAAGTACCGGGAAAGGATCGGTCGGTGCCTCGCGAGCAGGTCACGTGCCCGAACCCGGAACTCTGGCAGGTCATGGGCGACCCAGTCAGCGTCCGGCTCTTGGTACAGCCGAACGGCTAGGCCCACAAGATTGGCCATCGCCCTGGCGAGCCGGGCAGTCTGCTCTGCCCCATCCGCCTCGCCTTGGTCCAAACGATCAAGGGCTCTACAGAACGATTCCATGTACTCGGGGCCGCTGCGCCCTCCGAGATCTGTCCACATCACCATGCTGCTCCTACAGGAACGACCCGAATGTCGCCATAACAACCCTACCGTCATGGCGGGCAAAGACCATGGCACTGAGCGCTACCGGATCGCCGTTCGGATCGACTACATTCCGCACGAAGACCAACTGCCGCGTGCCGTGCCCCATTGGCGTGACCCGTGGCGCCGGATCATGCGCGACCGCCCCTCGCGCCGCTTGGATGTACCACGCGACAGGAACTCGTCCTCGCCGCTCGTTCTCTGGTACCTCTGAGCCGTGCTTGCGCGCATGATAAGCCGCCGCAGTCGCCGTGGAGAAGGTGAGCACGCTGGCCTGGGCGCGCACCCTGGTAATCAGTGCCGCGTCGGTGAGCGTAGGTTCGGCGGTGGCCCCGCCCCTTCCTTCCGCCCGCACCTGGGCACGCTCCCGCTCGAGCCGCCGGGCGATAGCCGGACCCGAGCCGCTCACCGATGCGGCTGCGTTGCGTGCGGCCTCGCTCCGGTCGATCTGCCTGCGGAGCCCAGCGTCCACGTCTCGCTGTTGCCGCTCCACTTCGTCCTCGTACCGTTCCCGCCATTGCGTCTGGAAGTACTCGTAGTTGTTCGTGAATTCGGTCGGCGATCCGTTGATTCCGCGGCGCTGGAGGGCGAACGCAATCCCGGCCCGCCGCATATCGTCGTTCACGGCCCGCTGGAACCCCCCGCGATCCACAACCTCGATCGCCCGCTTCTCCAGGTCGCGCAGGAAGTCGTCGATCGCTGCGTCCAACGCGGCAACGGCAGCGCCACGTTGGGGCTTGAACTCGCACACTCTCGCCGCCTTGCCGGAATCTCCTCCGTTGGCCGTAATCAGTGCGATGAACCGTTGCTGGAGAGGTGCGAGCCGAGCGAGCTTGGCAGGATCGATTCCGGCGAGACCGTGTGTACCGGTTCTCGCTGTCTGCACATGCACCAGGTCACCACCCGGATCCAGACGCTCCACAACAAGCCGTAGCGGCACGGAGTGCCGGCGACTGAGCGCGGGAATCTGCCGGTCCACTGCCGCCCGCGTCGGGTGGCCGGCAAGCACGCGATCCGCTGCAGCCAAGGCATCCTGCTCACGTCGCGCCCGGGTCGCCGGATCATCTGCACCACTGCGGGCGCCACCCCTACCACGGAGTTTGGCCCAGAGCTTCTTGCCGAAAGCGACGATTTTGTCGACGACCCAGTCGACGGCTTTCATGACGGGTTTGGAGAGGGATTGGAAGAGTTTCTTGACCTTGTCGGCGAGGCCGCCGATGCCGAGGAGGGCGGCGAGGAAGCCGATGAGGACGGGGATGGCGGTGACCAGGGCGGTTTCGATGAGGCCGGGGACCCCGCCGGCGCCGCCGCCG
>JBQTGW010000416.1:0-25702 GCA_052390495.1 Pseudonocardiales bacterium
CAGCAGGCCGAGAGTGGACGCGGAGACCGGGTACCGGCCGACTGCGGCGGTGTCGCCGATCCGGGCCAGGTACACCGCCTCCTTGGGGCGCTCCAGGTGGACCGCCTGCAGCGCCAGGTCTCCCAGCAGGTACACGGTCAGGTCGGTGCCCTGGGGGTGATCGGCGGCGCGGGTGAGATTGAGACCGATCATCCACAGCCGCCGGGCCGCCTCATGCTGGTTGGCCACGAAGCTCATCCACCCCGCCTGGGCCGCCAGATCCGCCACCGCCAGCAGCAGCCGGGGCCGCAGCTCCGGGTCGATCTGCGCGCCCAGCAGCGGGAGCGCCGTCTGCACCTGGGCCACCGCAGAGTCGCGGGCCACCTCGCTGCTGCCCGCGAAATCCTGGCGCCGGAAGGTGGCGGTGAGGAACTCGAGGACTTCGACATCGGCGACGCCGACCTGTCGGGTCCCGGTGGGTTCGGCTTGCGGTAGCAGGGCGAGCAGCTGTTCGAGGTCCAGCCCGGCCACCCCGGCGACACCCAGGATCAACCCGGCGGCGTTCTGTCCGAAGTCTCTGCGGTCCACCCAACTCACGTCCTTACCGTAAGGCGATTCCCGTCGCACTCACGGTAACCCCGATGTTGGGGAAATTGAGCAGCGCGGGCGGGATGTGCAGACCGCGGGCAATCCCGGCGACCAGACGGACGTGCCAGAGCCTGCTCTCGCCGCGTTCGACAGCCGAGATCTGGGACTGGTCGAGGTCGATCACGGCCCCGAGGCGGCGCTGTGACCAGCCGGTGTGCTCCCGGGTCTGCAGAAACACCTGCCCGAAGTCGTACGCGCCCAGCGCGGCCCGCATCGGACGCTGCAGGAAAAAGTCCGGGGGCAGCTCACTGGCGGGATCGGGCCCGCCCTGCAGGCAGGAGCCGCACCGTGGATCTACCACGAAACGCCACCGCAAACCAGAGCGACCAGCACTAGCCCAAGAACCTGTGAAGACGAGAGCCCTTACGCCTGGGCTGGCGGTGGCCACGTTGCGGGCATTGCTGGACCTCGTGCACCCGCAGCATCCGACACACCGATGTGCCACTTGCAGTTCACTTACTTCCTCAGCGAGCTTCACCGCCTGCGCAAGCACAAAGGCGGGATGGCTACCCGTATCGCGTCATCGCCCTCCTCGTCGATCAGGAACCCGACTACCTCGCCACTGGACAGCAGACTTTCGCTTTCGGGGCTGATCACGTGGGAACGCAGGACCTTGACCCAGAGATCCTCCGTCAGGAGCTGAGAGCACTGGGAGAACACTCCGGAAACGGTGCTCAGGGCCTCTTTCAGCGCCGGAAGCAGCACCCGGTTCGAGGCCCCCACAACGAGTAGCCTTCCGGCACCGTCCCACGGGCGAAGAAGGAGAGCACCGCATCAGTCCGCTGCTCATCGTGCCTCCCGTGTCGGCGCTCCTATGGTGCCCTACCGCGCTGACAACCCCGGGCGATGTTCGAGGGTTTCCGCCGGGTGTCGGTGGCTAGGTGAGTTGCGGCCCGATCACGTCCCGCTCGCTCGAAGGTATCTCGCGGCTTGCCGCGACTATCCACACTCTAAGCGAGTTATCGGTGACACAAGGTAACTGGGGGTCGGGGCGATGGTGGACGATGTGCGATTCGCTGTGTTGGGGCCGCTGACACTGCGCCGCGGTCGGCGTCCGGTGCGGCTGGGTGGGCCGAGACCGCGGGCGCTGCTGGCCAGCCTGTTGCTGCGGGCGAACCAGCTGGTGGGGGTCGATCAGCTGGTAGACCGGCTGTGGGGGGCGGATCCACCGAAGGACGCGCGAGCCGCGTTGCAGGTGGTGGTCGCGCGCCTGCGGCAGGCGCTGGACACTGACGCCGAACGGGTCCGCACCCAGCCCGGCGGCTACCTGATCGCGGTTGCTCCCGACGAGCTGGACCTGCTGCGGTTCAACGAGTTGGTCGCGCGCGCCGAGGAGGCGTCACTTGCCGGGGACGTGGCCGCGGAGTCGATGCTGTTGACCGAAGCGGTCGGGTTGTGGCACGGCCCGCCGCTGACCAACGTGTCCTCCGACCTGCTGCACCGCGAAGACGTAGCGCAACTGGCCGAACGGCGCCTGCTGGCCGAGGAACGACGGATCGACGCCGGGCTGCGGCTGGGCAGGCACGCGGCGCTGATACCCGAGCTGACATCGCTCACCGCGCAGCACCCGCTGCGGGAGCGATTCTGGGTACAGCTCGCCCTCGCGCTCTACCGGTCGGGCCGCCAGGCCGAAGCGCTGGCCACGTACAGGTCGGTGGCGAAGCTGCTGTCCGACGAACTCGGGCTCGATCCAGGGCCGGAGCTACGCCAGCTGCACCAGGCGGTGCTCACCGCCGACCCGACGCTGGCCGTACCGGATGCGCTACCGCTGAGCCAGCCGTGGCAGGTGCATTGCCAGTTGCCACTGGACATCGACGCCTTCGTTGGTCGGGAACGGCTGGTGGACCAGCTCGTCGAGCTGCTCGGCTCGGGCGCAGACAACAGCTTGCCGATCGTCGCCCTCTCCGGGTCACCGGGTGTGGGCAAGTCGGCGTTGGCCATCCGCGTCGCACACCAGCTGCGGTCGGCGTTCCCCGACGGGCAGTGGTACCTCCAACTGACCGGAACCAGCGCCACCCCGCGCAGCCCCAGCGACGTGCTCGCCGAGCTACTCGTCACCGCCGGGCTACCCGCTACCGTGCTACCCGCCGGACTGCACGAGCGAGCCGCCGTGCTGCGAGCCCGGCTCGCCGACCGGCGAGTCCTACTGGTGTGCGACGACGCCGCGAGCGTCGACCAGGTGCGGCCACTACTGCCCGGCACGGCCGGTTGTGGAGTATTAGTGACCAGCCGCACGAACCTGAGTGGGTTGGCCCTGCAGGGCGCTCACCACATCATCCTCGATCCACTCTCCTCGGCTGAGGCGACCGAACTGCTGACCGGCCTGCTCGGCGCCGGCCGCGTCCATGCCGAGCCGGAGGCCGCCGCTGAGCTGGCCGGGCTGTGCGATCACATCCCCCTGGCCCTGCGGATCGCCGCAGCGAACCTGATGGCCCGGCCACGGACCAGCCTGGGGGCGTACGTCGTTGGCCAAAATTGTCCTCGTAGGCGGTTTGCATTCCGCCGAGAGTCCGACACCAGTGTCGGGGAATCCAGCGGGATTTCCTCATATTAAAGGAGTTTTCATGCGCAAGCGAGCAATTGCCAGCCTGGCGGTGCTGGGAGCCGCGATCGCCACAACAATGGTGACTTCACCGGCCTATGCCGACGGCTACTGTCCAGCGAATCGTATCTGCATGTGGGAGGACGCCAACTTCACTGGTGACCGGTGGGTCGACACCGAAGTCGGCGCTCCGGGCTGGTTCTACGACATCGACTGGTTCAACGGAGACAACGAGATCTCCAGCATCGACAACGCTACCGGCCGGTCCATCCGTGTCTGGGCCAACGACAATCCCTCCGGGAACTCGATCTGCCTCCCACCGCACACCCGCCGTGATTCGCTCGGAAGCTTCAACGACGACGCCGAGAGTTTCGTCGTCGTGCAAAGCTGCTGACCGAGAGGTAGCGGAACAACCGATGTTCGTCGTCCGGCTCACCGGCCAGCGGTGAGCAGGGCTGCGGGGTCGGGGTGGGGGGCGGCTGCGAGGTCCCAGTCGGTGCCGGAGCGGGTCAGGCGGTACCACAGGCCGTCGGGTGCTAGGCGCAGCTGCACCGAATCTCGGGTGAGGCGGTTGCGGTAGGCGCGGGTGGTGCCCAGTTCGCCGTAACGGTCCAGCGCGGCGCGGCCTTCGGCGAGGGCTTCGGGCTCGGGCTGCCAGGTGTCGTGCAGCACCGCCAGGCCGCCGGTACCGCCGTGTCGCCAGGCGATCGCGTCGCTGGCCAGGGCGCGCGCGGGCACCCCGGCGGTGATGGCCAGCGCGGCGAATCCCGGCCCGCCGAGCAGCGCGGCGCCGCGGCGGGCGAGGTCCTGCTGCTCGCTCAGGCCCAGCCCGCCATCACCCGCACCGGTCGCGAGCTCGAGGCAGCGGGCTGCCGCGTCGGCGGCCAGGGCACCCAGGTCCTCCCTGGCCAGCCCAGGTGGGGGGTCGGCAGGCAGCACCGCGGGTCGGCCGGGCCGGGCAGGCGGCAGCGGCGGGGCGGGCAGCGGAGCGAGGGTGCGCTGGTATGCCTCGCGGGCTTCGACGCCCTCGTCGATGGCCGGGCCGACGGCAGCCGCAGCGGGGGGCGTCACGCCGGTGCGGCGACGGGCCCGCAACCCGGCCAACACCTCCTCGCGATCCCGACCGCGCAGGCGCAGCAGGGCGAACGGGTCGGCGTCCAGGGCGTCGGCGACCAGGTAACAGACGGCCGCGGCGTGCTTGCACGGGTCGGCCCAGTCGGGGCAGGAGCAGCGGGGCTGTATTTCACCCGCGCCGGGCAGCAGATCCAGCCCGGTGGCGGCGATGTCGTCGGCGACCCCGGGCGGCAGCTCCCCGTCCAGCAGTGCCGCGGTGTGCCCGAGCTCGGCGGCAACGGCGTCGAACACCCACTCCCATTCGTCGGCGCTGAGCTCCCGGACCCGCACCGTGACCTGGTAGGGCTGCTCCCGGGTGCCCTGCACGTCGGCCCGCACCAACCCGGGCGTGATCTCCAGGGCAGCCACCGTGCCGCGCCGGGCGTAACCGCGACCGCGGGAGAGCCGGTTGGGGTCCAGCTGGGCGCGCTCCTCCAATGCGATCAACCAGGCGGTCCCCCACCAGGTCACGCCGAAGCTCCGACGGCTGCCGGGCCCGGTCGCGGGCGGGGGCCGGTGCCCAGAGTCGGCCGACGGCCAGCGACCACGCCGCCAGTTCACGACAGCCACCTCATGACGGGCTCCCCAGCGTTGAATTCCCTGGGGTCGAATTCCCTGGGGTCGAATTCCCTAGGCTGACGAGATCGGCCAGCTCCGCATTGGACAGCTCGGTGATCCAGCCCTCGCCCGCGCCGACGACCGCGTCGGCCAGCTCCCGTTTGGTGCCGAGCAGGGTGGCGATCTTGTCCTCGACGGTTCCCTCGGTGACCAGCTTGTGCACCTGCACGGCGCGCTGCTGGCCGATCCGGTAGGCGCGGTCGGTGGCCTGGTCCTCCACCGCCGGGTTCCACCAGCGGTCGTAGTGGATCACGTGGCTGGCCCGGGTGAGGTTCAGCCCGACCCCACCGGCCTTGAGCGAGAGCAGCAGCACCGGCGCCGCACCGTCCTGGAAATCCGCGACCATCTGCTCGCGGCGCTGCGCGGTCACCCCGCCATGCAGGAACAGCGACGGCACCCCGCGCGCGGCCAGATGCGCCTCGACCAGGCGGCCCATCTGCACGTACTGGCTGAACACCAGTACCGACTCGCCCTCGTCGAGGATGACGTCGAGCAGCTCGTCGAGCGCGGCGAGCTTGCCGGAGCGCCGTGGCAGCGGGCCGTCCTCGTGCAGGTACTGCGCGGGGTGGTTGCAGATCTGCTTGAGCGCGGTGAGCAGGCCGAGCACCATCCCGCGCCGCGCGATGCCGTCCGACGCCTCGATCAGTGCCATCGTCTCGCGCACCACGGCCTCGTAGAGGGTGGCCTGCTCGCTGGTCAGCGGCACCACCCGGTCGGTCTCGGTCTTGGCGGGCAGCTCGGGGGCGATGCCGGGATCGGACTTGCGGCGGCGCAGCAGGAACGGGCGCACCAGGCGGGACAGCACGGCCGTCGCGTCGGGGTCCCGGTAGCGCTCCACCGGTACGGCAACCCGGCGGCGGAAGTCCTCCAGCCGGCCCAGCAATCCCGGGGTGGTCCAGTCCAGCACCGACCACAACTCCGTGAGCCGGTTCTCCACCGGGGTGCCGGTGAGCGCCACCCTGACCGTGGCGGGCCCACGCCCATTCGACGGGCACAACGCCCGCAGCTCCCGCGCCGTACGCGAGAGCGGGTTCTTGGCATGCTGCGCCTCGTCGGCGACGACCAGTCCCCAGCCGACCTCGGCCAGCTGCGGCCGGTCCCGGCGCACCACGCCGTAGCTGACCAGCACGACTTCGTCGGCGGCAACGTCGTCGAGGTGCCGTTCGCCGCCGTGGTAACGCCGGACCGGCACGCTGGGCGCGAACCGGGCCAGCTCGCGCTGCCAGTTGCCCAGCAGTGACGTCGGGCAGATCACCAGCGTTGGCCCAGCCTCCAGCGGGCGGCGGTGCAGGTGCAGCGCGATGAGCTGGACGGTCTTGCCCAGCCCCATGTCGTCGGCCAGGCAGCCGCCCAGCCCGAGGTCACACATCAGCGCCAGCCAGGCCAGCCCGCGGCGCTGGTAGGGGCGCAGGGTGGCGAGCAGCCCTTCGGGCGGTGCAATGTCGCGCTCGCCCGCGTCGGCCAGCCGCGCCATCAGCTCGGCCAGCGGCGCGTCGGGACGGAACTCGACGGTCTCGCCGTCGACGACCAACGAGCCGGTGAGCGCGGCGGCGAGCGCCTCGACGCCGGTCACCCGGCGGGTGCGGCGGCGGCGCAGTTTCTCCAGCAGCTCGGGATCCACCCGCACCCACCGGCCGCGCAGCCGCACCAGCGGCCGTTTCGCTTCGGCCAGCGCGACGACCTCCTCTTCGGTGAGCACCTCCCCGCCGACGGTGACCTGCCACTGGAACTCCAGCAGATCCTGCAAACCGAAGGTCCGCTTGGCCGCCGAGGCGGGTGCGGGGGTCGCGGCGGTAGCCCGCAACTTCGGTCCCTCGCCGAGCAACTCGGCAGGCCAGAGCACCTCGATGCCCGCACCGCCGAGTGCCTCGGTACCGGTGTCGAGCAGGTCACCGAGCGCCTCGTCATCCAGCGCCACCTCGGTGGGGGTAGCCGCGCGCAGCACCGGGGCCAGCGGCGGCCAGGCCCGGGCGCCGCGGCGCAGGGCGAGCAGCAGGTCGGTCTCGGCCTGCTCGCCGAGCCGGGCCAGGACGGCGGCCGGGGCGTCCCACAGGTCGGCGACGTCGAGGGTGAGGCTGGGGTCGGCGACGCTGCGCAGGGCAAGCACACCGGCGAAGGGCTCGTCGGGCTTGCTGGGCGTCTCGATGCGCAGGACGGTGCGGGCACCCGCGGTCAGCGCCGCGTCGGTCTCGGCGAGCCACCCGGCCAGCGTGGTCGTTTCGACCCGCCCCCGGGCCGCGAACGCGGGCGCGTCGGTGGCGCGCTCGGCGGCGGCGGTGCGGACGGTGACGTCGGCTATGGCGTCCCACAGTGCCCTGACCAGCACCTCTGGGGAGCGGACCCGTAATGGGGCCGACCCCGGCACCGGTAGCGCATGGGCCTGGGCCGGCATGGCTGCGACGAGCGCGGCGAGCCACTGCGCGTCGGCAGGATCCAGCGGCCCGGCCCGCCACGCGCCGTATCCGTCAGGAGTGGCTGTAGGCAGCAACCGCCCCCGCGCGACCAGCCCGACGCCTGCCGTGGCCGCACTCACCCAGGCCGCCAGCGCCGGGTCGGTGCCGTCGCTGGGCAGGGCGAGCAGCTCGGGCAGCGCGTCACCGATCGGGATCAGCCGCGCGGGGACCGTCGTGCGTCTGATGGCCGAACCCGCAGGCAGCGCCAGCTCGATCTCGTCCGGACCCTCGCCGTAGAGCGCGAGCGTGCCCTCGCGGGGCGGATCGGCGGGCAGGAACACCGCGGGACGGCGGTGGTCGAGCAACACACGCCGCACTGTACGCGCGGCCGAGGCCCGCGCCGCGGCGGCTGGGGCCTGACCAGGTGACGGCGTTCCTCAATGTCGGCTGCGCCCTCGTGCACGGAGCGCAAGCTGGGATGCTGGCGTGGATAAGAAGAGGGGGCACGAATGGGTGACATCGTGACGATGGGAGATCGGGATATGGGTGCAGGGCGCGTGGTCGCTGGGGAGCTGCCTGCGGTAGTGCACAGCGGCGTGGAGAAGGCCATCGGCTATCAGCAGTCGGCCGTCTCGAGATATGTCCAGCGGCTGCGCGGATCGCGACCAGACGCGACGCCCGCGCAGATCGTCTCGACGCTGGAACGGAGGTACCTGGCGGCGGTCACCGGCGTCGGAGCAGCCGTGGGTGCCGCCGCTGCCGTGCCGGGTGCAGGCACTGGCTTGGCGTTGGCGCTCAGCGCCGGGGAGACGGCGGTGTTCGCGGAGACCACCACGATGTTCACGCTGGCCGTGGCCGAGGTGCACGCCATCCGGGTCGGCGGGCTCGAGCACCGCCAGACGCCGGTGTTCACCGTCGCTCTCTCCACTGGCGGCGCAATGCGGGTGGACCAGGTGAGCGCAGAGGGGATCGACTACTGGGGAAAGCTGCTGACCGACCTGATCCCGATGTCGTCGATCAGCGCGATCAACAAGGTGCTCTGGCACTGGTTCGTGACCCAGTATCCGCGCCGACGCGGGCTCATGGCGATCGGCAAGATCGCGCCTTTCGGGATCGGCGCGGGTCTCGCGGCCGTGGGCAACCTGGCGTTCGGCCGCATGGTGGTCAGCGCCAACCGCCGGGTGTTCGGCCCCCCACCGGCCAATTTCGTCGACGGCGTCCGCACCATCGTCGACAGCCAACGGGAGGCGAGTCCAAGGCCAGCAGTGGCGCCTGCACCACCCCAGCCCGATCCCGCCCAACCCGATTTCACCCAACCCGATCCTGCAGCGGCGCCGGTCACCGGGAAGTACCGGCCCCTGTTCGACCACCTGGCATCGGTGCGGACCGACCGCGTTGACATCGGTTTCTCGGATATCGACGCGCTGGTGCCCGGCGGGCTCCCGAAGTCGGCCTCGACCAAGTCCTGGTGGGGTAACTCACCCGGTTCGCGGCAGGCCAAGGCGTGGCTGGCGGCCGGCTACGCAGCCGAGGGAGTCGACCTCGAGCGCAGGACAGTGCGGTTCAAGAAACGTCGCCAGCGCTGACCCCCGTCGCGGTGGTGGTCCGCGCGGCACCCAGCGGAAACGGCCCACCACCGCACACCGCGCGCCCGAGTTGACCCGACGCCTGGATACTTGGGCGTGATCGGGAAACTGTCGCCGCAGTGGGAGGTCGGGACATGGGTGAGCACATGGTGAGTCTGACTGCGGTGCTGCAGCGCGCTCTGGAGAAGGCCATCGGCATTCAGCACTCGCCGGTCGCCAGTTACGTAGCCCTGCTACGCCGAGCACGACCCGACGCGACCCCGGCCGAGATCATCGCTGTGCTGGAGAAACAGTACCTGGCCGCGGTCACCGGCACCGGAGCCGCCGCAGGTGGTGTTGCGGCCGTGCCTGGCATCGGGACTGTCCTCGGCCTCACGCTCAGTGGCGGGGAGCGAGCGGTTTTCTTCGAGGCCACGACGCTGTTCGCGCTGGCCCTCGCCGAGGTGCACGGCATCCGGGCAGAGGAGGTGCAGCGCCGCCAGACGCTGGTGCTGGACGTCGTATTCGGTGACCACAGCGCCCCGCAGGCCGAGGAGACAGCAGACCAAACCGATCAACCCCGGGGAGATCAGCCCTGTGGAGATCAGCCCTGTGGAGATCCGCACCGGGGAGATCCGCGGCTTTACATGCTCCCGATTTCCCTCATCGCCGCGATCAACAAGCCCCTCAGCCGCTGGTTCGTTACCAAGTTCGGGAGCACGCAGGCAGCCCTGGTGATCGGCCGGATCGCACCGCTCGGTATCGGAGCGGCGGCCTGGGCCGCCGGAAATCGCGGAGTCGGCCTCATGATGCTGGACGCCAGCAGGCGCGTCTTCGGCCCCCCACCGCCGAACTTCCCGGACCACACCCCCGCAAAAATCCCCCACCTCGCCGCAAACTGACCCCAACCCCACCCGCTGCCCTCAGAAACAGCAATTCGGCTCTGAATAGCGCTCAGCGGATGCCGAAAACAGCAATTCGGCTCCTAATGGCGCTCAGCGGATGCCGAAAACAGCAATTCGGCTCCTAATGGCGGTCTTCGTGGTGTCAGAACCGCGATTTGCTTCGAAATACGGGTGACCACGACGCTCTGATGTCGAACTCGGCGCACGTAGGTCCGTGACGTGCGGCAGTCGGCCCAATTTACTCCTCAGGGCGGCGCGCAGCGCCCCCCGACTTGGCTTCGAATTGCAGTCCAGCCAGGGGTGTCAGCGCAAGTCGGACAGTGCTTCGTTCACCGTGGTGGGGTCGAAGTCGGTGGGGTCGAACTGGGTGGCGTCGTCTAGTCCGAGCCACTCCAGTCTTTCTTCGTGTTCGGGGTGGGTGGGATTGGCCAGGATCTCCTCAAGGTCGGCGTAGCCCCAGATGCCGCCGCAGTCTTCCGGTGGGGCGGCACGTCGCCCGCCCGTGCAGCGCGGATAGCTCGCCGTCTTGTCCCGGTCGAGCACCTTCTCCACCAGGATGTCGTGCTCCCAGTCGTCACCGAAGTCGTAGGTGTAGCGGATCTTGCTCCGCGCGCTCGGGGCGACCTGCTCCAGCGCCACCGGCGCTTCGGCGCGATGGCCGAGTTCGGATTCCGGGACCCCGAACTCGCCGTACGGGGTCTCGAAGACATGCATGTGACTGTCGTACCAGTCGAACGCGATCTGGATGACCGCGTGCAGGCTGGCGAGGCTGATGTCGGCGGGCACCTCCAAGCGCCGCCAGATCGGTGGCTTCGCCCCCCGTAGTTCCACCTTGATCTGATACACCGGGGCAGGCCCATCGGCCTTCTTCCGCTTCGTCGGCAGCGTGGTCACCGTCGTCCGGCTGGGAGGCACGATCGGCACCGACGTACCGAACGAGCTTCCCACGTCGCCGACAAGCCGCGTCGACGTACCGAACGGATCACCCACGTCGCCGACAAGCCGCGTCGACGTACCGAACGGATCACCTACGTCGCCGACAAGCCGCGTCGACGTACAGATCGGGCTATCTGGGTCACCGACAAGCCGCGCCAACGTCTGCACCGCCGCGCGTTCGCCGCGGTGGTCGTCCCCATTCCCGTGCGGCGCCGGGGGCTTGCTCGACGCGGGGAGAGCGCTCATCCGGGCCCGCAACAACAAGGCCAGGGTGCGGTAGCCAGGCAGACCGTCGTCATCGAACGGCCCCTCATCTGTCCCCAGCTCGCGCTCGTCGCGGTCATGCACCGCCCGCGCATCCAGGGCAGCCTCGACATGCCAGCGCAGCTCCGCCGGGTCCAGGGCCTCTTTCATGATCTCAACACCACTGTCGCGGGCGTCGGTTTCTATCATCTCCAGCGCCTTGGCCAGCTGGTCCACGTGGAACAGCAGGATCTCATCAGCGGCACCGCAATCGAGATGATCCACGCTCAGCACGACAGTGTGCGAACGCCCCGCCCGCTGGAACAGACAGACCAGCATCGACGCGGTGCCCTGGGTGTCGATCAGGCGCCAGGACTCGGCCAGCGTCACCGGCTCGTCCAGGTCGGCCGCCCACGTCGGCAGGGGGATCCCGGCCTCGACCAGCCGGTTGGCGGTCTCCGCCGCGGCCTGGCAGGCCCGGCCTTCGGTGACCGAACCGATTGCCAGCAACATCGTGAGCGCCGCGCCGCCCGCCTGGTCCTCGAACTGCGGGATGAACCCGTTGACCAACGCCTCCTCGAACATGTCGCCGGCCACATTACCGATCGACACGAATGCCGCGCCCGCGATCTCAGTATCCAGCGGATCCTCGGCCCCGATGAGCTCCTCAGCACCCGCGAGTAAATCGTCGATCAGCTGCTGCGGGTCGAATTCCTCGCCCGAACACACCGGGCAATCGCACGTATCCCGCGCGCCGACCGCGTCGGGCCGGGCAGGTCGCCGGGTGGACTTCGTCTTCTTCCGGCCTTTCCGGCCGCGGCTGGTAGGGCTCACCCGCCCAGTCTGCTCGCCCCCTCCGGCGTCCCCGCGAGCACCCCGCATACCCTCCCTGCATGGTCGACGTCGACAAGCTCACCGGGTTCATGGCGACTCACTCCCGGTTACTCGACCGGCGCCGGTTCGAGCTGCTTCTCGGCGGCGGCACCGCCCAGGCCGCGCTGACGGCCCTGGCCGCGTACCGCAACGCCGACGGCGGCTATGGCTCCCGGCTCGAACCGGATCTCCGGTCGGGCAGCAGCCAACCGGTGAGCGCGCTGCACGCCTTCGAGGTCTTCGAGGACATCGCCCCGGATACCACCCCGGCAGCGCCCCTGCTGTGCGACTGGTGCCCGGCGCGGACGCCGAACTACGCCGCCTCGGCGGGTTCCTCCCGGCATCCGGCTCGATGCCGGTCGAAGGGGGCGCCGCCGACGAGGCCATGAACTCGCTGGACTTTGCCCCGGAACCCGATCGGCCGATCCGGGGGCTGTTCCCCAACGCCGTGATCGAGGCGGAGTTGGATCGCCTCACCGCGGCGCAACGCGACGACGGCGGATGGACCGTCGACTGGGGCTCTATTCTCCCCCGTCGGCGCCTGGGCATCATCGACGGCGTTCCTCCGTGGTTCACCAACCGGCTCAGTCGCCCTGTCAAGTCCCCTAAACGCTACCTCGTAGACCCGGGCTTGGCGGCGACGCTCGTCGGCATCGACGCAGCCGGGCTCCTACAAAACGGGGATCTCATGGGCCGGCTACTCGATAAGTTCGTGGCTGCTCAATTGCGACCGCTATTGACCGTCAACGGCGGCGGCGCCTGGCTGCATCACGTTCGGCAGCGGGACGGGCGATACGAGGTCGACCTCTTGGTGGAATTCCCCGACGGTCACGTGATACCGATGGAGGTCAAGGCATCAGCCGGTCCGCAGGCCCGCGACGCACGCCATCTCGTCTGGCTCCGGGAACAATTAACAGAGCAGTTCGTGGCCGGAGTGGTGTGGCACACCGGCCGGTGGATCTACCCGCTGGGCGAACGGATCACCGCCGTACCGATCGCTGCGCTCTGGGGACCGAGCGGCTAGCACCCCACCACCAGCGCCGCGTCGGCCCGACGCCGCTCGTCGAACAGCTGTCGCGCTCCACTCCTCGCCGATCACGACGCCACGTGACACCCCCAGGCACACCCAGACAGAAATCCGTCACACGTCGGATGCGGACAGTACCTAGCTGGGCGATCGGCTGGCCACCTCAACTGTTGCCCTTTCAGGCAGTGTCTTTTGCTCATATTGTTGCCCTACTCCTGGCACGGTTATCGTGATGGGCTTGCAATCCTGGTAGCGGAGAGGATTTGTGTGACGTCGCTGGGGACGCGACCGCCGGGGGAGGCGAAGTGGATTTCGTCTTGGCGCCTGATCGGACACGATAACCGGCACGACTCAGCTGTGGCGACTCACTATGTCAGGCCAATAGGTCGGAGGGGATTTTTGATGGACCAGATTCTGTTTTGGAACGATGTGGCCCTTGAGGCCAATCGGGTGAGCCACACCAACGGACGCGGGGAGCAGACCGGCCCGCCGCTGAGCGCGCGGGCGTTGGGAATTGTGCATCTGGGCATGTACGACGCTTTCGCCGGCGTGTCCGGCAACCCGCCTGAGCTACCCTTCTATCTTCCTGATCTACCCGATCCGGAGCCGGGTGCGTCGGCTGATGCTGCGATTGCTGCCGCGGCGCATGCAACGTTGTCCGTCCTGTTCCCATCCCAGCGGGAATTTTTTGACCAGAGGTACTCCCTGGCCGGCCTGGCGGGCCCCGGGCTGGGCGAAGGTGAGGCATTCGGCCGGTTGGTGGCTCAGCGGATACTCGCCGATCGTGCCGATGACCCGGACGCGAGCGACGAAGGATACTTCCCCTCTTCCGCACGAGGAAGACATCGGGTGGACCCCGATAATCCCGGACAGGGCTTTAATGGCCCTTTCTATGGCGGCCGGTCCAAGCTGTTCGCAGCCAGCGAGCGCTTCGAGCTACTTGCGCCTCCGCAGCCGTCACTGGAAGACCCCGAGTACATCACGCCGTTTCTCGAGGCACGCAACAAAGGCATCGCTGTGGAATTGTCGGGATCACTGGCAACTGTGCCTCCCGAAGCGCTCCGCACCGTGGACGAGGAGTTGATCGGCCTCTACTGGGCCTATGACGGAGCTCGTGGTCTCGGTACCCCGCCGCGGCTGTATAACCAGATCGTGCGCGAAGTCGCCATGAACACCCCCAACCCCACCACCAACCTGCCCAACACTGTCGCGCAGAACGCCCGACTGTTTGCTCTGGTCAACGCCGCGTTGGCCGATGGCGGTATCCTGGCGTGGGATCAGAAATACATTCATGATTTCTGGCGTCCGGTCGTCGGAATTCGCGAGCATGATGTTTCCCTCGGTCCATTCGGAGTACCCGATGACAACAACATCGACGACGAAACCCGCATCTCTTGGCTGCCTCTGGGCGCACCCGCGACGAACGCGACCCCACCGGCCAAGAACTTCACGCCGAACTTTCCCGCCTACCCATCCGGGCATTCAGTCTTCGGTGCGACAGCGTTCCATATCACGCGACTCTTCTACGGTGTCCCGCTCGGGAACCGGGATCCCGACAGTCTCTTTGCGAACCTCAGCTTTGTATCCGACGAGCTGAATGGAATCAATCGAAACAACCAGGGGACGGTACGCCCACGCCATGCCCGTGGTTTCCCCGACGGCCTGTGGGAAATGATCAACGAGAATGGCCGAAGCCGTATTTTCCTCGGAGTGCACTGGGCCTTTGACAATACTCTGATCGCGCCGGCGGAGGACAGTGAACTCGTCGATGATCGTACCCTTGGCCTCAGAATCGCCGAGAACATCTTCTCCACCGGGCTCACCAAGTCGACGGTCGGCCCGCGGTTCTAAAGCGGAGAACAGCGCCGCACCAGGTGCCTACCCCCAGGGCAACGGCAAGGTCGCTTAGCGTTCAGTGATCGTTACTTGAGATAGTTTTCCTATGCGGTGCGGGCCCAATACCACACCAATATCACTGAATGTGTTGGACTAGTAACGTTAGGTGGTAGTACTACCGCACAGTGAGCCCGCATCTGGACTCCTCGCCCAGCACAGGCTCTCGCCGACCGCCATTCGGAGCCTAATCGCAGTTTTGGGGTGCCCAGAACCGCCATTCGGGGCCGAATGGCTGTCCACGGTGCGCCAGAACCGCTATTCGGGGCCGAATCGCTGGGTGAGGTACCCTGTGGACCGTTGTTCGGAGCCGAATTGCGGTCCACGGGGCCGACGGGTCGGGCGATGATTATCTGCTGAGGGCAGGAGCATCCGTAAGGATGAGTCGTGGAGCGTCAGTGACCACTTAACGTCGCTACAGGTGACGCTGAGCGAACATGACGTTGCCCTGGTGCCTACCCTGAGCGATGTCCAGCCCACATCCCGCGTCACTCGCTGTCGGGTAGTGGCAGGCATCCTGGTGCGGCAGTCTCCGGCTGCAACCCGCAGTCACGTTGTCGAGTGGTGCAGAGCCTACGGGATATGGGGCGACCGAGCCTCTCTCGTCGTATCAGCAGATGGTTGACATCCTCGCCGCCGCGTGAGTGACCGGATGGTGAATGTGTACGCAAACGAGTACACTAGAGGGGTGAAACCGCCTGAAGTTCTGTCCTCCCGGGGATGCATTCGGTCGGTAAGGTCCCACATGACCACGATGCCGTCTAGGCTCATAGTCAGGAGCGAGTTTCCGTCAGGGCTGAACATCGCTGGGGTTGCCCCTCCGGTGTGGCCGGTCAAGATGGCTGTCTGTCGCGGCTGTGTCCGGGGCGAAGTCGATGAGGCCGTGCTGGCGCAATCGGGTCAGGCGATTGCGTGCGATGGCGATGTCGCAGCAGTTTCTGATCATCGCTGTCGACTGTGGTGACCCGATAGGTGATCGCCCTTCGCATACCAGCGGTAGCCGAGGGTGACAGGACGTAGTTGGGGTGCTGTCGATGGACGGTGCCGCGGGTGGGTTGAACCAGGCCGGAATCGGGGACCATCCTGCAGGATGGGTGGTTCCTTGCCGAGCCGGGAGATTTCCCGGAACGCCCGGTCCAACCCGAGTCCTGCCATCTCCGCCAGCCGAAGCCGGGCCATGTTATCCGCCAGCAGCCGGTTGCGTGGTGCGGCTGTGTCGTGGAGCAATCGGTCGATTCGCAGTGTGGGTAGCAGGCCACCTGGACTGGTGACGGTCAGCTCATCCGGTGAGTGGATGAGCTGACCGTCACCCCTGGCGCTTCCCAATCTCGGTGGGCCGACAACGATCGCGCCACCGTCGGCGTTGGCGAAGCAGACCGCAGTCTCGGCGAGAGTCTCGCGGAAACGCCTGCGGGCACTGGTACCCGACTGTCCCGCGGTGTCAGGGGTCTCTTTGAAGTCGAGCCCACCATGCTCCGCAGCACTCGCATCCCACGGACCGTTGAGGCGAGAGAGCACCGCTTCCACAGCAGCGACTAGATCCACAAGTTCATATGCTACTAGCTATGATAAATCTCCACGAGTTTATATCTATCATATGACCCTGCGGGCGCAGGTGGTCGTCTCGTCCCACCTTGTACGCGGCACTCACCTCGAGCTCGGCGCAGAACCACCGTCCTGCTCGATCAGGCAGGACCGGTCTCCTGGTACGGCAGTCCCTGGGTGCGACGGTCCGAAGTAGGCCCCAGTCGTGTTGTCAAGGGGAGGACAGCGGGAGGGTTGCGGGTGGTTCTGCCAAGTGGGTGGCTGAGTGGTGATGGGTCGTGCCAGGCTGCGCCGATCATATGGGCCGATCATGTCGAGGCGGGAGGGATGGGTTGTGGGCGAGCCGAGTGATCTGCTGCGCGGGACACGGGAGCGTACCGAGTCACCGCGTGCCAGCGGGGACCACCTGTCCCGGGAGGAACTGGCCGATCTGATCAACGCGTGGCTGTTCGAGCAGGCCCGCCTCGGCGACGTGCAGGACGCCGTGCGTGCCGTCGGCACCGCCGACGAGGCGTTCAGCCACGCCCGCCCCGTCGAGGACCCACCGTGGATGGCCTCCTAGCCACCGAATCCCGCCACCTCGGCTTCAGCGGCAGCGTGCTGTGGGAGCTGGGCATGCACGGCCAGTACGTCACCGAGACCCACAATCGGCTGACCACGGCGGTCGCCACCCGCGCCGACGGCCGCGCCCGCACCGGCGGCCAGCTCCTGCGCGCCAACCTGATCATGGTCACCGGCGACCCCGCGAAGCCGTCGCCCTGGGCACCCAGGCCCTGGACTGGGCAGCCCCCCTGCGCTCCGCCCGCGTCCTCGACTGGCTCCGCGACCTCAACCGCCTCGCCGAACCCCACGCCACCCCCCCGAGGTAGCGGTTCGGGACGGCGCGTAGCCACAGTGTGCCCGGGAAGACAGCGGGAAGGTTGCCCACCCTCACCGGACGGCAATCCGTATCCTGAGTGGCGTGAGTGTGGCGCCCGATTTCGAACTCCCTCCGCACAGCGGTGCCCCGGCGGAGGCGGTGGACGCTGCCGTTGACGGCCAGGTGGTATACCTGACCCGTAACGGTCAGCCGGTCGCGGCCATTGTGCCCGCCGATGTGGCGATCGCCGGCGCCGCCGCAGTGGAAGCACTGGAAGACGCCGAGGACATCCGGGCCGCCCGGGCCGCGCTGGCCGAACCAGGACCGAACATCCCGCTGGCAGACGTGCTGGCCGAATACGCCGACGATCTGACAGATCACCCGGACCTGGCGCCGCGGTGAGTGCAAGTAGGTCGCGGTGAGTGCAAGTAGGTACAGCGTCGAGTTCAAGCGTGCCGCCAAGAAGGAACTCGACCGGTTGGACGGTCCGATCCGGGCCCGTGTCCTGCGGAAGATCACCGCGCTGGCCGACCACCCCCGTCCGCCCGGCGTGACGCGGTTGACGGGGCCGGACGACCTATGGCGTATCAGGATCGGTGACTACCGCGTCGTGTACGCGATCGAGGATGATCGGCTCGTCGTCCTGATCGTGCGCGTTGCGGGACGCGGCGGCGTGTATCGCGACCTTTGACTGGCCCTGGGTCTCACGACGGCTGGAACTGGCCCCTGAGCTGCACAAGCCACGCTGCGGAGACCGGAACCTCGTGAATTGATCATGCCCCCAAGTGGCGGACGGAGGTGGTCAGCGAACGTGGGCGAGCGGTGGCCGTCGATGCGCGCGGCCCGACTGGCGGCGTTGCTGGAGAAGCTGTGTGGCCAGCCGGTGCGGCAGAAGGGTTCGCACCGGCAATTTGCCAGGCCCGACGGTGTCGGCACGTTCACCTTCGCCTTCCAGGATCGGGAGACCATCCCCGGCGGGCAGGTGCGCCGTATCCTGGTAGTGGATGTGGGACTGTCACTCGAGCGAGCGCGGGAGGTGATCCGGTGACCCAGAACGTGCACGTGATCTACCGTGAAGCAGTGGCCGTGCAGGCTGATGTCCCATGCTGGACCAGTTACTCCTACCCCGACAGCATCTACGCGGCAGGTCTATCACTGGAGCAGATGCGAACCGAGTTCCTCGACGCGGCCCGGTTCCACGTCAATGATGTGGAGTTGCGCGGGGTCAGCCTGTTCGAGCACGTGGAGACGCCTCTCGTCGAGGGTGTCTACGTTCGTGTCGCGGTTGACCGGCGCACTCTGGACCGTGATGCTGCGGTCGCGGCGGTGCGTCGCTCGTTCACTGTTGCGCATCAGCTTGCGGACTTCACCAAGAGCGCGTTAGTGGCGGCCACCGGGGACGCTGTGATCGTTGCGTGCACGCCGGCCGATCGTCTGGGCTGGCTGTTCGAGCAGATGGGCCCGCACGATGCCCTCCAGATCTGCGTGGTAAGCCCCGGCGGACTCGTCTGGTGGAGCGCGGTCGCTCACCTTGACGCCTTCGTTTCACCTTCCGTGGCTTCCCAGCCGACCATCGCCGACCTCGGCCTCAACGACTCCTCGACGGTCGCAGACCTCATGCGTCTCAAGGTGGTGAGCGACCACCGCCCCGTGCGAGTTTCGGCGGTTGCCCACTACCGCTGAATCTTGCGCATCAGGCGCCCGGTCGAGCTCACCCGCCCGCGCCAGCACCGAATTGGTCACTCGTGTCGAGGACAATGCCTGGCTACCGAGTGCCACAGCCTCGTCAAGCGATCCGAGGTGCACCAGCGCGATACCCAGAATCAATGCGGGCGACAGCCTCCCCGGTGGGCGAACGGTCTCCCGGAGCGGCGGACTCCTGCCATGCGAGGGCTGCCGAGGCCTGCGTCTGCGCCTGCTGGTAGTCGGCTAGCCAGATGTAGGACGAGGCAGGATGGGCATTAATAGAACGCGAAGCGACCATGCTGTTGTCGGCCAAGAACCGGCCGGGTGCTCGGGCAGGCAGCCGGTCGTGCAGATCCTGGGCCTGCGCCAGCAACTCGACACACTCGGCACGCTGGCCCTGGCGGGCGTGGGCACGCGCCGCTTGGGTGCGCAGCGTGACAGCTAATGGGTGCTGGTCGGGTACCTTGCCGATTCCCTTCCGAGCGGCCAGCACCGCCTTGCCGGGCCGATCCGGGTCTGGCTGGCTCCGAGGTGCTGAGTCACCTGCCTCAGCTCATACCGTCTCGTGATAGGGCCTCGTGATAGGGCCCGCGACCCGTCAAGCTAGTGCTCGGGCACTAGGCGGATCAGTGCCTGTGCCGTATGTGCACTGCGCGGCCGATCCGTAGCGTCGTCACCGTGAGCTTGATTCGGGGGTCGGCGGTGGCATTGCTGGTGCTGCTACTGAGTGGTCTGCTGCTGCCCGGCGTCGCGGCAGGTCACGGGGTGAGTGACACCGCGGACGTCTCGCTGGCCCAGAGCCTCGGCGGCACCGAGCTGACCGTGATCATCCGGCGAGTCCAGCAGGTGCCGGGGCCGTTGCAGGTGGACGTGCTCGCGCATCGGCCGGTACAGGCGCTGGACCTGCGGGTTTCCCTCGGCGGTGAGCAGCGCAGCCTCGACGTCCGGGCTGCGGGAACGCATTCCGTCACGCTGCACGTCGATGAGCCTGGGCCGCACGAGCTGGTCCTGCACGCTGGCGAGGAGCAGGCGCTGCTGCCGTTCCGGGTGCTCACGCCGCGAACCGCCCGATGGGAGCTGGTGGCCTACGGCGGCTTTACCGTCGCGGGGCTCGCGCTGGCGGGTGCACTGATCGCCGCCGCGCGGGCGCGGCCAGGGCACACCGCCGCGCGGGCGCGGCCAGGGCACACCGCCGCAGGGGGTCGGCGGTGGCCTGCCATCGCGCTAGGTGCGCTGAGTGCGCTCGCGCTGATGGCGGCGTTCACCGCCGCTGGGTTGTCCTCGACGATCCCGCCACCGTTGCCGCACGGTGCCGCGCCGGTGCCGGTCAACGATCCCGCGGTCGGTGCCACCGGGCGGCCGTACGCGCTGGGCGCCGTGAGTACCACTCCGGTGGCGCCGGTTGCGGGAGGTGAGCTCACGCTGCGCCTGGGACTGGTCGACGGGTCCACTGGCCAGCCGGTCGACGATCTGGTCGCCCACCACGGCGCGCTCGCGCACACCGTGGTGACCAGCGCGGATGCCGGGTTCTTTGCGCACCTGCACCCGGTGCGCACCGGCCCCGGCGAGCTCACTGTGCGGCTGGCGCCCGACCGGCCCGGCCGGTATCTGGTGCACACCGAGTTCGAACGAGCCGACTCGGGATCGCAGCTGATCAGCGCCGAGTTCACAGTGGGTGGCGAGGTCACGGCCGGTGCCGGGGAGCCGGCCGGTGCCGGGGAGCCGGGTAGTGGCAGAGAGCCGACCGGCGCCGGTGGCCCAAACAGTGCCGCTCCGGTGCACACAGCTCCCGAGATCCGCATTATCCCGGCCCAGCCGGTGGCAGATCAGTCCAGCACGCTGGAAATCCACACCGGCGCCGACGACCTACAGCCCTGGCTGGGCATGGCCGGGCACCTGATCATCCGGGACGAGAGCGGGCGGTTCTTCGCGCACGTGCACGAGATGGGTTCGATGACCCCGCCGGGAATGGCGATGCCGGACGAGACCGTCGCGCATTACGGCCCGCTGCTGCACTTCACGTTCACCTTCCCCGCACCGGGCCGGTACCTGGCATGGGTGCAGTACGCCAAGGACTTCGAGATCCATACCACGCCGCTGACGATCGACGTGGTCGAAAGCGAAGGGAGATCCAATGCAGACGGACAGCCCAATTCGGACGGACAGCACAGAGCAGATCACCATCGGTGACCGGTTTCTCTTGATCGGCGGGTTCGCGCTGCTGGTGGCGGGCATTATCGAGGGCTTGGGTGGGCAATGGGACATCCAATGGCACACAGTGGTCGGCCCGGACACCTTTTTCACCGCGCCGCACCTGATGCTCTACATCGGTATCGCCTCCGGCGGTATCGCCGCGCTGGTGGTGGTGCTGCGCAACACCCTCGCCGGTCCGGGGCGGGCCGCCGTCACCGGCCGCACCGTACAGGTGTTCGGCACCTTCGCCGCACCCGTCGGTTTCCTCATCGCCGGGCTGGGCGCGGCCGGGCAACTGCTCTACGGTCTGAGCGATTTGTGGTGGCACGAGGTGTACGGCTTTGACGCCACGCTCACCTCACCGCCACACATCGGCATGTCGCTGTGCTCGATGGTCACCGCGATCGGCACGGTCGTGGTGTTCGCCGCGTTGCGTCGTTATCGCGCCGGGCGGATCGGGCTGGTGGTGGCCACCGCCAGTCTGCTGAGCGGCATGTTCATCCTGGTGTTCGCGCTGCTTCCGTTCCTCGGGTGGGCGGGTTTCGTGCTGGTCACGATGGGGGTGGCCACCGTGGGTCTGATGCTGGTCACCGCGGTGCTGCGGGCACCGCGGTGGGCTGCGCTGACCGGGCTCGTGTATAGCATGCTGCTGGCGCTCTTCTGGGTGTTCGCGCCGTGGGCCACCGCCTCCTACGCCGAGTCCATCGGGCTGCCGATGCGCGACTTCGCCGACAACTCGGTGGTGCAGCTGGTGCTGCTCACGCCGTGGGGCGTGCTGCTGGGTGCGCTGCTGCTGGAACTGGGGCTGTGGGCGGCGCGCTCGCGCAACGTCGCACCGCACCGGGCCGTGCCGGTGCTCGGTGCGCTGCTGGCGGCGGTGTTGACGGTGAGTTACGCGGTGCAGCTGGGCGGCGCGGGGTTCGGGCCCGTGATCTTCGTCGGGTCGCTGCCGGTCGGTGCGCTCGCCGGGTGGCTGGCCTGGCGCTGGGGCGCGGGATTACGCAGGCTAGACGTCACCGAGCACCGGCCAGCCGCCGTCCGGGGCGATCTTGTGGGGCAGGAGGCATGATGCGCGCGAGGATCGGGATACGCCCTCTGGTGGTCGGCTTGGTGCTGGCGGTAGCCGGGTTGCTGGCCGCGCCGGTCGCGCCGGTCGCGCCGGTCGCGCAGGCCCAGCCACCGGTGGGTGTGGTGCACACCGAGACGACCACGGTGGGTCCCTACGAGATGCGGGTGTCGTTCTCCGAGTGGCCACTGTCCGCGGAGCGGTCCCTGGATTTCCTGTTCACCCCCGACGGTGGTATCGCCGGCCTGCACGGCACGCTCCAGATGACAGGGCCGTCCGGCGCGGAGTTCCGGCCGGACGTGCAGAGCGAGGCGCAGGGGCGGGCGCTGGTCCGGCATCCGAGGGCGCGCGATTCGTGGGGTCTGGACATCGTGGCTCTGCCAGAGGAGGGCACGTGGCGCTTCGAGTTCGCCCTGGCTGGTCCGCGCGGACCGGGCACCGGGACGCTGCTGATCCCGGTGGGTCCGCGACCGGGGCCACCGGCAGCGTTGAGCTGGACGGTGGGGATGTTGCCGCTGATCGCGGCCCTGTCGATCGGCGGCTTCTGGTGGGCGCGGGGCAGGCGCACCGGCACCAGGAACGATCCGGCGAGGTGGGCCTGGAACTGACGATGCCCAGGTCGGCGCTGCTCAGCAGCACTCCGCTGTTCGGGAGCACTCCGCTGTTCGGGAGCACTCCGGTGGAGCGGGCTATCGATGCGCTCGCCATCGGGCTGCCGGTGGTGGCTGCGGTCGGTACCGCGCAGCTCTCCCCCGGAGTGACCCCGGCACAGTTCTGGGTGCTGGTCGGCTGCGGGCTGATCCAGAGCGCCGCCATGTGCGGTTACCGCTGGTTTCCGCTGCTGATCATGCTGGTGGCCTGTGCAGCGGAGCTCACCGCCGTGCTACTGGGTGGCCAGAGCCTGGCGCTCGGGGTGTTGCTGGCCGCGTCCGGGCTGGCCGCCTGGGCACCCGCCCGCCACCGGGTGCTCGGCGGCACCATCGGGCTGGGCCTGCTCGCGGTGGAGTACCTGGTGCTCAGCGGGTCCACGGCGGCGCGGATCGGGTTCGTCACGGTCTTCGTCGGCTTTGTGGCGTTGTGGATCACGGGGCGGTTCGAGGCGCATCAGCGGGCCAGGATCGTCGAGCTGGCCACCCGCTCCGCGGTGTTGGAGGACGCCGTCGCGCGGGAGCGCTCGCTGCTGGCCCGCGAACTGCACGACATCCTCAACCACTCGGTGACCGCGATGATGCTCGACGCCGAGGCCGGCGCCCAGACCGGCGACGAGGCGGCCGCGCGGGCCACCCTGTGGCGGGTGGCCGCCACCGGGCGCAGCTCACTCGCCGAGCTGCGCCGACTCCTCGGGGTGCTGCGGGCCGACCCGGCCGACGGCGACACCGGTGCCGCGCCGCTCACCCCACCACCCACGCTGTCCCAGGTGGACGAGCTGGTGGCCGGCATTCCGGAGGGGGGTCCCCGGGTGCACCTGGAGCGGTGCGGCACCCCGCGCCCGCTGGATGCCAGCATCGAGCACGCTGGCTACCGAGTGGTGCAGGAGGCGCTGACCAACGTCGCCAAATACGCAGGCCCAGTGCCGACCCTGGTGCGGCTGAGCTACCTCACCGACGCACTGGAGATCGAGGTCCGCAATGCGGCCGGGCCCGCTGCGACACGGCACAACGGGGCGCGGAACAACGGATCCGCCGGAACCGGGCTGCTGGGCATGCGGGAGCGGGTCTCACTGCTGGGCGGCACACTGCACGCGGGCCCGAATCCCGACGACGGCTTCATCCTCGCCGCGTCCCTGCCGGTGCGGGAGGCACCATGAGCATTCGGGTCCTGGTCTGCGACGACGAGCAGCTGCTCCGCGAGGCGCTGGCCCGCATCGTGGACGCGGCCGACGACCTGGAGGTGATCGCAACTGCCGCCGACGGACGTCAGGCGGTGGCGGCGGCGGCCCGGCACGCGCCCGACGTGGTGCTGATGGACATCCGCATGCCGGTCTGCGACGGCATCGAGGCCACCCGCCAGATCAGGCGGACCGGCCCGCCGGGCACCAGAGTGCTGATCCTGACCACCTACGACCTGGACAGCTACGTCTACGCCGCCCTGCAGGCCGGGGCCAGCGGCTTCCTGCTCAAGGACGCGCCAAGCGAACGGCTGCGTGATGGCATCCGGATCGTGGCCGCGGGCAATTCGGTCCTCGCCCCAGAGGCCACCACCCGGATGCTGCAGGCAATGGCGCCCGACCTGCCCACCGAGCACGACCGCGCGGTCGCCGAAGCGATCCGCCGACTCACCGACCGGGAACGCGACGTCTGCCGCCTGCTCGGCGAAGGGCTCTCCAACCAGGAGATCGCCAATCGGCTGCAGATCAGCCGCTACACAGTGAAGGTGCACGTCTCCAACGTGCTCACCAAACTCGGCCTCCCCGACCGCGTGCAGGTAGCCCTCTGCTGGACCCGCCTGCACCGCTGAGGGCGCATGCCCGTCAGGAAAGACTCCAATGGCACTACGCAACCGGACCGGACGGGCTGGCTAGTGTCACCCACCTAATCCTGTGGAGTTGGTTCGCTGGCCTCACGATGGCGGGGTGCGCGCGGTGGTGTTCAGTATCGTGGCAGGTCAGGTGGCATGCGAGTGTGTCGTCCGGGCGCCCGTAGCAGCTGCCGGGGCTGTACGTTGCTGTTCTACGCCGGACCTCGGCCTTAGCCTAAGCGCCATGTCGACCACAGTCGCTGCGGAGAAACGTGATCAGGCCAAAGCGGCCTCCGAGGCACTGGCCGCCGTGCCTCGTGTCGAGGGTGTGTGCGTTTTTGGTTCGGTTGCCCGTGGGCGAGCTGACGTGGGCAGCGATATCGATCTCCTCGTGCTTGGTACCGATGAGCGGCTCACTTCATCGACGTTGTTGCGCCAGTTGCCGGCCGAGTTGCGGGTCGCACGGATCTCGATTTTCTATCACACCGCGGACAGCTTGGACCGCTATCTGCACCGATGGTCGCGGTTCGGTGCTCATCTCCGGCAGGAGAGCTGGATTCTCTATGACCCGCATGGAGAGCTGCGGCGTGTGCTTGCTACAGACATACCGGTAGCGACCACCGAGGAGCTCGCGGCACAGCGCCGTCACCTCACTAATTACGCCCATCTGGATCGTTTCGGCGGGCGGTTTCTGTTTCCGCTCACCCACCTTTACCGGATCGGGCGGACAGTGGCGTTCGCGATCCTCGCTGAACGGGGGACTCTCGAGTTCGACCGTGGCCGGGCGTTCAGGGCCATCGCGGAGTTGTATCCTGACCGTGCTGCGGATGTCGCGACGATCGCTCGGCTCGCACCTTTCTACGAGCGTGTGACCCGTCGGCCAAGCGACGGTCTCCTGCCCTTCGACCCGGTGGGGTGCGAAGGTGAGGTTATTCGGGCTCGCGACGCGATCACTCGTCTTCTCATGCTCGGAGATCAACGCCCGTGACCGACCCGATTGAGCTCAGCCTCTTCGACTTTGTCGATGAGTTCGCGACTGAGGTACAGAACGGCAGCCTCGACCGAAAAGAAATCGTGGAGGATGGCTCGCCGATCATTATCTTCTGTGAAAATTTCTTCGACCAGTTCTTTGCCGCTTTGGGTTACTATATAAGCGGCTTT
>JBQTGW010000417.1:0-16329 GCA_052390495.1 Pseudonocardiales bacterium
TCGCCTGCCTGGTGCTGCGGTTCGACGACCCGCACCGTGGCCTCGGTCTGGCCGAACAGGCCCTCGGCGAGGCGATGCTCCTGCGATCCCAGCGGATCGCCAACGACGTCCGCATGCTCGCCAAGACGGCCGCGCCGCTCGAACGCGATACGGCCTTCCGGTCGAGGGTGCGCGAGCTGCGGCGCGTTGCCAAGCGGATCGCGCAGGGTGTCGGCTGAGTCAAATCCGTGCCAGCCTGCTGGTGCGGTGCCCTCCCACAGAGTGGTCAGCCGGAACCGCAGCTGCTCGACCCGGGCCGGGTCGTCTGCGGGGGAAGGGCCAGTCGGCCGTCGCGGGGATTCAGGCCGAGCGCCATGAGAAGCTCCCAGGCGTCGTCGGCATTGTGGGCGTAGCTGCATACCAGCCGCACGGCCCGCCCGCATTCCTCGGGAGGGTTTGGGTAAGAGCGGGTCTGCTCGGCGCCGTTGACATTGTCGTCAAGGGAGGACATGGCGGGTTCACGCCGTCTCCCAGGTCAGCACCACATTGAGCACGTTCAGCGCGTCGCCGGTGACGCGGCGTTCCACCAGCGCGTTATCCGGGACGATCAGCGACGTGGTGCGTTCGCGCAGCGCGTGGCAGTCTCGGCTGAACCCGTCGAGATACAGGGTGTCTGTCCAGGTGCCCGTGCGCCGGGTCCCCAGCAGCGCGGCATCCGGACCTTCGGCAACGCGCTGGAACTGAAAACCTCGCAGCTTGGCGTGGTCTAGCAGCCGCATGGCGATCACAAGGTCGGGGCTCTCAGTCCTCATGACGAGCCTCCCGCACCCCGGTGCCGTCCCGCGCGGTGTCCGGTAACGACGCAGACTCCGCTGCGCGGGCCCGGCGGCGCAGCCGGTTCAGCCAGGCCCGCACCCCGGTCTGGCGCTGTCGGCGGCGACACGCATCAGCCGGGTAGGCAGCACCCACTGCGAAACAGGCCCGACACGGCAGACCCGCCGGGCAAGCCAGCGCCGCCGCCCACACTCGGAGACCACACAATGCCGGGTACTGTCCCGCGCTGCCGGGAGTCATCGCCTTCTGAGCCACCAGATGCTCCCGACCATCGCGGGCACTGGTCACCCGCACTGCATGATCGCCAGCTGTATGTTCATTGCGCGTGATGGTCATGCTCGGCAGCCTTCGCGTTACGCTCTGTGTGATCCAGGGGTTGCCCATTGCCCTCCCGGCGAGGCAAGCCAGGCAATGTTGAGGGCTCTGGACTGTTCCTCCGAACGAGTAGAGTCAGCCGCGAGCTGCCCCGCGGGGCCAGATCACCTGCACTGGCCGACCCTGTTCCCTGGCGGCGGACACGACATCGGCGGTTCCGCCCAGCCCGCCTGAGGGACCGCCGTCCCAGACAGCGACAAGCTCATCGACGCGGGAGAGCAGGTACTCGTTGGCAGCCAGATAGGACTCTCGCCGCGAGGTGTCGAAGGGCATGACGTGCACCGTGTCTGCCGCTGCCAGCAGCGCGTCATAGCGGGCGAGGTTGTCTGGTTTGATCTTCGTTCGGTAGTCGGGTGCGGGCAAGACGACCTCCAGACGGCCCCCGAGGTCCAACACGGCCCGCGCGAAGAGTTGATCCGCACCTCGGGCCAGACAGGTGACGCCGACGAGGCCGGTGGGGGCGCGTTGGCGAAGCACCTCGCACAGCGCTTCATACACAATCTTCTCGGTGGCCGCAGTCAGATTCATGTGCCCGGTGATCCCGATACGCGGCACAGTGGCGTCTCCTGAGTTCTTTGGGCTCACCATCGGTGGAATCGGGGGCCCAGGTCATGTCGATGAGTACGACGGACAGGCGTTGCCGGAGGTCACGGTTGTACTCGTTGGAGTGGTCGGCGGGTGGCAAGGCCCGCAGGAGCACCCGGAGATCGTTTGCCAATCGTGTGGAGCGGACCTCTCCGGCCAGCGTGATCGCGTTCTCGGACATCTGGTGCGCTAGACGCTGCTCACCTTCACGGTAGAGCAGGGTGGCCAGCTTGGCCGCGATAATGGCTTTGCTCCGCACTCGGTCCACCGGGTACTGGCGAAAAGCAGTGGAGAAGCATTCGATCAAAGCGAGGCGGTGCGCCGCGCGGTCGCCGACGTCAGCACCCCCGAGCAGCAAGTCGTATCTCGCGAAAGCGAGGTCTCTCTCAAGCTGTGCAGGGGTGAAGTAGTCGAGCCAGGGCGGATCATTCGAGATCGAGTCGGGTCGATAGGTGTCGAGGGCGTTACCGGTGTACTGGAGACAGTTCGCGATGTCGCGCTTGCGGGCATAGGCAAGAGCGTTCACCGTGTGTAGATCCGCGATCTCGTTGGGGGTCAGTGCGTTGTGTGCGGTGAACGCGAGCTGAGTGAGTTCCAACCCGCCTGCCCAGTTACCGATATAGATTTCCTGGCGGGCCAAACTGGACGCGACGTTAGCTCGGATGCCGAGGTTGCCGGATTCGCGGGCGGCCCACAGTCCAAGCAGGGACAACTTTCGTGCGGGCTCATGCCGACCGGCGTCGAAGTTCGCCCAGGCGGCGCAGTTCGCGAGATCCGCGGTCGTTGCCGCAAGTTCCTGGCGTACCTCGGGTGTGCAGGACGAGTCCAGCAGGGCGCTCGCCCAGCGCAACGCGGCCACGGCCTGGTGGCGCACCGCGCCACCCCCCGCCCGGCGATCCTGGGTTCTCAATGTCTCAACGGCAGTACGCAGATGCGCGACGTCGCCGACCCGGACTCGGGTTGGCACCTGCGGCTCGTCGGCTGCATTGAGGATCCGCTTCACCGGCTCGTCGAGTCGGCTACCGAAGGTGATGGCCGCAGCAAGGGCAACGAGTTCGCGGCGTTTCGCTTTCTCCACCTCCACAGGTGTGGACAGCTCACCCGAGTCTAGACGGCGCTCCCGGTTTTCGGCGTACCCGGCGGCCAGCAGGGCGAGCTCTCCTCCGGCATCCAATGCCTCGTCACAGGCCGTGGCAAGGGTGCCGGTGGGCGGTTTGAGACCGTTCTCGACCTTGGAGAGATACCCGGGGTCGTAGTGCACCAACTGTCCGAACTTCTTCAGCGACAGACCGCGCTCTTCGCGCAACCGGCGCAGCTCACCGCCGAAAGCCAGCTGGCCCACCAGCGCTCCCCTCACCGTTTCGTGAGTCGCCTACGTTGTGTGCGCTGGGCGACTCATCTGATCGCGCAGAGCGTAGCGTCGAGACCTGCTGATCGCTGGTGAGGCCACTCGGGACGAGATCGTCACGGCCTTCGATGCGGCCGGTGGGCGCGTCGCTGTGTCAAGCTGAGCGCTGTGCGCAGCCATGAACTCACCCCCGGCCGAACCTTCGGCATCATGTTCGACCACGGCGACGACTTCTTCGACACCCTCGCCGGGTTCTGTACCGACAACAACGTCCGCCAGGGCTACATCCCGATGTTCATCGCCGGATTCGCCGAAGCCGAGATCGTCGGTACCTGCGAGAAACTCGCCAACTCCGGCGCGCCCCTCTGGTCCAAAGTCCACCTGACCAACGTCGAGGCCCTCGGCTGTGGCACGCTCGGCTATGATCCGGAGACCGACCGCGTGCTGCCGCACATCCACACCAGCCTCGGCCTCAAGGAACGTTCAGCAGTCGGGCACACCAGCCATCTCCTGTCTGCCCGAGTTCAGTTCCTCGTCGAAATGCTGCTCGTTGAGATCGCCACGCCGACCATGCTCCGCACACCCGAACCGGCACTTTACGACATACCTCTGCTCAGATTCGGCTAAGGAAGCGCCCGTAGTGGCGTCATGATTTATTCTCGCGGGGTATTAGCTCGATGCAGCCAGGGTTGGGCAGATACGTAACTACTGTGTCGCCCTCGGCTTCGAACTCGATGTGGTATAGGCGATGGTCGCCATGCACCTCAGATTTGGAGACCACTCCCACGGACCCCACGTGCAGCCGCCCTGCGGCGCCCTCCCCGACGATCATGGCTTGCATGCCCAGGTAGCTTGACACCTCGGGAGGCGGCCAGCGGCGACGGTACATTCTTCGCACACGACGATAGATAGTTTTTGGGGGGCGCAGTAGCTGCGACCAGACCCAGGTCAGTCCTCGCGGCGGGAGGTAGTCGGCGTAGCCGCCGTGTCCGGGTTTCATGTGCTCATCCGGTGCAGTCGCCTGCGGAGAAGATGTGTGTGGTCCACCCGTAGTCCTGGTGTTTGAACGGGTTGTCGCTCGGATTGTCTGGCAGCGCAGGTCCGCGCCCAATCGCTTCGTAGCCGCTACGGTAGGCGCCCTCCTTGCACTTCGTGCTGACTTTGATGTCAAAGCCTTCCTCGTCGGGGATATCGAAGACGATCGGGGTGCGACCACTGGCCTGTTTCCATTCGCCGCCAAAAGCCTTGTGCTCGATCCATGCGTGGATCTTGTGGTTCTGCGGCAGGTGCTCAGGATCGCACACGGGCCTCAACACATCGGTGATCTGGCCGCTCTCGACCTTCAAGCCACGAAACAACACGGTGCAGGACTTGGGTAGTTCGGCGCCGCACTCGCTGGTGGTGCCGGTGGTCGCGAGGATGACTGCCGCGAGGGCGAGGATCTTCAACGCAAGCTCCGCGTGATGGTCATGCTCGGCAACCTTCGCATCACGCTCTGCGTGCTCTACGGGTTGCCCGTTGCCCGAGGGCGAGGGCAAGTCAGGCAATGGCGAAAGGAACCGATGGACGGACCAGCTGACTGTCAGCCGCGAGCTGCCCCGCGGGGCCAGATCACCTACACCGGCCGACCCTGTTCCCTGGCGGCGGACATGACATCAGCGGTTCCGCCCAGCCCGCCGGAGGACCGCCGTCCCAGACAGCGACAAGCTCATCGACACGCGAGAGCAGGTACTCGTTGGCAGCCATGTAGGGCCTGTTTCAGAAGTCATAGGAGCCATTCGTTGATCGCGGCGATGTGGACGGTGGCTTCGTAGCGTCCGCGGCGTGGGCCAGACTGCCGTCGTCACATTCCAGCTACGCGGCGTCGGTGGTGACGATGGTCGCGGCCACGGTGGACGGATGAGGGATCGGCAACCCATCTTCACGCAAGCCGTCAAGGTGGAATTCGATGGCGTCCTTCATCTCCGTGATGGCCTCAGCTGGCGTGTCTCCGAGTGCAATGCATCCGGGCAGGTCAGGGCACCACGCGCCGTAGCCACCGTCCTCGGCTCGCTCGATGATGATCGCGTAGGTGATCATTCTGGCCTCCGGTTCATCCCAGTCTGCTTCAGGATGCTTCGTTCCGTGCCGATGGGCAACACCTTGCTGGGCTTTGCCTGGTACCGTCACTCGGCCTCCCTTGCTGGGGTGCTTGTACTGACGGTGACTACCCTTGGTGCTGACCAGATACCATCCGTCTGCTTCGATGATCTTCAGTAGTTCGCTCACCTTCAGCGGCATTGATCACCGTTTCAACACTCTGTGCATGGACACCAAGCTGTCTGCTCCATACCTGCTCATGGGGTAGCGCGGTCCGTGATGTCCTCGGCGCTTCTGATCACGAAGCTGGCGCTGTGTGATCGACTTCGGGTGTGAGCGGGCACGAAGGGCAACACGGTGACCGTGTCGCTGACGATAGCCGATGATCCACTCGACCAGTGCCGCGAGGCAGGCATGGGACTTCGCCGAGGCCGCCGCATCGTCCCGTTAGGAACTGCATGTCAGGCTGTGAACCCGCCACCTCGGCCAAGTCCAGCTCGGCACTTGAGGGTCAGTACGGTGGCCTCGTTCTGGACTTCGGTGGTGTGCTCACCACCTCGTTCGACGGCGCGCTGCGGTCGTACTGCGTGCGCGACGGCCTGGCCCCGGACGCCCTGGAAAAGATCTTCAATGTCGATCAGGGCGCCCAGGGTGCACTGGTGGAGCTGGAGCGGGGGCAGATCACTCAGGCGGAGTTCGTAGCACACCTCGCTCCGGCACTTGGTGTCGATCCCAACGGATTACTGGAGCGGATACTGGCCGACCTGCGTTCGGAACCCCTGGTAGTGGACGCGGTAGCCGAGCTGCGATCCCGCGGGATCAAGGCTGCCGTGCTGTCGAACAGCTGGGGCAGTGCACCCTATGATCCCTACGCCCGTTTCCAGCTCAGTGAGCACTACGACGCGGTCCTGATATCTGATCAGGTCGGGATGCGTAAACCAGACCGGGACATGTTCGCCCTGGCACTGGCCCAGGGCAACGTCATGTTCGCTCAGCGTCACCTGTAGCGACGTTAAGTGGTCACTGACACTCCACGACTCATCCTTACGGATGCTCCTGTCCTCAGCAGATGATCATCGCCCGACCCGTCGGCCCCGTGGACCGCAATTCGGCTCCGAACAACGGTCCACGGGGTACCTCACCCAGCCATTCGGCTCCGAATGGCGGTTCTGGGCACCCCAAAACTGCGATTAGGCTCCGAATGGCGGTCGGCGAGAGCCTGTGCTGGGCGAGGAGTCCAGATGTGGTCTTACTGTGCGGTAGCGCTACCATCTAACGTTACTAGTCCAACACATTCAGTGATATTGGTGTGGTAGTGGGCCCGCACCGCAATAGGAAAACTACCTCAAGTAATGATCACTGAACGCTAAGCGACCTTGCCGGTGCCCTGGGCGAGGAGGGTGACGACTCCGAACAGGAGATCTTTGCCTTTGGTGAAGAATATGACGACTACGAACCGGCAGCACTTGCCGTTGGCGAAGAATACGACTCGGCGTTCTGAGGTTCTGAAACATGCCACCGCACGGAATCATCGGTCCGCCGCGTGATCCGCAGGTTGCGAGGGTGGCGAGCTGTCTGCGGGAGCAGGGGGCGGAACCGGTCATTCTCGACCTGTCGCGTTTCCCGGTAAAGGGGGCGTTCTCGCTCCTCGATGGTGTGCCTGTGGCGCCGGGCACCGGAGTCAGGTCCTGGTACGTTCGCTCCATGCCGCTCCCGCTGCCCTTTTTCCCGAACGGCGCCATGGTGGATTCGGCATCGCCGGAGGAATTGGTAAGGGGATCGCGGCGGGCATACGCTGGTGGCCGGGAGCGGCGGTCGTTCTTGTTCAGCTTTGTTGGAGCTCTCCAACGCGGTGGCGCGTTTTTCGTCAACTCCCCGGCGACATTCGGGCAGCATTTCCTGAAGCTCGAACAACTTCAGATGCTGCGGGATGCCGCCGTTCCAGTGCCGAGAACGCTGACCACCAACGATCCGGCCGCCGTCGTCGATTTCGCCCAGAGTGTCGGCGGGCCGATTGTCTACAAACCCGTCTCGGGTGGTGCGCTGTGCAGGCGCGTCGCCGCGGAGGACCTTCGTCCGGAGCGCCTAGGTCTGCTTGCCAACGCTCCTGTGTTGTTCCAGGAGGAGATTCCGGGCCGTAATTTGCGGGTATACGTCGTGGCTGACAGGGTGGTCGCCAACTACGAGATCGTCTCCGACGAGCTCGACTATCGAGGCGCAGAGACGGCCGTGCTACCTGCTGCCCTGAGCGACGAAGAACAGGACGCGTGTCTGCGTGCCACCAAAGCTTGCGGGTTGGTATTCACGGGTATCGACATCCGCCGACGCCCGGATGGCACATTTGTACTTCTGGAATGCAACCCCTCACCCATGTTTGCCGGCATCGAACGAAGAACGGGGGATCCGCTCGTTACCCAAGCCCTCGCGGACCTGGTACTTGGGATCACGTGATCCTTCAGGTGAGCCAGCGGGTCTCGCTAGCGCCAGGTAGGCGCTCTTCCCGGATCGTTCGGTCTAGCGCCACCGCAAGGCCGGCGATCCCGGCGCCATCCCAGGGCCAGTGACTTCTGCTCGGCAAGCCACGCCGCTTCGGCCTCGTCGGCAAGTTCGATGTTGGCCGCGATGCGACGGTTGATCTCCCAGAGCCCGTCCGCGGCGAGGTGTGGGACGTGCAGTTCCGCAGCGGCCGTGTGGACGCACGGTGTCGGGTTCTCCGAAGCGTGCGTTTATGACCAACACCGTGTGGGTACTCCAAATGGGGCAGCGCCGAATGTTACCGCAGATGCAGAAGCTGCAGGTGAGGACGCTGCCCCCAACGGAGAGGAGCGACGATGTCCGAGATCGAGACTCCGCCAGGAGGCGCACCTTCGGCAGAGGACGTGCAGGAGCACGTGGACGAACGTCAGGAAGAACTGAAACTTGGAGCGGGTGACCAGGAGTCCGACCCGGCCACTGCCGAGGACCCCCCGGCCGATCTCAAGGCTGGAGATGACAAGAGGAACCCGGCCTGAGCAAGATGAGGGCGGTTCGTTCACCTCGGATCTGATCGTCCGGCTCCCGGCGGCGTTCCTGCAACTCTGGTGCTCGCACCTGCACCAGACTACGTCGCCGGAAGCCGGACGAAGTGATATCGTCCCAGGGTCGAGATTGGCTTGGCAGATAAAGGGGAATTCGTCACTATGACTCTCATCATCGCATTACTTGTCATCTGGCTTGTGTTCATTATCGTCGGGTTCTTCATCGAGGCTTTGCTGTGGTTGGCGATCATTGGGTTAGTGCTGTTCGTGGCTACCGGCGTCTACGGCGCGGTTCGCCGCCGCACCAGTCGAGGAGCGCTGCAGCGCGGGCCCGAGTAGTAACCCCACTGGTCGTTGGGTAGTTCCTGGACGGGAGCGAGATGGACAGTCAGCGGAGCACAGTCGACCTCAGACCAGACATCGGCACGCATGCGGACTCACCCACACAAATTCCGGTGCGGGGCTGGCGGGAGGTAGTGTCCCGCGCGGTCCAGGAAGGCCAAAAGGACAATATTTCGCTGCTTGCCGCAGGGGTGGCTTTTTTCGCGTTCCTGGCGTTGTTTCCGGCACTGATCGCACTGGTGCTGCTGGTGGGGCTGGTGGCCGATCCCAACCAGATCACCCAGCAGGTGCAAAGCTTCACGGCGGGGATGCCGCAAGAGTCCCAGCAGCTAATCTCCGAGCAACTGGAAGCTATCACCCAAAGTAGCGATGGGGCGCTGACTGTCGGGTTGGTGGTCTCGCTGCTGATAGCGCTGTGGAGCGCATCGAGCGGGACCTCGAACCTGATGACGGCGGTGAACATCGCCTATGATGAGCAAGAGAAGCGGGGTTTTCTGAAACTTCGTGGGGTCGCGCTGCTGCTGACCCTTGGTGCAATCGTGTTCCTGGTACTGACCCTGGCCCTGATCGCCGTCGTACCGGTGGTGTTGGACGTACTATCCATCGGCATTGTCGGGACGGTTCTAGCTCAGGTGCTGCGGTGGGTGGTGCTTCTTGTCCTGGTCGTTGCCGGGTTGGCGGTGCTCTATCGGGTGGCTCCGGACCGCAGCCCAGCGAAATTCCGCTGGGTCACCACGGGTAGCCTCGTGGCGGCACTGCTGTGGTTGGTGGGCAGTGCGGGGTTCAGTCTTTACGTCGCTCTATTCGGCAACTACAACAAGACCTACGGCGCGCTGGCTGGGGTGATCGTACTCTTGCTGTGGATGTTGCTGACCAGCTACATCGTTCTGCTCGGAGCGGAGATCAACTCTGAGGCGGAGCGTCAGACTGCACGCGACACCACCAGCGGAGAACCGCGGCCGATGGGTCAGCGTCGGGCAGTGGTCGCCGACACCCTGGCCGGACATCGCGATGGGTAGGAACGGTCACGATGAGCGAATCAGCTTTGGCCGCGCGAGAATCGCTGAGTTCATTTTTATCACGTTCGAGACCAACTCTTGAGGCTCCTCGAAATAGTCCATCACAATGATTCCAATGCGCCCTTGTGGGGATTGCGCAAGGTAGTCGTTGAGGCGTGGATTTATTGCCTTTGAGTAGCCTCGCGCCGTGAGGTCGACGGCGCTGGAAAATGTAATGTATATATCCTTGGGGTCGCCCCGTCTGGCGTCCTCCATGTGGGAGACGATGAAGTCGAACTTGTCTTCGTCCCCAGGGTCCTGATAACGATCTTCGACATCGTAGAACGGAGCCGATGCGCTTCTGAAGCGCTGATTTTCCGGCCAGTATGTAAGGTCGAGACCAAGGGCTTGGCTGGCTTCGAATCTGCGAAACAAGACGATCTTACCGCGAATTTCCCCCAATCTTGTTTCGGATGTGAACGCAGAACTAGTGTCCACAGAATTACTACCAGGAGGTGTGGCAGTGAAATTGTAGAACAGCGGCCCGTCCTCGATATGTTCCCAGGTTCTCGCATTGAACGTGTCTTCGACCGAGCGGGTATTTTCACCGCAATTCGCGGAGTCCCCTATGGGTAATTTGCAAAGAATTCGAGAGGGGGCTATTTTGCCGAGGATGCCGTCGAAGGGGTCTTCATCCTTTACTGACATTAAGATAGTTTCGGAAGGGTGTTGATTGAGGAAGTGGGAGCAAATGGCCAGAACATCTGTGTAGCTTTTTTCGGTGCATACAACATCGTGGTGCACGCAAAGGTTGTCGTGATAATGTGCAAGTCTGATGTCAAAAAAGCGTATCCCTGCATTCAGTTGCTCGACCAAATCCAGGTTTTGAGTCTTGGCCAACCCGAGGGGCCCGTCAACGACACATGAATTATGCGTTCCGGGAATACTCAGCGTCGTCACTGGAGTATCATCGGGAATATCCTGCATCCAGGACGTGTGGAAAACAAACTCGCCCATCGTGCCCCTCTGGTCGTCGTGGTCGTCGGCCTTCGGTGCTATCAGCCACCCTATCGCCCCACCCGTCGGGCGCCGGAGGCTTCATCAAGGTTAGCAGAGGCACTGACCGCCTGCGGTCCCACTCGACCTCTCTTGTCACGCTGAGTAGCGGAACTGGCACTCTCAGTGTCGATCAGTGGTGAAGCAGACCACTCAGCGTGTTTGTCCTGAATAGATTGCGGAGGCGAATCGGCTGGATGTGTCGTAAAATCAGTGTGAATACCCAAGCAGAGCACGCGGAGGTGTCATGATCGTTCTTGGTGTTATCCTGCTGGTGGTTGGTTACCTACTCGGGATCCAGATCCTGTGGATTCTCGGGATCATCCTGGCGGTGGTCGGCGCGGTCCTACTGTTGCTCGGTAGCGCCGGGCGCGCCGTCGGTGGCCGGCGACACTATTATTGATAGTCGGAGTTTCCACTCCGGGTAAACAGATCAGGCTCGGCCTGCCCACCCCTTAGTCCTTCCGGAGCAGTGCCCTTCGGGAGCGTCGGGGAAGGGGTGGCGCAACGTAGGCAGATCCTGGGTCCACCTCGTGAGGAGCAGGTCGGCGAACCGGTCCGCCAGCAGAGTGCTGGCCTGGATGCCGAAAACCACCTCGCTGGCGAGTTCGGGTTCGGCCGCCAACAAGGGCGCGATCACGCCATGTCGGACGAGCTGCTCGTGCACCGCGTCTGCCTCAATGTGCTCGGCGAAGAACTCAATCGCCGCGGGCCCACAGTGCAACCGGCGCATGGCCCGGACCAGTCGGTCCGACGCGGGAGACGATGTCAGCTCCACGGTAGCGAACTGGCCGACCAGCGCGCCGCGCAACCGACGGTGTAACCCGCACAGTGACATGAGGTTGATTTCGGCAAGGGTGGTGGCCGGGACAGCGTCGAGGTAGGCGCCGTAGTCGGCGCAGAGCCCCAGCTCGGTCATCATCTCGGCGAACAGCTGGGCGTGCATACGCTCCGGGCGGCCCGCGCCGTACTCGTCGTGCTCGACGGTGACCAGCGCCGCCTTGGCCGCACCTGTCAGCCGCGGGATGACCCAGGCCTGCGGGTCGGCTTCCTTGAGGTGGTAGAGCGAGCGGTGGGCGACGTACTCGCGCAGCTGCCAGAGCTGCCCGGCGCGGCGCAGGTGGTGTGAGACACCCCAGGCGTCCACTGGCTCCACCAGCAGTGCGTCGATCTCGGCGGCGACGTCGGCACCGCCCGGGACATCGGCCCGCAGCGCGGTGAGGAAGGACCGTTCCAGGTCCCGGCGAAGCCGAAGCAGTCCGGGGTCCCACTCCAGCTCGTCGACCACCCCGGCGAAACCCCGGTAGTGCAGCTCATAGCAGCAATACAGGGCCAGCTGTAGGTCCTCACCGTACGGGTCGGCCTGCTCGACGGCCGCCGATCCGACGGCGGACAGCGCCGAGGTGGCACCACGCAGCGCATTGCGCACGGCGGCGGAGAGGGGGCCGCGCGACGCTGGAAGAGCAGGCTTCACGAGCTACGCACCCGTAGCCGGTGGCTGGTGTCGCAGAACGGATACCGGCGGCTACGGCGACAGGTGCACAGCGCGGTCACCGCCCGATCGGAGCTCACCTGACGCCCATCGGGCAGGACGACCTCAATGGGGCCGTATATCAGCACCGGCCCTTCGTCCGTCAGGACGACCCGGCGGCGGACTGGCTCAGCGGGCACGTCGGGCTCCGATGACGACCAGTTCCTCGTCGCGCTGTCCGGGTTCGATGAGTCCACGTGCTTCGAGTATGGCGACGCGAGCCCGCATGACAGGGCCGAAAGGCACGGTGGCGCGGGTCAGGATCTCGGCGTCGAGGTCGGCGGCGGCGAGGCGGCGCAGGGTGGCCTCGTCATCGCAGATCGAGGAATGGACGAGCAGCAGCATGCCATCCGGGCTGAGCAGGTGGGGTCCCTCGGCGCAGATGCGGTCCAGCACGGCGCGTCCGTTGGGGCCTGCGTCCCAGCAGCGGCTGATCCGGTGCCGGGGCAGGACACCGGTGGCGGCGGGGACATAGGGCGGGTTGGCCATGATGAGATCGAAGTGCTGGCCTGCCACGGGCGCGAACAGGTCGCCATGGCGGACGGTGACCGGTGACCGGTGCAGCCGACTGTTGAGCCAGGTGGCGATCACTGAGCGCAGCGACAGGTCGACCGCAGTGACCGTGGCGGCGCCCGCGCGAGCGGCAGCCAGGGCCAGTGCGCCGGTGCCGGTGCCGATGTCCAGGACGTGGCGGCCGGCGGCGTAGCCGCCTTGGCGCAGGACGTCGGTCAACAGCCAGGTGTCGCCCTCGGCCCGGTACACGCCCGGGGGGCGCAGCAGCATCATGATCCTCAGATACCCAGGAGACGAGGGAGCGAAACCTCACGGTAACACTCCGCAGCGATCAGCCCGAGCGGCGGAACAGGAATATGCCGTACTGCCATACCGCGTCGATCCACTGCGCACCGAGCTCGAAGCCCCGCGCGGCAACCTCAGCGACGAACTGCGGGCGGTGGAATTTGCATGAGAAGCCGACGTTCAGTGAATCACCGCGCCGCAGATCCAGCTCGAGATCCATTGTGCGCAGCGTGACGGACTGGTCCTCGGTGGCATAGAGGTGTCCCTGGACCGAGGCGGTATCGGAGTCGTAGTGTGCCCGCGGGTAGAAATACTCCAGGGTGAAGTCGGCGCCGAAGCGCCGGTTGAGATGGGTCAGGTAGTTGAGTCGAAACCGTGCGAAGGCCGACTGGTCGAGTGGGTCGTTGTAGCAGGCTTCGAACACCTCGTCCGGTTTCAGCAGATCGACCGACACCAGGAAGCCGTCGCCGGGCCGAAGCGTCTTGGCGATCTCGACGAGCAGGTCGTCCCGCTCCTGCGGAGTGGTGTTGCCCAGGTTGCTCCCCAGGAAGGCCACTACCATCGGCTCGGACTCACCGTCCCGCAGCCGGGCCAGCCCCGCCTCGTACCGGCCCCATAGCCCCTGTACCCGCAGGTCGGGCAGGTCAGCGGTCAGCTCACGTGCGCTGGCCGCCAGCATCTCGCGGCTGACGTCGATCGGAAGGTAGGTAGTCGCACGGCGCTCGACGCAGGCGGCCAACAGTAAGCGGGTCTTCTTCGCGCTCCCGCTGCCCAATTCCGCAATCCGCCCACACCCGATCAAGTCGGCGATCTCCTCGGCGTGGCGCTGCAGCAGGCCGTGCTCGACCCGGGTGAGGTAGTAGCTGGGCAGCTCGGTGATCGACTCGAACAGGTCGGACCCGAGCTCGTCATACCCGAAGTAGGCGGGCACCCGTGGCGGAGTCTCCCGCAGGCAGGCCAGGAGATCCGACCGGTCATCCCAGAAGGCGGCCTCGTCGTCTACGGCCAGGATCTCGATCCGGTTGTACTCCACAGTCGTTTCTACTTACCCCGGTCCAGCGCCTCCTGAAGCTCTTTCTTGGTCATCTTCGACCGGCCCTTGACACCGGCGCGGCGGGCGTCCTGATAGAGCTGGGCCTTGGTTCGGCCGCCCGGACCCTGCCTGTTACCCGAGCGCAGGCCACCCCGACGCTGCGGGGAAATGTCCTCGGTGGAGGTCTTGCTGCGCTGCCGCGCCTCGCCGGACTGCGCCCGGTTCTTGTTCACCGTACGAGCGGCGATCTCCTTGGCGCGTCCTTCACTGGTGCCGCGTTCCTCCTGCGACGACTTGATGTGCTCGTACTGGCGTTCCCGCTTGTCACTCCACGCACGTTGGGGCACGTTCTCCACATCCTCGGTCACGGTTGTGTACACCCGGGATAACCGCATCCACCGGTTCTTACACATTCCCGCCCGCGGGGCACGTCACCACCGCCAGCCGCAGTAGCTAGCTCGGTTAGTCGTCGATGTGCCAGTGGTGGTCGCTGTCGGGTGTGTCCAGCCAGACTGTCTGACGGTGTGATGTGACGGTGAGGCCGAAGCGCTCCCAGCCGGGTTGGCCTTGTTGACGCCAGAATTCCAGCCCTGCCTTGACGCGGGCCCACAAGTGGCTCGGGCCGCCTTCCCATACCTCGCGGGTACCGTTTTCATCCGCTGTCGACAGTTCGCACCATGAACCGTCCTCGGTGGAGAAGAACACGGCTCCGGGGCCACGAGTCACCGGGTCCATCGCGTACCCAAAATGAACGCGCCCGCCCTGCCGCAGGTGCAGCAGGAACCACAGCGGAACGTTCTCCCAGAGGCGTTCATGGGTCAGCGTGGTTGTTCCCCGCCGCGCCGCGGCGCGGTCGCGTACGGGTCCGGCTTGGGGCTCGACGTGAAAGACTGGAGTTCGCATGTGCATGAAGGTGGCGTAATCGGAATCGAAACGGCCTTCCAGCCGGTCGTGCTCGCGGCGCAGCAGTACCAGGTTGCCGACATCGGCGTGGACCTTGACGTCGACCAGGATGAGCCCGCCTTCGCTGGTCTGCTCAGCCCAGGCCCAGGGCACTCGGGACACCGCACAGGTGGCGAGGATGCGGTCGTAGGGAGCGTGTTCGGGTAGTCCGGCCACGCCATCGACGGCGGCCAGCGTCGGCCGGTAACCCCACGCCGCGAGCCGATCCCGGGCGCTGTCCACCAACCCGGCGTCGACGTCAACGGAAAATACCTTCTCGGCACCGAGGCGGTGGCTCATCAGGGCCGCGTTGTAACCCGTGCCGGTACCGATCTCCAGCACCCGGTGCCCGTCGCGGATGTCGAGCGCTTCGAGCATCCGAGTCATCAGACTCGGTGCCGACGACGAGGACGTCGGCCCAACCGTGGTCTGCGACTCCCAGCGACCCACGTCACCCAATTGCGTCACCAGCGAAGTGTTCGTCCATACCGCGTGCCACCAGCACTCGCGGGTCTCTGGTGATGACGCGAACACCAGATTCCACGCCCTCGGTCCCACCGGATCAGGGCCTCGCTCGTAGAACTCCGGAACGAACTCATGGCGCGGCACCGCCAGTACGGCCGCTTGCCATTCCGGTGACGTCAGCTTCCCGGCGGCGTGACCACGAAATCCAGTCCCGCATAGGCCAGATTCATGCGCTTAAGGTACTGTAATACGCCGTCCACCACGGTATCCGGCGTGAGAACGAACTCGTAGGACAGCGCCGAAGGGTCTGATCGCCAGTCCGTGTGAGCACCTTCGGTAGCGGCGTGAATCGCGATTGGGAACCACTGATCCCCGATCACGGTCAGCCGGACCTCGAACGCTTTGGGCACAAACCACTGCAGGGTGGTCGCGGTGACTGACACGCACTCAAGCTCGGCGATGTCGTCGTCGGTCAGGCGCCTGGTGTAGGCCACCTTCACCTGGCCGTTCTCGATGATCCCAGACGGGCCTAGCGCCTTGGTGATCGTGGCGTCTTGCCGGTCCACGAACCGCAGCGCTGACGCCGGATCATCGGTGATCAACGTGTCGGCCACGAGCGGACCGCACTCAGCAGCGACCTTCCATTGGTAAGGCTTGAAGATCGCGTCCGTGCGCCAGTTGGGATGATTGGCCCACAACACATCCAGCGAGGCCAACACCCCACCAAGACCGAGCCGAGCCTCCCGATAGCAGAAATCCTGCTCCTCGGCGGTCATGGACGACGGGAAGACATAGCGGCTCTTCGAAGTTAACCGGGATACGTAGTCGAATGATCACTTTCTGTGGTCGTCGACTGTTGCTGTTGGCGGCGGCAGGAAGTTGCCTTCCTCGATCGGGCACGGTTCTCCACCATCGGCGCCCTCCACCCTTGACAGGATCGCATTATC
>JBQTGW010000418.1:0-4985 GCA_052390495.1 Pseudonocardiales bacterium
GGACGTGGTGATCTGCTGCACCGGCGCGCTGGACCCGGTGCTCGGTGTCGCGCAGGTGGCCGGGCGTGGCGCACCGGCGCCATTGGTGGTGTGCGACCTCGGTCTGCCGCGTGACGTCGAGGCCGGAGTGGGTGAGTTGCCCGGCGTCACCCTCATCGATCTCACGACCCTGGCGCGTCGGCTGGAGCAGCACGGTCTGACCGGGTCGGACCAGGCCGGGCCGAACCAGGCCACGGCAGCGCAGCGGGTATACCGCATCGTGACGCAGGAGGTGCACGGCTATCTGGTGGCCCAGCGCACCGCTGAGGTCACCCCCACCGTCACCGCACTGCGCAAGCGGGCGGCCGAGGTGGTGGACGCGGAGCTGTTGCGGCTGGATGGCCGACTGCCCGGACTTGACAATGTTGTGCGCGACGAGCTTGCCCGTACTGTTCGCCGTGTGGTGGACAAGCTCCTGCACGCGCCCACAGTGCGCGTCAAGAAGCTCGCTCAGGCAGGTGGTGGCCAGGCCTACGCCGACGCGCTTCGGGAACTTTTCGAGCTGGACCCGCAGGCCGCCGCTGCCATCGCCGCGACGGTCCGTACCGACCCGTCCACGCCGGATGGGCCGGATGGGGGTGCCCGCTAATGGCTGTGTTGCGACTGGGAACACGAGGCAGCACCCTGGCACTGGCCCAGACCGAGTGGGTGGCCGAGCACCTGCGCGCCGCCGGGTCGCAGGTGCGCATCGTGGAAGTGCGCACCGCGGGGGACACCTCCGGCGAGCCGATCCTCGAGATCGGCGTCGGGGTGTTCGTTTCGGCGTTGCGCGCGGCACTGGTGGCCGGTGAGGTCGACGTGGCGGTGCACTCGTACAAGGATCTGCCGACCGCGCCGAACTCGCGGGTGGTGCTCGCCGCCGTGCCACAGCGCGCAGACCCCCGCGATGCGCTGGTGGCCCGGGACGGGATGGTGCTCGGTGAGCTGCCCGCGGGCGCGGTGCTGGGGACCGGAGCACCGCGGCGCGTGGTACAGCTGCGGGCGCTGGGGCTGGGTCTTGACGTGAAGCCGATCCGGGGCAACGTCGACTCGCGGATTCGCCGGGTCGTCGAAGGGCAGCTCGACGGGGTAGTGGTGGCGGCCGCGGGACTGGCCCGCTTGGGCCGGCTCGGCGAAGTCACTGAGCTGCTCGACCCGCTGCAGATGCTGCCTGCCCCCGCGCAGGGTGCGCTGGCCTGCGAGTGCAGGCGCGATGACGTGGACACCGAGCACCTGCTCGGTGAGGTCCTTGATGACGGCGGCACGCGCGCCGCCGCGACCGCCGAGCGGGCCTTGCTCGCCGCGCTGGAGGCCGGCTGCAGCGCCCCGGTCGGCGCACTCGCCGACGTGGTCGAGGACTTGGACGACGATGGAAGGGTCGTGCTGCGGCTTTCCCTGCGGGGGGTCGCTGCGACTGCGGACGACGGCTTGGTTCGGGCGTCCGCCACGGGGGAGATCATCGATGCCGAGAAGCTCGGTCGCCAGGTCGCGGCCGAGTTGCTGGACCTCGGAGCTGGCGCGCTGGGTGGGGGACCCGGCACTGCGCGGCCCGGGAGAGACGCCCGACGCCGAATCGAGACATAGATGAGCCGTGCCCGCAAGACCACCGGACGCATTGCCTTTGTTGGGGCAGGTCCCGGAGACCCCGGGATGCTAACCGTGCGCGCCCAGCAGTTGCTGTGCGTTGCCGAGCTGCTGGTGACTGACCCGGATGTGCCCGCTGATGTGCTCGCGCTGGCTGCTGAGGGCGCCGAGGTGCGCCCGGCGGTGGGCGAGCCAGGTGAGGTCGCCAAGGACCTGGCCGCCGAGGCCAGGGCAGGGCGCACGGTGGTGCGCCTGGTGTCCGGCGACCCGCTGACTGCCGACGCGGTGGTGGCCGAAGCGCTGGCCGTCGCCCGCAGTTCGGTGCCGTTCGAGGTGGTTCCCGGGGTGGCGGCGGGCACCGCGGTGCCCGCATACGCCGGGGTGCCGCTGGGTTCGGGGCACACCGTGGCCGACGTCCGGGCCGGCGTCGACTGGGCGGCTCTGGCGGCCGCTTCGGGCCCGCTGGTGCTGCACGCCACCGCCACGCATCTGGCCGACGCCGCCGCGTCGCTGGTCGAGCACGGGCTCGCGCCGCAGACCCCGGTAGCGGTCACCGCGGAGGGCACCGCGCCCACCCAGCGCACGGTGGAGACCACGCTCGCCGGGCTGAGCCGCGACGCGGCCGAGTTCGGTGGCCCGCTGGTGGTCACCGTCGGCTCGGCGGTTGATCAGCGGGCGAAGCTGTCCTGGTGGGAATCAAGGGCGCTGTACGGCTGGAAGGTGCTGGTGCCGCGCACCAAGGAGCAGGCCGGTGTGATGAGCGAACGGCTCGGCGTGCACGGCGCGATGCCCTTCGAGGTCCCGACTATCTCGGTGGAGCCGCCCCGCTCGCCCGCGCAGATGGAGCGCGCGGTCAAGGGCCTGGTGGACGGGCGCTACCAGTGGGTGATCTTCACTTCGACCAATGCCGTGCGGGCAGTGTGGGAGAAGTTCGTGGAGTTCGGGCTGGATGCCCGCGCTTTCTCCGGCGTGAAGATCGCCTGCGTTGGCGAGTCCACCGCGGACAAGGTGCGCTCGATGGGCATCAACCCGGAGCTGCTGCCTTCAGGCGAACAGTCCTCCGACGGGTTGCTGGCCGACTTCCCGCCCTACGACGACATCCTCGACCCGGTGGACCGGGTGCTGCTGCCCCGCGCGGACATCGCGACCGAGACGTTGGCCGCGGGGCTGCGCGACCGCGGCTGGGAGATCGACGACGTGACTGCCTACCGCACTGTGCGGGCCGCTCCGCCGCCCGCCGAGACCCGTGAAATGATCAAGACTGGCGGGTTCGACGCGGTCTGCTTCACGTCCTCATCCACCGTGCGCAACCTGGTCGGTATCGCGGGCAAGCCGCACACCCGCACGATCGTCGCCTGCATCGGCCCAGCCACCGCAGAGACCGCCGTCGAGTTCGGCCTCCGGGTCGACGTCCAACCCGAGGTCGCCCAGGTCGGCGCCCTGGTAGACGCCCTGGCCGAACACGCAGCCCAGCTCCGCGCCGAAGGAGCCCTCCCCCCACCCCGCAAAGCCAAAAGCCGCCGCCGCTAGCGCCGCCCGTGAGTGGCAATCGTCGCTATAGCACTCAACGCCACTCACGGGTTGGGGATCAGTTCGATGCAGCCGTCCTGTGGCGCCCTGCCCGACGATCATGGCCCGCATGCCCAGGTAGCTCGACACCTCCGGAGGCGGCCAGCGGCGACGATACATTCTCCGCGCACTCAGCAACTCGCTGGGCGCCGGGCAGTCCGTGACGCTCTCGGGAGCCCAGGCGACGGGCAACGCGACGGAAGGCGCCCAGCCCGGGCCAGCGACGTGCGCCGTCGCCAACGTCACTCGTCTGCCGAGCTGATGATCCCGGGAATCAGATCACTCCGCGGCCCGGCCATTGCCGCCATCCTGCTCATGCTGGGCCTTGCCGGGTGCGCTAAGCCCTGGGAGGGCACCGGCCTCGACCAATCGGGCTTGGTATGCCTGCGACGACTTCGCCAAGCAGCTCGGCAAGGCTGGCGGCTCCACGCTCGCCTACGAGCTGCGGCCGGCTCAGCGCGCGGAGTTCGTGGGCGGCCTCGCCGAGTCCGCCGGTAGGTCAACGACGCCGCTGATCAAAGACGCGGCCGAGGTGCTAGCCCGCACCGTGGATGGCTCGCGATCGGCGTGGAAACTCGGCATGGACACCTTCGCCGCGCGATGTCTCGACCGGGGCTGGCATGCGACGTAGTGCTCGCCCGGGAGCAACGACGAAGTGCCCCCGACCGGGAGTCCGGCCGGGGGCACTTGAGGTTCTCAGCCGATCTCCCCCCGGCTGAGAGCACCGAGGAAGGCATCCCACTGGGCCGGTTGGAACCTCAGCGCCGGTCCGGTGGGGTTCTTGCTATCACGTACGGCGCGACCACCATCGGTGAACGCCGCTAACTCCACGCATGCGGCGTTCCCGCTGCTCCGTATAGACTTTTGCCACCCAGCGGGGGTCAAGTCGTTCATCTTGCTCCCTTTCGGTTTCACTGTGTGTGTTCGACAAGATCCGCAAGGCGCGTCAGGCTCTCGTGGACACCGAGAGCCTGACCGCGGATCTTGGTGAACAGCCTATCGAGGCTGGCCACAGACGACTCATCGTCAATCACGTGACCACCAAGGGCGTACTCTTGCCACCCGATATCTGGCAGCAACTGCTCTGGGAAGCTCAGCAGGGTGAAGGCACCTGACATGCCGGAGTGCCGACCCAGCTCGAAGGGCAAGATCTGCAGATGTACGTTGGGCAACTGGGCGCGATGGTGCAGATATTCCAACTGCGCGATGGCGACGTCATCCGGCCGGGCTGCGCAGCGCTGAAGGGCAGACTCGGAAACGATGGCGAAGAGCTGTAGCGGATTCTCCGCAGTGAGCGACTCCTGGCGCCGCGCTCGGGCGGCAACGCGCCGGTCGATCTCGCCTTCGGCAAGCGCGCCGCGCAATACATGCAGCTCACGAGCGTAGTCCTGAGTCTGTAGCAGGCCAGGAATGAGCTCCAGTTCCAGCGACCGGACTACAGTCGCCTCAGCCTCGAGTGCGACGTAGGACGCCAGCCACTCGGGTAGGCGCGCCGTTGACCACCATCCACGTTTGCTGGCCTCCCCACGAAGCTCCTCCAGTATCGCAAGGCGGTCGGTGGCTCCGTAGTGCACGATTTCTCCGAGCAGTGGACGAGCGCCGGTGTAGCTGCCTCCTGGAGTGTGCTCTCTTCGGCCAGAGATCAACGCCGAGCACAGCATGCGCCGCAACGTCCTGGTCTGCCATGCAGGGCAACGTCAAGGTTGCTGATTGTTCTGCGCGGTAACTCACTGCAACAATATTAGTCCCAGGCCAACTACACCTCGCCCCGCACACCCTCCCTGCAACCCAGTGATCGTCGTTTGGGAAGGAAA
>JBQTGW010000419.1:0-35182 GCA_052390495.1 Pseudonocardiales bacterium
AGCTATGCCTACCAGATCTATGACAAGGCTGCCGCCCTCGGCATTACTCGACAGGGTAATAGTGGTATCTCATCGATTAGGCCAGGTGACATGATTGTTCACGGCCCCAATGCCTCACCGTACGATGAGGGTGCCGGGCACGTAGCAATCATCGACTCCATCAGCGGCTCGACAGTGAATGTGGTCGAGCAGAACGGCAGCTCTACGGGCCGCGCAGTCTACACTCTCAGCAACGGTTCACTGTCCCGTCCAGGGATGGTGAACATTCGGGGTGTGGTGCATGACCCTGATAACGGGCCTCCTCCTGGCTCACCACGTGGCAGTCTCGATAGAGCGGACGTCGGGGCGCATCGGTTTGACGTGACCCGGGGAGGGATTGTGGACGGCACCTATAACGTATGTGCTTACGCCATTAATACCCCCGGCACACCCGGACAGAACACAACTCTCGGCTGCCGATCATTCACGGTTAGCTGAGCGCCGATACTCGTCCGTCTTATGTGCTCTGCGCAACGAACCTGGGACGGTGAGCGAGGTCTTTGCTCTCACCACAAGCATGCTCGGATCACGAAGAAGCTCCGCGACGGGACCGGATCCATTCCTCCAGTTGGCAGCGATCGTGACGTTCTCGTCGAGCATGACGGTGACGAGCACCCAGGTCCCCACCTGATGCATGGCTGTTGCCGTGACAGACTGAGGGATCGATCGTGATTACAGCTCGACGAATCCCAGCGCGATCCCGGCTCGCCGTTGGGCCCCGTCGCGGCTGGCGAGGCCGAGGGACTCACCCGGGTCCAACAGCGGGACTGCGGCCAGAGTCGCTACCGCGAGATGCATCGCATCCAGCGACCGCAGCCCATGGTCACGGACGATCTCCACCGCACGGCGTTCCACATGCTCCGGGTCGGCCCGCAGCAGGGTGACCGTTCCGTCCTCCCCGGTATCGGCCGCGAGTACGGCGAGTAATGCGTCGATGTCGCCATGTCGCCCCACCCGAGTGGCCCGGACCAGCACGGACGTCACCTCGACGAGGGTCCAGGTTGCGGTCACCAGAAGGTGATCGGTACCGGAGAGCAGTACGGCCGCCTCAGCGTGCCCAGGCTCGTCGGGCAGGTACGCCCGCGCGAGCACCGACGAATCGACATAAACGAGCACTCAGCGCCCGTCAGCAAGCAGCTCGTCGAGGACCGGCCCGATGCCCCGCATCGAGTCCACGGCAGCCTTGCGGTCAGCAGCGGGCACTGCGACGGCCGGGGAGGTGGCGAGCACCCCGAGCCGCCGGGCCCGGCCTCGCATGGTGGCCCTGGCGTCGCCGGACTCGTCGGCCACCCCTTGTTCCAAGAGCTCCGTTGCGATCACGTTCGCCGACCGTCCGGCGCGACGCGCCCGACTGGTGAGCCGGGCGTGCAGATCGTCAGGAATCCGAAGTAGCAGCTGCCGTATAAGCGGATGATGTCAGTATTGCCGAATCAAGTGATAGCCCGGCTGGGATCTCGGTCAGTGCGTCGGGGTTGGCTGTCGTTTGAGACGTCCCGGATGGGGGTTGGTAGTACTTGAAGAGCCACCAACCCTTACAACACTCCGGCTCGGCGCCAGAGCAGCTTTCCTGGCCCGGCGATGAGCCCGACCTCGTCGAGGAACTTGATGACCTTGCGGGCAGTGAATTGCTTGGTGTGGCGCCAGTGTGGGTTCGCGGCAGCCGCGGCGACGGCCTCTTTGACGTCCAGCCCGGCCGCCGCGTAGACCTTCGGGTCGATCAACCTGGTGGTGGCGAAGTAGACCGCAATGGCGAGGACTAACCGGCTGTAGGCCCGGCCCAGCCGACCCAGCCGGGGCCATTGGCGAAGCGTTTCCTCGCGAGCGTAGCGGATGTGGCGGGCCTCCTCGATGACATGGATCCGCGACACCGTCTGGACTATCGGCTGCAGCGACTCATCAGCCATCTGCTCGCGCTGCAACGCGTCGAGAATTTCCTCGACGTAGATCGTCGCGCCGAAACTCAGTGCGCCGTGCGAGACCGTCTTGAGCAGCCTGGCGAGCTGGTGTACGAACCAGCCGGGACCGTACTCCGGGCCGCCGAACTTCTCCGCCGCGCGGGAAAACATAATCGAATGCCGGCATTCGTCGGCGATCTCGGTCCACGCATAGCGGGCGTGCGCGCTGCCCTTGGGATGGTCGTAGACGTGCCGGACGAGCATTTGCATGAGAATCGTCTCAAACCAGATGCCGATGCTGTAGAGGCTCGCCACCTCGTGCTTGGTCAGCTCGATCCGCTGCGCCTCGCTCATCCGGTCCCACAGCGCCGTGCCGTAGAGGGAGCTGCGGTGCGGAGCGATGAAGTAGCGGTCCGGCGCGAGCGGAGCGTCCCAGTCGACCACGACCGCCGGGTCGTAGGAGTGCTTGGCCGAGGTCCGCAGCAGCCGCTGCGCCGTGTCCTCGCGGTCCGGGACGGAGCTAATCGTGACTTCAACGGCACTAGACATCTGCGGCCTCCCTTGACGAACGAGCAGCCCCAAAATAACTGACTCGTCAGTCACTTGACAAGAGGAAGCCACTCACCCCGGCGGATCCGGTCCAGCCCCAGCCACCCGAAGTCAACCGCCCGCGCCTCCACCTTCGCCCGCGGCACCTCCGGATGCTCCAACCACCACGACATCAGCCCCTGCAACGCACCGACGAGCAACGGGACGGTCAACCGAGCCTGCTTGAGCACCACCTCGTCCGACGGCACCGCGACCCCCTGTTCGGGGGCGTAGTAGCCGACCAGGACCACTGCGAACACCTCGTTGACCTGCTCCCGGAGCTTGCGCAGCGGCGCCCCGTGCTCGGGGTTGTCCAGGTGCCGCGCGACCAACGCCCAGACCTCCGGACGCTCGCTCACCAGGTCGCAAAGTAGCCGGACCACGCCGCGCCAGACGCCGAGCGCGTCGCCTGCCTCGCCAAGTACCTCGGGCAGCCGTGCCATGAAACCCTCGACGATCTGCTCGGTGACTGCCGCGAAGAGCTCCTCCTTGCTCGCGAAATGCTGGTACACCAGCGCCTTGCTCACCCCGGCGGTGGCGGCGACGTGTTCCATCTGGGTGAGGTAGTAACCCCGGCTGCTGAACTCCCGCAGCGCCGCTTCCAGCAGCTCGGACCGCCTGGCCTGCGACGACATCCGGCGCCGGGTGCCTGCTGCGCTCGGGATTCGTGGTGGGGATGGCCTGCTCACGCCGACCAGTGTGCTCGCTGCCGTGCTGCGAGCAAGAAGGCAGGGAGCAAGTAAGGAAGCCCCGGCGACGGTCGGGGTCGCCGCCGGGGCTTCATCAGGATCATCGCATCGGATGCGGGCAGTGTTACAACCCAATTCCTACGAGCTACCCCTGAGCTACTGAAGTGTCGAACTCCCACCCACTTTGGGCGGAGGTAGGGGCAATGGGTCACGATGTTCTCAGCGTCACGATGTTCTCAGCGTCACGACGCTCTCAGCGTCACGACGTTCTCAGCACGAACGCCATGCCCAGACGCGCGACCATTCGGAGGAGACCGGCATGAGCCAGCCAGACCTCAAGCCACGCAGCAGGGAAGTCACCGACGGTATCGAGCGCGCCGGAGCCCGCGGCATGTTGCGCGGGGTGGGCATGCGTGACGACGACTTTGCCAAACCCCAGATCGGGGTCGCCTCGTCGTGGAACGAGATCACCCCGTGCAACCTGTCGCTGGACCGGCTCGCCAAGGCCAGCAAGGAGGGCGTGCACGCGGCCGGGGGCTTCCCCATGGAGTTCGGCACGATCTCGGTCTCCGACGGCATCTCCATGGGCCACGTCGGGATGCATTACTCGCTGGTGTCCCGCGAGGTGATCGCCGACTCGGTGGAGACCGTGGTGGAGGCCGAGCGGCTGGACGGAACGGTGCTGCTGGCCGGCTGCGACAAGAGCCTGCCCGGGATGCTGATGGCCGCCGCTCGGCTGGATCTGGCTTCGGTGTTCCTCTACGCGGGCACGATCCTGCCCGGCCGGGTGGACGACCGCGAGGTCACCATCATCGACGCCTTCGAGGCGGTGGGGGCCTGCGTCCGCGGCCTGATCACCCGCGAGGAGCTGGACCGGATCGAGCGGGCGATCTGCCCTGGCGAGGGTGCCTGCGCAGGCATGTACACCGCCAACACGATGGCCTGCGCGGCCGAGGCGCTGGGCATGTCACTGCCCGGCTCGGCCAGTCCGCCCGCGGTCGACCGGCGCCGCGACGGGTTCGCCAGGGCCAGTGGGGATGCCGTGGTGGAACTGCTGGTCCGCGGGATCACCGCCCGGCAGATCCTCACCCGGGAGGCGTTCGAGAACGCCATCGCCGTGGTGATGGCGCTGGGCGGCTCCACCAACGCGGTGCTGCACCTGATGGCCATCGCCCACGAGGCGCAGGTCCCGCTGACCCTCGACGACTTCAACATCATCGGTGACAAGGTGCCGCACCTCGCCGACGTCAAGCCCTTCGGCCGGTACGTGATGGCCGAGGTGGACCGGGTCGGCGGTGTCCCGGTGGTCATGAAGGCGCTGCTCGACGCGGGCCTGCTGCACGGCCACTGCCTCACCGTCACCGGGCGCACCGTCGCCGAGAACCTCAACAAACTGGCCCCGCCCGACCTGGACGGCAAGATCCTGCATAGCCTCGCCGACCCGATCCACTCCACCGGCGGCATCACGATCCTGCGCGGCTCGCTGGCCCCCGAGGGTGCGGTGGTCAAGAGCGCCGGCTTCGATTCGTCCCGGTTCGAGGGCACCGCCCGCGTCTTTGACGGTGAGCAGGCCGCCATGGACGCCGTCCCGACCCTGCGGCCCGGCGACGTGATGGTGATTCGCTATGAGGGGCCGCGCGGTGGGCCAGGGATGCGCGAAATGCTCGCCGTCACGGGGGCGATCAAGGGCGCCGGGCTGGGCAAGGACGTGATGCTGCTCACCGACGGCCGATTCTCCGGTGGCACCACCGGCCTGTGCGTCGGCCACGTCGCCCCCGAGGCAACCTGCGGCGGCCCGATCGCGCTGGTCCGCGACGGCGACCGGATCGTGCTCGACATGGACCGCCGCATGCTCGACCTGCTCGTCGACGACGACGAGCTGCAGCGCCGCAGGCGAGACTGGACGGCAGCCCCACAGCGCCCCCTGCGCGGCGTACTGGCCAAATACGCCCGACTGGTCGGCTCCGCCGCAGAAGGCGCCGTCTGTGGATAACCCGGCGGTGTGTGGATAACCCGTGAGTGGGAAACACGGCTATAGCACGCATCGCCACTCACGGGTGCCCGTCGGAGAACTGGCGCCCGGGACGACGATGAGGGTGTGAGCGGGCAACTACGGATGCGGCCGGACCCGGCGCTGGGGTTGCTGGAGATCTATGAGACCGCGCTGCCCCAGGTTCACGGGTATCTGCTGTCCCGCTGCCGGGACGGCACGCTGGCCCAGGACCTCACCGCGGAGACGTTCCTCGCGGCCGTCACCGCGGCCCGGCAGCAGCCGACGCCGCCGATCACCACCGGTTGGCTGATCGGGGTTGCTCGGCACAAGCTCGCCGACCATTGGCGACGGGCGCAGCGCGAGCAACGCGGTCTACGGCTGGTGCACGCCACCGGTGGCGAATCCGAAGACCCATGGGACGTCGAGATCGACGCCGTGGTGGCCCACCAGGTGCTCGACGCACTGGGCCCACACCACCGCGCCGCGCTCACCCTGCGTTACCTCGATGGGCTGCCGGTTCGGCAGGTCGCCGAGCATCTCGGACGCACCGTGCACGCCACCGAGGCGCTGCTGGTCCGCGCCCGCGCCGCGTTCCGCGCGGCCTACGAGGACCCGGAGGGTGCGCGATGACCGATCCGCTGAACACCCTCCGCGAGCCCATCACGCCGGTCGATCCCGACCCGGCGTTCGCCATCGAGCTGCGCGCCCGCCTGGAGCGCGCCCTGCTCGCCCCGGAAGGAGCACCCATGACCACCACCGTCGAGACCCCCCAACACACTCTCGGCTGTTATATCGCCGTGAATGACGCCCGCAGCGCATTAAGCTTCTACGAGCTGGCCTTCGGCGCCCGGCGCCGCGGTGAGCCGATCGTGATGGACGACGGCCGAATCGGGCACGCCGAGCTGGCCATCGGTGATTCGGTGCTCATGCTGGCCGACGAGTCCCCCGAGCTCGGCCTGCTCTCCCCGCGCACCCGCGGCGGCCCCAGCCAGTCCCTATACCTGCGGGTATCCGAACCGGATGCGGTGGACGCCACCGTGCGCGACGCCGTCGAGGAGGGCGCCCGGCTGGAGCGCGCTGCCGCCGACCACGACTACGGCCGCAACGCCGTCGTCGTCGACCCCTCCGGACACCGCTGGATGATCTCCTCAGCACCGGCCGCGACCCCCCCTCCTACTCCGAGGCACGGCGATCTCGCCTACCTCACCCACGCTGTCGCCGACACCGAGCGAGCCCGGGCGTTCTACGGTGCCGTGCTGGGCTGGACCTTCAGCCCCGGCCGGATCGAGGACGGCTGGCACATCGAAGGCACCTACCCGCCCGCCGGGATGCACGGCGGCGCGGCCCGAGCCGGAATCGAGCCGATCTACCAGGTCGACGACCTAGGCGCCGCGCTGGCCGCCGTCCGCGACCATGGTGGCCAGGCCGACGAGCCGCAGCAGCAGCCCTACGGCCGCATCGCCGAGTGCACCGACGACCAGGGCACCCGCTTCCACCTGCTGCAGTCGTGACCGTTCGGCCAGGGACGGACCGCGACCCCCACTCCCGGGTGGGGGGTCGCGGTCCGGCGAATTGCCTGATCCGTCACTGGCCGTGACCGAACGGGGCGCCGACGCTGTAGAGCAGTGTCGCGAGAGCGCCGAGCGTGAAGGCCCCGATAGTGGCCCGGGACCGTACGAACTTGACCATGTACATCACCTCCTCCCGGTACGTGGAGCAGGAACCGCATGGCACATGAGCGCGACGACGAGCACGGCCACGCCACACCCGATCAGCACATCGCCAGCGCTGACCACCACCCGCAGCGGGGACACCGGCAGGACGTCACCGAGCCAACCAAGCCGGACGTCAGCGTCCGCCGGCACATTTTTGGGGGTGACCACATCCGCATCCAACCCAGCGGCGACCGCAGCCGACCGCGAGTACGGCATCCGGCCGTTCAAGGCCATCGTCAGCCCGTTGGCCAGCAGCCCAAGCAGCATGGCCAGCAGCCCGAACCGAGCGGACGGGACCTGCCCCCTCAGGTTCGTCACAATCCAGATCACAACCAGCCCGAAGACGCCGATCAAGACGGCCAACGTCAGTCCGAACCACAGCTGAATGAGCTGCAACCCAGCGGCCGCCCAGAGCAACCACACCGCCCGCAGCCCTGGATCGGCGAACCCGCGGACGCTGCCCCCGAGCAATACGCCGACGGCCAGCCCCACGCCGAGCGGCAGGAGCAGGATGGTCAGCACGCTCCACGATCCAAAACAAGGCGCGGACGGTGAGCTATAGGACCCGAACCTCCGCGCAATCGGCCGAGCTGGCATCCAGCAGCAAGAGAAGCTTGTCGATCAGACTCTCGCCCAGGAGCGCAACCAGTACGTTCGGGGAAATTTGTAGTCACGGTAATACCACGTTCCCAACTGCAACCGGCCGGGTCCGCCACCCGTAACGAATGGCGTCTTCGGGGCAGGCCGGCAGCACCACCGCAGCCGGCGGGTCGGACATCCCGACCCTGGGGCCACGTGGATCTTCTGGGGAATAGCCGGTACGCGGTAGCGAGAGCCGCCAGGACAGCAGATGAAACGGCGTTTCACCTCGCCTGAGAGCCGCTCACAGAACGGCGCTAACCCAGTGGATGTGTCGTACAGTGCTCAGTCAATGACCGACCGCAACTCTGGACGCGTCACCCACGATGATTCAGACACACGGGGGCGCTCGGCTCACGACCTCCGGTGTGCCGAGCGTCTTCGGCTGCGGTTGCTCGTGGAGGCCGGTGAGCCACCGCACCCCAGTACTACGTTGCACCATGACATCGCCCGAGGGATCGCCGCCTGCTGTGGGCACTCGGCATTGAAAAACCATCGCTTGGCCTGGGGCTGGACGGTCGACCAGGCAGTGAACGCCTTCCACGCTATGTGCCAAGAGCACCAACTCGGCGCCCGCGGGCTCGGCGAGCGCTCGTGGCTGGGGTGGGAAGCCGGCGGCCAGCCCAACGACGACTATCGGGACTTGCTGTGCCGGTTGTTCCAGACCGGCCCGGTGGCGCTGGGCTTCGGGCGGGACTACACGCCAGACCCGGTGCCTGACGTAGCATCAGAGCCCCAAGCACGCACGCCCGTTCAGGAGAGAGGCAGTCCCGCGGACAGACGACAGGCGCTCAAGCTCGGTGGCCAGGCAACCCTGGGGGCCGCTGTCGGTGGTGGGCTCAGCGAGGTGTTCAACGATGCGGCGGCCGACGCGTTGGAGTTCACTCGGCGGGCGGAAGCAAGCAACATCGGGCCTCACCCGGTGGAACACCTTGAGCTGGTAATCGCAGCTATGGCGGCCGGGTTTGCGCACACGCCGCCAGCTGAGCTGTTTACCAAGGCCCGCTGGTACCGCCAGAAAGTCGCCAGTCTCATCGATAGCCGCTCATCGATAGCCGGCACACCTTGCGGCAAGGCCGCGATCTCTACCGCTGCGCCGGGTGGCTCTCGATCGTGCTCGGCTGGCTGAGCCATGACCTCGGCGACACCGTAGCCGCCGACGCGTACTGCCTCGATGCCTGGGAGCACGGCTGGCAGGCGGAGGACGGTGCCGTCTGCGCCATGGCGATGGATGCCCAGGCGTCCACCGCCATGTACACCCACCGACCCGCCGTTGCCCGGGACGCCGCCCTCAAGGGCCTCAGCCGCGCACCGGAAGGCAGCGCCGCCGCGACCAGGATCTCAGCTCAGCTGGCCCGGGCATGCGCGCGGATGGGTACTTACGACCACTTCACTGACGCACTGCACGCGACCCGAACTCGACTCGACCAGCTCGAGACGCAGGATTCCACCCTGTTTTCCGTTGACACTGGTCGCGTGGCCTCTTATGCCGCGTCGTCCTACATCTGGCTCGGCCAGCCCAAACAGGCGGTGCCGTACGCCAAAGAGGCCATCCTCTTTTATGGCAACGCCAGTCCCGAGGAGCGTTCTCCCACCCGGGAGGCCATCGCGCGACTCGATCTCGCCCTGGCCTACGTCGAGCTGGGCGCCCCGGACGACGCGGCGCAGGAGGTCGACACAGCGCTCGCCTCCGAACGGCTCACCGGCTCGGTGGTGAGCCGGCTGGGCGATCTTTCGGCCACGATGAACCGGAAGTACCCGCAGCTCGACCTAACGCGGGGCGTACGCAAGCGCAGCCTGATCCTCGCAACCAACCTCAGCCAGTCGGCCCTGCCGAGCGCCTGAGCTGCCGAAACAGTTGAGCAGGCAACCTGTCGCGGTTGGCCTCGGTCACTGTGACACGCTGTAGATCCATGCGCCGCTTCAGGGCATCGGTGACAGGGTGTTCGTACACATGCACTGTGGCCACGACAGACAAGGAACCAGCGAGCAGAGCGTCCACCGCCTCCACAAATGGTGCAGACGCCAGCTCCATGCGGCCAAGTTCATCGATGATGACCACACCACCGCCGTCCTGCGCACGGCGCAAGGCTGGCAAGGCCACCCGCTCAAAGGCAGGCACGTCCACACCGAATCGGCCAACCCGCACACCCGTCTGAAGGTCCTGGTGGGCTAAGATGGCGTCCGGCCCGGCCACATCGCGCACCACAAAACCGACTCGCCGATCCCGCTCGCGTATCTCATCGGTCACGAAGCCACCAACCACCGCGCCTCGCTCCCGCAGCAGCCTCACCAAGCGTCGCATCACCACCGACTTGCCGACCTTCGGTGGGCCGTCAAGCAGGAGCCTGACCGGCTGCAATGGTGGGTCAGCGCGGGCGTTGCCGGTCACGCGAGAAGCGTAGTAGGACTGGCCGAGCCAATCGCCGAAGAGCGCTGGCCACGCCCGCTCGGTCTGCACGGTGATTCGGCGTTGCGCACTGTGACGGGTTGGTCTGCGGAGTACGTTCCCGTCAATGGAGGCAGCGCCACACGACGGAACGGGTACTCGATGACGGCCGACGATGACGCCGCGCTGGCGGCCTTGCGGGAGTCGATCGAGCTTGCCCTGGAGGTGGAAGGGCCACCTGGCCAGTGAAGTGCATCGCACTCGCTCGCTGGTCGGTGCGATGCTGCGCCAGCCCCAAGACGACGCTGGCCGCGCCGAGCTACGGCTACTCGCCGGGTGGCTGTCCGCATTGGTCGGCAACCTTGCCTTCCACCTCGGCGACTACCCGGCAGCCGCGATCCACTTCAGCACCGCCGCCCGGCTGGGCTGCCGCCGTGCTGGTCCAAGCCCGGGGCGAGGCTGCCCGGGGGCGTCACTCCGACGCCGCCGCTCTCGCCCACGACGTCCTCGACACCATCGCAGCCCCAGCCCTGCGGGAGACCCTCCGCGTGCGGCTGCGCGACCTCGATCGTGACCTGTTCACCGCAGCCAGTCCCGATAGGGAAACCCATGAACTGCGCGAACGCCTGCGCACGCTGCCGCCGCTTGGCCCGGTCGGCCGCGCCAGCGGTGAACCCAACGGCCGGTAGCACAGCGACACGCTGGGTTTGAGGTACCGCCGTCTGGGGTAACCCGGGCCTGTCCAAGGAACTACACCGGTGCGGCAACCGGCAGATCGAGGAGCTGTATTCAGCATGCTTTCCAAGGAACGGCTCGGCACGTACCTCAATGATCATCTCGCTGGCGCCACCGCTGGTGGCGAACTGGCCCAGAAGATCAGCGACGACAACTCGGGTACCGATCTCGGCGTCTTCTTGGCGGAACTGGCCAGCGAGATCGAGCAGGACCGCAGGACACTGGAAGACCTGATGACGCGGCTGGGAATCGAGAAGAGCCCGGTCAAAGCGGCGGCAGGTTGGATCTTCGAGAAGTTCAGCAGGATGAAGCTCAGTGACGCCCTTACGGGAAGTGCTGACCTGAAACACCTTCTGGAGTTCGAAACTTTGTCACTGGGTATCGAGGGCAAGCTGGTCATGTGGCGCGCCCTCCAACAGGTGAGCGACCAGGACACCGAGCTGGCCACGGCCGACTTGGGTGGTCTGATGAAGCGTGCAGAGGGCCAGCGCGCGGCCTTGGAGGAGCGTCGGCTGCAAGCAGCCACGGCGGCTCTGACGGGCTGAACGCAGCGCGGTGGGCCAGCATCGCAGCCACCCCTCGGGCGTCGCCGGATCTGGACAGGCCGGTCCGGCGACGCCGTTGATTCACCCGGGAGGTTGCGGGGGATCTAGGGAATCTGGACCAGCCCGGCGCCGACATCGGTGGCGGGCAGGTTCAGGCGTTGGGCGCTCTGGGCCAGCCGCACCCACAATTCATAGGGGCTTGCCTGCCGGTGCTGTCCGGCGATCAGCGCGGCCACCCCGGCCACGTGCGGAGCCGCCGTGCTGGTGCCGCTGGTCCGGCTATACCGCATGGGCATCGGCCAGCTCGAGTGGACATCGACCCCAGGAGCGACCAGATCGATCTGACCAATGGCGCCCATGGTGCCGCAGGAGAAGTTGGCGATTCGACCCTGGACGTCCACCGCGCCGATCGCCATGATCGACGGACAGTTGGCGGGATGGCCCACCGATGCGATGTGTCCCCTCTTCCGGTCGCTTTCACTACCTGCCGCCGCAATGATGAGGGCTCCCCGCTGCATCGCTCGTCGGGCAACCTGCTCGAAGACCCGGGAATACGGCTGCCCGGGCTGGGTCGGCGCACCGAGTGACAGGGACACCACCTGGCACCCGTTGGCGACGGCCCAGGCAAGCCCTGCCAAGACGGCGCCGTCGCCGCCGGAGCCTTCATTATCGAGCACCTTACCTGCGTAGATGTCGGATTCGTATGCCACGCCGTAGCCGGGAACTGCACCGGCGAATCGTGGCCCGCAGGATGTGCCGATGCAGTGCGTACCGTGGCCGTGGCCGTCGTGCACCTCCTGACCGGCGATGAAGGAGCTACTCACCACGGTCCGGCCGACGAAGTCCGGGTGTTGGAGATCCAGCCCGGTGTCCAGTACCGCGACCCGCACCCCCGCACCGGTCGCCCGGCTGAGGTCCGCACCGATCACGCTCAGACCCCAGCTCAGCGTGGTTTCTTCGGCAGCGGTGGGTTCGGCCACCGGGATCGCGGGCCGGACTGCCCAGACCACCACCTCGGGCTCGACGATCGTGATCGGACCGGGTTCAGCCGCCGCCCTGCGCAGCTCCGCGGCCTGTTCGGCAGTAGCAGTGACCACCGCGACACTCAACTCGTGCAGCACCAACCCGTTGGTCTGGCCGAACTGGTCAGTCGTCGCGGCGTCCGCGGTGGTTACTATCCGTAGTCCGGCGACCTGGTTCATTACCCGAGCACCCACCGCGGCCGCGTCGGGCTCCAGTAACACCAGGTAGCGCCCGGTCGTTGCGGCGTCTGTCGCTTCGCTCATCGTGACCCCCTTGCCCGCGGGCACCAGCTCCCCGACCGCGCAGGTGCGCCACTACCGGTGTCTGCCCTGTCACGTTACAAGATTTCCCGGTCGCAATAAGTAATGTTTCTGATCGTCACCGCGAGCAGCCACGCAGTGAGGGCTCACTCCGTAAGCTGGTCGATGTGCATGAGACAACCCGCAGGCCCGCCCGACACCGCCGGACACCGCGCCGCTGGCGACTCTGGCGAGAAGATGCGGGCGCTGTCTGCGGCACTGGCTGACCTGCTGGCCCCGGACGCGGCGAACCTGCGGCGCAGCCCCGCCCGCACCGCGCGGATGTATCTGCTGGCGGTGACCAGCGATCAGATGCTGCGATCCCGGATGGTCGGACTCGACGCACCAGGTCCGGGCGATATCGAAGAACTGATCGACGTCTTTCTGCACGGCGCGCTACGAGGGGATCGGGAATGAACGAGTTGATGATCGACGCCGTCGACGTGCGCAAGACGTTCGGCAACGTCATAGCCTTGGACGGGGTGAGCGTCGGGGTCCGGGCAGGCACGGTGCACGGGCTGCTCGGGCACAACGGTGCCGGCAAGACGACTCTCGTCAACGTCCTCACCACACTGTTTCCCCCGACCGGCGGCACGGCCACGGTGGCCGGCTTCGACGTGGTACGCGACGGCGCGCAGGTACGTCGTCGGATCGGCGTCACTGGGCAGTTCGCTTCGGTGGACGAGGACCTCACCGGTACCCAGAACCTGGTAATGCTCGGCAGGCTGCTGGGCGCGTCGCGCCGCGATGCGACCCGGCGGGCTGCGGAACTGCTCGAGCTGTTCGGGTTGGCCGAGGCGGCCGACCGGACTGCCGAGGGCTACTCCGGCGGGATGCGCCGACACCTCGACCTGGCGAGCAGTCTGGTCGGACACCCCGATGTGGTGTTCCTCGACGAACCCACCACCGGGCTGGACCCGGAGAGCAGGCTGGGCATGTGGGACGTCGTCCGCACGCTGGTCGACGGCGGCACCACGGTGCTGCTCACCACCCAGTACCTCGAGGAGGCCGACCGGCTGGCCGACTCGATCACTGTGCTGTCCCAGGGAAAGGTTGTCGCGGCGGGCACCGCGGCCGAGCTCAAGAGCCGAATCGGCCGCCGGACCGTCAGCGCAACACTGGCCGCCGCCGCGGACATCGGTCCCGCGCTGGTCACCCTGCGCCGCGCCGGACTGGACCCGCTGCAGTCCGGCCGAACGCTCATCGCCCCGGTCGAGTCCTCCCGCGCGCTCGCCGTCGTGGTCCGCGCGCTGGACGACGCGGGCATCGAGGCGGCCGAACTCGGTCTGCACGAGCCGACCCTGGACGACGTCTACCTCACCTTGACAGGAGCCCGCTCATGACCGCGCTCGCCACACCGCCCGCCCCGACGTCTGCCCCGATGCTGTCTCGCCTGACCGGTAGCGGAGTGCTCACCCAGGTGCGGGTGCTCGCCGGGCGGTCGCTACGCCGCCTGCGGGACCCGCGGATGGTGGCGATGAGCCTCATTCAGCCAATGATCATGATGACACTGTTCAGCCAGGTGTTCCGAGGTATCGCTGCCTCCCCTGGCTTCCCCGCCGGGGTGAGCTACATCGACTACCTGCTGCCGGCGATCATGGTGACCACCGCGTGTCAGGCAGCGATGTGGTCGGGTGCGGGGCTGGCCACCGACCTGAAGAACGGTGCGCTCGCCCGCTTTCGCACGCTGCCCATCTCGATGACCTCGGTGCTGGTCGGGCGCAGCATGCTCGACCTGGTGCGCAGCGCCATCCAGCTCATCGTGCTCTTGGCGGCCGCCGCCGCGCTCTACGGTTACTCGCCTACGGGTGGGATCGTCGGCAGTGGGATCGCATTGCTGATCGGGCTGGCCGTCGGCACCGGGGTTTCCTGGGTCTTTCTGGCGCTGGCCAGCTGGGTGCGCAACGTCGAGCTGATGCAGATGCTCGGCTTCTTGGTGATCTTCCCATTAATGTTCGCTTCCAGTGCCTTCGTACCTGTCGCCGGGTTGCCGTCCTGGCTGCAGGTGGTCGCCACCGCAAACCCGCTGACCTACGCGATTGACGCGGCCCGCAGCTGGGCGCTGGCCGACCCGTCGCTCGGGGCAACCCTGGGCGCGCTTCTGGCCGCTGGGATACTCATTGTCGGTGCCGCCGCAGTGGCTTCCCGGGGCGTGCGGAAACCCTAACCCCGTTCGGCACCAATGTTTCCGGTGACCGGAGACGAGGTACCTGTGAAACATGGTTCGCTTCCCCCGTTCGGGGGTATGTCCTTGGTATGAGCCAGGTCGATGGGCAAGGTGACATACGCGAGCGGTCCGTTGGGGAGCTGGTTAGCCAGCTGTCCGAGCAGGTCTCGCATCTGATCCGCGACGAGCTGCGGCTGGCGCAGGCCGAGCTGGAGCAGAAGGGTAAGCGGGCCGGAATCGGTGCCGGGCTGACCGGTGCTGCTGGGGTGCTTTCGCTGTTGGGGCTGGCCGCGCTGGTGACTGCGGTGATCGCCGCGCTGGCCCTGGTGATGGCGGTGTGGGCGGCCGCGCTACTCGTCGGCGGCGCGCTGCTGCTGCTGGCCGGCTTGCTGGCGCTGGTGGCCTTTAGTCAGATGAAGCGGGCCACGCCGCCCATGCCGGAGGAGGCGATCGCCAGTACCAAACGCGACATCGAGACCATCAAGGAGAGTGCGCACCGATGAGCGTCCCCACTGAACCCGCCAGCCGTAATTCGGTGCCTGCTGAGCCTGCGGAGCTGCGCCGGGACATCGAGGAGGTGCGTAGCGAAATGGCCAACACCGTTAACGCGCTGGCGTACAAGCTCGACGTCAAGGGCCGGGCGCAGGACAAGACACAGGAACTCAAGGCGCAGGCCACCGAGAAGGTACGAGAGGTGCGCACCCAAGCCCCCGAGAGGGCCCAGCAGTTGGTCGGGTCGGCGCAGCAAAAAGTCCAGCAGGTGGTGCGGAAGAAGCCAGTCGCGCCGGTGGGTGTAGCGCTGGCTGCGCTGGTGTTGCTGATCCTGCGCCATCGCCGCCGCCGTCTGCACAGGCGGTAGGCCCCGGTATCCGGCTACGGCCGTACCCGCTTGAGTTCGGCGAGACCAACGCCCGTTCTATACTTCCGTGCCGGACAAGCACGGGAGGAGGGGGCGTCGGATGGTTCGCCCCTTCGCGGTCGAGCGGGTGCTGCTCGTAGAGGACGACCCCGGTGACGCGTTCCTCGTGGGAGAGCTGCTCGCCGAGGTCGATCCGGCGATTGAACTTACCGTTGCGGAGTCGATCCGGCGGGTGCTGGACGTGGGTCTGCTGGCCAAGGCGGACTGTGTTCTGCTGGATCTGAACCTGCCAGGAACCTCCGGTTTGGACGGACTTCGCCAGCTGCTAGGGGTCGCCCCCCATGCCGCGATCTGTGTGCTCACCGGGTTGGACGACGAGCACCTCGGTATCGCGGCCGTGCGTGCCGGAGCCCAGGACTACCTGGTCAAGGGCAAGGCAGGCAGCGCGCTGTTGATTCGAGCCATCCGGTACGCCGTCGAGCGCCGCCGCACGGAGGCCGCCCAGCTGCGGCTGCGCGAGCAGCAGTTGATCGCTGCCGAGTCGGCCCGTCTTGAGCGAGGTCTGCTGCCCCGGCTGCTGCTGGACGGCAGCGCGGTGGATGCGGTGCCGTTCTACCGCTCCGGGCGCGACGGGCTGATCGGCGGTGACTTCTACGACGCGTTGCGCTGCCCGGATGGTTCGGTACACGCCATTGTCGGGGACGTGTGCGGGCACGGCCCGGACGAGGCTGCGCTGGGTGCGCTGCTGCGGGTGTCCTGGCGGGCGCTGGCGCTCAGTGGTGTCGGCGAGCCTGAGGTACTGCCTGCGTTGCAGCAGGTACTGGACAGCGAGCGGCCGCACGCCGCGGTGTTCACCACGGTGTGCACGGTGGCGATCGACGAAGGGACGGCTCTGGTGCGGGTGGCCGGACACCCGCCGCCGGTGCTGCTGCGCCCTCGGCTCATCGCCCCGCAGCCGGTGATCGGACTGCCGCTTGGCATCAACCCCTCGGCCAGCTGGGAGGGCCTTGAGCTATCCCTGGATAAAGGCTGGGCGCTCCTGCTGTACACGGACGGGTTGATCGAGGGTAGCGGAGCCCACCCCGGCGAGCGGCTTTGGGAGGAAGGGCTGCTGGAGCTGCTGGTGGCGGAGCGGGACACCGGGCTTGCCGAACTGCCTGCGGTGCTGGTCGAGCACGCCGAGCGGATCAACGGTGGCTCGTTGGCCGACGACGTCGCGATCCTGCTGCTGTCCGACTCTGGGTCCGATTCGGGTCAGGCAATGCCTGACTGTGCTGGTCGCGGATGAAGCGTGCGACGCTGACGCGGCGGATTGGCGCGCTGTTCGGGGTCGCCGTGCTCGCGCTGCTCACCGCGCTCGCCACGTCGATTGTGATCACCGGCCAGAACCGGGCCGCCTCGACCGAGCTCGTCGACCGGATCTCGCCGTCCCGCCGGGTGGCTGGTGACCTGCTGACCGCACTCGTCGAGCAGCAGAGCGACATTCGCGGCTACGCCCTGCGCGGCGACGAATTCTCACTCCAGGAGTACCGCAAGCAACTCGACCGCCAGGAGCGCAGCGTCGTCAAGCTGATGGCGCTGCTACCTGCGGACCTGGCGCTGCGGGGGGGCCTGGACCGCATTCTGCAGGCTGCGGACCGATGGCGCCGCGACGCCGCTGAGCCGATCATCGATGCAGTCGCCCAGAGCGGCCCCCGACCGCCCGACGATGAGCTCTACCGGGTCGAGCAGCAGCGGTTCGTGCCCGTGCAGGCAGCTGCCGAGGATCTGCTGGCCAATCTGCAGCAGGCTCGCGACCGGGCCGCCGACCGGCTGACTGCATTTGACCGACTTGAGGTGGCAGTGCTCGCCGTCAGCACAGTGGTTGTCGTCGGCGTGATCACCGCTGCCGCGCTGCTGTTACGACGCTGGGTGAGCGCTCCGCTCGCCGCGCTGGCCGCCGACGCGCGTCAGGTCGCCAGTGGCGACTACGAGCATAGGGTGAGCGCAGGAAACGCCCCGTTCGAGATCGCCGCGATGGCCGCCGACGTCGACGCGATGCGCAGGCGGATCGTCGAGGACCGCGACGCGCTGGCCGTATCCACCCTTGACCTGGAGCGGTCCAACCAGGATCTGGAGCAGTTCGCCTTCGTCGCGTCGCACGACCTGCAGGAACCGCTGCGCAAGGTGTCCAGCTTCTGCCAGCTGCTACAGCGCCGCTACGGCGGGCAGCTCGACGAGCGCGCGGACCAGTACATCGAGTTCGCCGTGGACGGTGCCCAGCGGATGCAGCGGCTGATCAACGACCTGCTGGCGTTCTCCAGGGTCGGGCGGACCACGGCCGAGTTCGTGCCGGTCGAGCTGGCCACGGTGGTAGGGGCCGCGCTGGTCGGGCTGGACTCGGTCATCGAGCAGTCCCACGGTGAGGTCGTGGTCGGCGAGCTCCCGGTGATCTCCGGCGATCCCTTGTTGCTCACCCAGCTGATGACCAACCTCGTCGGCAACGGGCTGAAGTTCTGTCGGCCGGGGGTGCCACCACGGATCGAGATCGGGGCACGGCCGGTCGAGGATGGTTGGGAAATGTCGGTCAGTGACAATGGCATCGGCGTCGATCCTGAGTACGCTGACAAGATCTTCCTGATCTTCCAGCGGCTGCACCCCCGGGGTGCCTATGCAGGCACCGGCATCGGGCTGGCGCTGGCCAAGAAGATCGTCGAGTTTCACGGCGGACAGATCTGGTTGGATACCGAGCGTGGCCAGAGCGACGAACCCCAGGGTGACGAAGCAGCGGCGGGTGCCACAGTGCGTTTCTGGCTTCCCACCGCGGCAGAGGAGGTCGGCCAATGACCGAACCGGGTGCCCGTGCCATCAACGTGCTGCTGGTCGAGGACGATCCCAGCGACATCCTGATCACCCGCGAGGCATTCGAGGAACGCCCGCGTAACCGGCTCGACGTGGTGACCGACGGGGCGGCGGCACTGGCCTATCTGCGCAACGAGCAACCTTACGCCGACGCCCCAGCACCCGATCTGATCCTGCTCGACCTCAACCTGCCGCGCCGGGACGGCCGGGAGGTGCTGGCCGAGGTGAAGGCGGACCCGGTGCTGTCGCACATCCCGGTCATCGTCCTGAGCACCTCCAGCGCCGAGGAAGACGTGCTGCGCAGCTACCAGCTGCACGCCAACGCCTACGTCACCAAGCCGATGGACTTCGACAGCTACATCGCCGCGATCAAAAACATCGACCACTTCTTCGTCAACGTGGTCAAGCTGCCCTCCGGTGGGTTCTCACACACACAGTAGGTGGCCTGGCACACAGTGTGTAAAAACCCCGGACTCTGGGTATCCCTCGCCTGAGACACGACTTCCATACCGTGAAGGAGAGCACCGATGAGCGGCAGCGAACTCAAGGATCAGGTCGTTGCGCGTAGCAGCGAACTCAAGGATCAGGTCGTTGCGCGTAGCAGCGAACTCAAGGATCAGGTCGTTGCGCGTAGCAGCGAACTCAAGGAGCACGCCGTTACCCTCGGCGGCGAACTCAAAGACCAAGCCGTAGCGCGCGGCAGCGAACTCAAGGAGCACGCCGTTACCCTCGGCGGCGAACTCAAAGACCAAGCCGTTGCCCTCGGCAGCGGGCTCAAAGACAAAGCCGTCGCGCGCAGCGGCGAGCTGAAGGACCAAGCCGTTGGGCGTGGCAGCGAGGTCAAGGACCAAGCCCTCGACGCCACCGGGTGGGTCCGGGAGACGGTCAGCCGGGCGCCGAGAGAGCGGTGGGCAACGCTGGGGAGCGCCGGGCTCGCGCTCATCGCGCTGCTCATCATCGTACGAAGGCTGTGGGCCCGGTGACTGCCAGGACCACGATCGCCTACAAGTCGGTGAGCCTGATCAGTGGCTTGGTCGGTGGTCTGCTGGCTGGCGCTGCCTTCACCCAGATCTTACGCGCCATCACCGACACGGACGAGGTACCCGAACCGACCGCGTTGGACCATGACACCCGAGTGGTGCTGGCCGTCGCCACCCTACAGGGGGCGGTGTTCGGGCTGGTCAAAGCCGCTATGGGCCGAATGACCGCGATAGGTTACCGGAGGTTGACCGGAACCAACCCAACGAGCTGAATATGCCCTCATCCGCTGCCACACCCCCCGGGGATGGTCAATCCGATAGCGCGGACCGTACCGCCGACACCTCCGAAGAAGGCCATCACGACCTGGTGGGGCAACCGCACACCGAGCAAGAGGGGCCGGTCGCCGAGGCCGAAGCCGTGGCCGCGGAAATCAGCACGACCGAGCAGCCGCTGGGCCCGTTAGGAAAACCGCTGAATCGCCGTTCCCCTTTCCTGGTGGGAATGGCCGCAGCGGCTGGCGTGGCGGTGACCTACGGGCTTGTCCAATTGGTTGTGGGTGTCCAGGAGATCCTGCTCCTCATCGCATTGGCACTGTTCTTAGCCATTGGACTGGAACCAGCGGTGTCCTGGCTGGTCGGCCGCCGCTTTCCCCGATGGGCCGCGGTCACCACGGTGTTCGTGGTGGCCTTGACCGTAGTGGGCGGGTTCTTGGCCGCGGCGATCCCGGTGGTGGTGACGCAGGCCACCCAGTTCGTTCAGAAAGCGCCCAGTTACCTGCAACAGGCCCAGGACCGCAACTCGTGGCTGGGTCGGCTCAATGACCGCTTTGCCCTCCAAGAGCGGCTTGAGCAGGGCCTCAACGGCCCGGGGACCAACCTGGTGGGTAATCTGCTGGGCGCAGGCCAGATGGTGTTCGGCGCGCTGGTCAGCTTCCTGATTGTGGTGCTACTGACGGTGTACTTCGTGGCCGACCTGCCCCGTATCCGCGCGGCGGGCTACCGGCTGGTGCCCGCCTCGCGCCGACCGCGCGCGATCCTGATCGGCGATGAGATCTTCGCCAAAGTCGGCGGCTACGTGCTGGGCAAACTGCTGATCTCGGTCATTGCCGGGATCGTCACCTACATCTGGTTGCTGATCTTCGGTGTGCCCTATGCCCTGCTACTGGCGATCACGGTGGCGGTGTTGGACCTGATCCCAGTAGTCGGTGCCACCCTGGCCGGGGTCATCGTGTGTCTGGTGGCGCTGACGGTGTCGCTACCGGTGTGCCTGGCCACGATCGTGTTCTTCATCGTGTATCAGCAAGTCGAGGACAACCTACTGGTCCCCAAGATTATCGGCGGAATAATGAAGGTGTCGGCCCTGGTGACCGTGGTGGCTGTACTGCTGGGCGGCGCGCTGCTGGGCATCATCGGCGCCCTGGTCGCCATCCCCATCGCCGCCACACTGCTGCTGTTGGCGCAGGAAGTACTCTTCCCCCGCCTGGACCGAGCCTGACGTGCTGACAGCGGTTCGGATGAAAAGTCCCCTAACTGATGTGTGAAACCTCCCCTAGCGCCTGTTTGAAACGTCCGCTAGTAGCTGTGTGAAACGTCCCGTAGGCTAGCTCGACGTGCGGCGACCAGCGTTGACAGGAGGCCGGTGGTGCCCTACCTACCCCGATTGGTCGATGCCCAGCTGGACCGTATCCTGGCGACGTTTCCGGCGGCCCTCGTGCTCGGACCACGTGCTAGCGGCAAGACTACGACGGCACGCCGGATGGCCAGCGACGTCGTTGAGCTGGACGATCCCCCGCAGGCCGCGCCGTTTCGTGCTGACGCGGGTGCCGCATTGCGGGCCCGGTTGCGGCGCCGGACAACGGGTCCCGTGCTGCTCGACGAATGGCAGACTGTCCCCGAGATTCTGGGTGCGGTCAAGCGTGCTGTGGACCAGGGCGCGGAGCCGGGCAGCCTGTTGCTCACCGGCAGCGTCCGCGCCTCCCTGACGTCGGCTTCCTGGGCTGGGACCGGTCGCGTGATCCAGGTGGACATGCATCCGATGACCATTCTGGAGCAACGGGCGCGAGCACAGCCGCGCTGCGAGTTCGTCGCACAGGTCTTTGCAGGCGAGGCCACCGAGCTCCCCCTCCCGCCGGAGCCGCCGGACCTGGCTGGATACGTGGAGCTGACCGTCCGTGGTGGCTACCCACCAGTCCTCGGGCTGGACGACGAGGCGCGCAGCACCTGGCTGCATAGCTACGTCGAACAGCTCGTGCTGCGTGACGTACCCGAGCTGGGTGAGATCCGAGATCCGGCCGGGCTGCGCAGACTGCTGCGCGCGATCGCCGAGCACACCGCCGGACTCGTCGCGGATACCGAACTCGCGGCCGCCGCCGATATCAGCGTCAAGACGGTGCGGCGCCAGGAACGGTTTCTCGAGGACCTGCGCATCGTCGAAGCGCTGCCCCCGTGGTACAGCAATCGGCTCAGCCGACTGATCAAAACACCTAATCGATACGTCGTGGACCCCGGGCTCGCGGCGGTCCTGCTCGGCGTCGACGCGATGGCCGTCATGTCCCGTGGCGACATTCTCGGCCGGATGCTCGATACCTTCGTGCTCGCCCAGCTGCGTCCCCTGCTCAGTCTCGATACTCCTCCCGCACGCGCCTACCACCTGCGTCAGTACGACGGACGGCGCGAGATCGACGTCGTCCTGGAGGCTGCCGACGGCCGGATCGTCGGCCTGGAGATCAAGGCAACGGCAGCACCCACCCGAGACGACGCCCGCCACCTCGCGTGGCTCCGCGATCAGCTCGGCGACCGCTTCGCAGCCGGGGTCGTGCTGAACACCGGGCGGTGGCCCTTCCCGCTCGGGGACCGAATCGCCGCAGTGCCGATCGCCGCGCTCTGGGGCGAGCCCGCTGCACACCAGCCGTCGGCATGATGACCGTTGGTCTTGCCTGTTCCTGCGGCAGGTCGGCGACGGCTACCTGTTCGTGCACCTGTCACTGCTGGAGTTCTTCGCCGACATGTGGCACTTCGACGACGTTCCAGCCGAGCTGCTCGACGCGCTCGCGCCAGTAGCGCGTAATCACAATACGAGTTCTTAGTTCAGCAGGCCGATCTGTCCCGCGAATTCTCGCACCGGCTGTACGCAGCGGTTCACGGTAGTGCGGTTCGGTGTCGCCGTGCTCCCCTGATCGGCTGGCACGACACCGCTCATCCTTCCCCAGTGACCATTCGTCGCATTCTCAAGATTCTTTCTGGGATGAGGTGCCGGGTGGCCCGAAGTTGTCGGTGCCGGTGGTGAGGATGGGGGCGTGACCACGGCGGTGCTGGAGAGCGAGCAGGTCCGGATCGACGGGCTGCTCGAGTCGCTGTGTGCCGCCGAGGCCGAGTACCGCCGCAGCTACGCCCGGACCCTGGACGTGATCGCGGAGTTGGAGGCCGAGCGGGCCGGTGCGGTCACCGGGTTCGGGACCACTGCCCGGCTGCTGTCGGGGGTGTTGAATCTGTCTGCGGGGGAAGCCAAGGTCCGAGTTGAGCACGCTGAGTTGCTCACCACACGGCGATCGCTGACCGGCCAGGAGTTGCCCCCGGCGTTGCCCGCCACCGCCGAGGAACTCGCCGCGGGGGCGATCGGGCCCAGCCACCTGCGGGTGATCACCGCGACGATGCGCCGGATCCCCCCGACCACCCACCCCGACGAGGTCGCCGCAGCCGAACAGACCCTGGCACACATGGCCCGCCGCTTCGACCCCCCAGCCCTGAGCCGGATCGCCGAGCGGCTGCTCGCGCACCTGGATCCCGACGGCACCGCGCCACCCGAGGAACCCGAGCAGCAGCGGGAACTACGGGTCCGCACCGGCCCGGATGGGACTGTGCGCCTGGCCGGGACCCTCGACCCCGAAGGCGGCGCCCGCGTCACAGAGGTCCTGGGGTCTCTCAATCAGCGTCGGGCACCGATCGATGGGGTCCCCGATGAGCGCAGCCCGGCCCGCCGTGACGCCGACGCCCTGGTCGAAGCCATGACCAGCCTGCTCGACCAGGGCGACCTGCCCACCCGGGGCGGGCAACGCCCGCACCTGGTCATCACCGTGACCCTCAACGACCTGATCTACGGCCTCGGGCACCTCAGCCTGGACACCGGCGGGCAGCTGTGCGCCGCCGAAGCCCGCCGCCTGGCCTGTGATGCCGCCATCGTGCCCATGGTCCTCGACGGGGACTCGATGCCCCTGGACGTCGGGCGCGAGCAGCGCCTGGCCACCCCCGCCCAACGCGCCGCCCTGGCCCACCGGGACAAAGGATGCGCGTTTCCCTCCTGTAACCGCGCACCCCGTTATTGCCACGCCCACCACATCATTCCGTGGCTCGACGGAGGCAAAACCAAACTCACTAACCTGTGCCTGCTGTGCGAATACCACCATGTGATTGTGCATCGCCAGGGTTGGCATATCCGACTCGACGGACGCGGCCTACCCGAATTCATCCCACCGACCACCATCGACCCCACCAGAACACCACTACACAACCCGCTCAGGCAATAAATGGCCGGCGGACTGCACAGCGCTGTCACAGCGACTGCCGCAGACCTGGCGGAGGTGGCCGAGCGCTCATGACCCCGAGCCCCCAACCACCTACTGGCCGCGGTGATGGCGCAAGCTGGGGTCAGCAACAAAGGGATAGCGGCGAGTCAGCGCTCATGGCACGAAGTCCGCAGGCACGTGGGGCTCAACCAGGCCAAGCTGCACGCCCACGCCGCCGACCTGTACGAGCCGTCGTGGCGACTGCCGCAAGCGCCCATGCTCACGCAAGGCTCGTGGCTCCCCGATAAGCCGATCACCCTGGAAGACATCGAACTCGAATGGGAGCCGAATCCACTGCTACCGGCTCCTGAGCGCATCACTGACCGGGCAGGCCAAACCACACTTCCGGTTCTGCCAGTCCTGCTACTTCGACAAGATCGACGTATCCGAAGCACTCGTCCACGAGCTGTCATCAGCAGCCATGAACGCGACACTCACCTGGTCGGAGCTACCCTTCCGCTCGCTCATCTCCGACCCCTTCCGACCTTGCCCTGCGCACCGTAAACACGTCTATTGACACCCTCACCATCCGGCGCGACCCCGCTAGCGGCCAGGCGAGCTTCTTCCTGCTCCACAGAGACCGAAGCAAGGTGGTAACAGGGGGTGGAGAATCAGGGCCACGTCAAGTTCACTGATTGTGTTGCACTCATGACGCCAAGTCATGCACCGCAGAACGCGGCCCCCCCGTGAACCCCCCCCGCTCCCCCACCCCCCATTCAAAGCCGACCCGCAGTCCGAGTTCAGCACGGAACCGCCATTCGGAACCGAATCGCTGTTGCGGGCACCCCGGAGGGCGCCATTCGGAACCGAATCGTGGTCTGGGTGGGGGGGTGAGGGTAGGGCAGGGCAACGGCGTGTTCGCGGGCTGTGGTTGCAGGTTACTTTAGGTGATCGGTGGGGGGGTGGCGTCGTGCTGAGGCAGCATTGATCGGGGATGACACCGGGTAGGCACAGGACTCTCACTCTCAGGAGCCGGTGGCCGCTGTGGCCGGCGTGACAAGCCACCAGCCCGGTCCATGATCGTCGTTTCGGCAGAACAAAGCGCGGTGAGAGCGCTCTGCGCCGCTTCGTGGGGCTCCCCCGTCTCAGCGATCATGCTGGCGATGAGCAGATCCAGGAGTTCCAGATCGGGCATTCCTACCTCCCGGCCAGTTCGGCGAGTATGGCGTCGGTGAAGGGGGGCCAGGCGTCCTTGGCCCATGGGCCGAAGCTGCGGTCGGTCAGCACCACGCATGCCGCAGCTGCCGAGGGGTCCACCCACAGGAACGTTCCGGTCGCCCCGAAGTGGCCGAACGTCTGCGGCGAGCTGCGCGTGCCGGTCCAGTGGGGACGCTTGTGGCCGCGCAGCTCGAAGCCCAGACCCCAGTCGTTGGGGCGCATCATGCCGAAGCCAGGCACCAGACCGTCCAGGCCCGGGTAGGCCACCGTGGTCGCCTCGGCCAGAGTCTGCGACGCAAGCAGGTTCGGTGCCTGTAGTTCGGCGGCGAACCGAGCAAGGTCGCTGCAGGTGGACACCGCGCCGGTACCGGCGGCGCCCGCCAGCCGCGACGCGTTCATCCCCAGCGGCCGCAACACGCCTTCGGCCAGGTAGTCGGCAAAACCGATACCGGTGGCCGCCTGCACAGCAGCGGCCAGCGCCGTGAACCCGGCATTGGAGTAGATCCGCTTGGTCCCCGGAGGCGCCCAGACCCGATCGGTGTCGAACGCCAGCCCGGAGGCGTGCGCGATGAGGTGGCGTACGGTGGCACCGTTCGGCCCGGCGGGCTGGTCCCACTCCAGCGCCCCCTCAGCCACCGCCAGCAGCACCGCGTAGGCGGACAGCGGCTTGGTCACCGAGGCAAGCCGGAACGGGTGGTCCTGTGGGCCATAGCTGCCCACCACCGCACCGGAGGTATCGACCACCGCAACGGCCACGGTGTCGACCGGCCATTGACCCGCGCGACGCACACTCTGCACAGCACGCGACGGTACGTGATGCAGCTCTTTCTCTTTCGCAAGCCGTCGGTTCTGGGATGCTTGGGCGCGTGCACTCCGCTCATCTGCTGCTCGGGCCAGGACCGTCCAACCCATACCCTGAGGCCGTCGAGGCGTTGATCCGGCCGGTGCTCGGGCATCTGGACCCCGAGTACCTCGCCCTGGTGGCCGACACCGCCAACCGGCTGCGTACCGTCTTCGGCACCCGCAACCGCCTGACGCTGCCGGTCAGCGGCACCGGATCGGCCGGGATGGAAGCCTGCCTGGCCAGCCTGCTCGAACCGGGTGAGCTGGCCATCATCGGGGTGAACGGCTACTTCGGCGAACGGCTGTGCGAGGTTGCTCGCCGGGTGGGCGCGAAGGTGCAGACGGTGCACGCCCCGTGGGGGCGGGCGCTGGACCCGGAGCAGTTGCTCGATGCCAGGCGCCAGGCGCCGCAGGCCAGGCTGCTGGCGGTGGTGCACGCCGAGACGTCGACGGGGGTGCGCAACCAGATCGCCCCGCTGAGCGAACTGCAAGGCACCGACACCCTACTGCTCGTCGACACCGTGACCTCGCTGGGCGGGATCCCGGTCGAGGTGGATGCCTGGGGCGTCGACGCCTGCTACTCGGCGAGCCAGAAATGCCTGGGCGCACCGTCGGGGATCGCCCCGGTGACGCTGTCCGACCGGGCGGTGGCGCGGATCCGGGATCGGGATCAGCCGGTCAGCTCGTTCTATCTGGATCTTGAATTGCTGGACGCCTATTACCAGGGCGACCCACCCCGCTATCACCACACGGCCAGCTCCGTCATGATCTCCGCCGTGCACGCGGGCCTGGGCAGGCTGCTGGCGGAGGGCCTGCCCGCGGTGTGGGAGCGCCACGCACGCATCGGTGAGCAACTCCAGGCCGCCTTACCCGAGCTTGGTTTCGAGGTGCTCGCCGAGCAGGGCCACCGCCTACCCCAGCTCACCGCCGCCCGGCTCCCCGAAGGAATGGCCGAGGCCAAGTCCCGCCGCAGGTTGCGTGAGGGCTTCAGCATCGAGGTCGGCGCCGGTCTCGGCCCACTGGCAGGTACCGGCTGGCGGATCGGCCTGATGGGCCACAACGCCCAGGACCGCTCCGTGAGCACCCTGCTCCATGCGCTGCCGCGGCTGTAAATGTGGTCGAACCCGTGCGCGCTTGTTACCATGGCGGCACGGTCCGACAGTGCGGCCTATCCACGTTTTAAACGATGGGTCGATCTTAGTGTTCTCGGGGCGCCGTTTCGCGTTGTGTAAACGTCAGCGGGCGCGAGCCGACTACCTTCGGCCCATCGGCACCGGCATCACTGGTCAATGCCGCGATTGCGGTACCGGCGGTGGTGGATGAGGCGATGCGACGCCGCCGATCGGGCCATTCGGCGATGGGAGGATGCGAGAATAATGACCGGTCGGGAGCAGGCTGTTGTGAGTTCAATTTCAGATGACGTGGTGGTAGCGATGTGGTGTTGCTCGGTGGGTGCTACGTGGACGATAGAGCTTCATCGGCTTGACTGTGGCCCCGCGCTGGGGACGCTCGTGGACTGGATCAGTTCGGGCGTGCCGATCTCTCAACCAGAGCCAGAGGAGGAGCTGGCCCGCGAGCTGCTCGCCGAACGCGGGCTTTACCTGTTCCGGAATTTATGCGCCCGCCCCAGCACGTACAGTCGACACAGCATTGGCTACGTGTGCAGCAACGCCAAACAGATCAACCTGGCGGATAGTACGGGGTGACCCCCCTCGTGAATGGGTGAAGTGACGCTGGGTCAGCGAGATTGTGGTGGGTGGGAGTTTGGCGATCCACCGCCGACGCGCTCGACGATCTCGCTGGCGACGTCGCGAAGTTTGATGTTTCGGTGGTTGGAAGCGCGGCGGAGTAGCTTGAAGCTCTCCGCCGCGCTGCATCGGTTCTGGCCCGTGATGATGCCTATCGCCTGGTCGATGACGGAGCGTGCAGCCAGCGCGGCTTCGAGGTTGGCGCTGAGCGTGACTTGATCGGACATTCGGATCGCCAGGCGAAGCGCCCGGGAAGCTTCGCCGCTGAGGTCCTCGGCTCGTCGTTGCCGGTCGGAGTCGAACACCGCGGGCTGGCGAGCGTAGAAGTTGAGCGGCCCGCACACGCCAGGCCCGGGGAGCAGCGGGATGGACATGGCAGAGACGATCCCGTGGGCCAGGGCGTCGAGCCGGTAGCTTCCCCAGCGGTCGGCAGGCGTGACGCCGTGGCCGTCAGCACGTCTCCGCCTGCGCTGATGCGAGCAGAGCAACGGAAGTCAACCGAACATCGGACCGGTTAACCGAAAATGTCGCTGATCGGCGGTACCGTCAGTCCGTGACGCTGGAGCTGGGAATCCGGCTGCGCGGTCGACCAGGCGAGCTGGACGCGCAGCGAGTTTTCCGCGACCTCAGCAAGCTGATGGACCTGCTCGGGCTTCTGGAGGATGCCCGGCTCCGTCGTGAGCGCAAACCCGAGTCACGCAGCACGTGGAGCGTCACGAACCTCGGGCTGAGCAGCGTTGAGGTCGTCATCGCGCCGCTGGAACCTCGCGGCGGCGCGAGCTTCGAAGTCCTCGAACGCGTGTCCGAGATAGCAGTTGAGGGCTTCGGGCAGATCGAAGCGGCTCCGCGCGTACCTGACGGGTGGAGCGACCAAGCGCTGGACAGAGCAGAGGATGTAACCCGAAACCTCGGCGTTGACGCCGTGCGAGCGATGGTGCTGACCCTGCTCGTTGACGGTCGACCGAGGCGCACGGTCGAGATCACCCATCGTGCTTCGGTCAATATCAGAACGGCCCGCAAAACCCGCTACAGCAGCCTCGGTTCCGTCATCGGCAGGCTGGATTCTGTCAGTGTCCATGGCCGAAACCGAGCCGGTCTGTGGACTGACCGGGGCGGGCTGCGGGTAGAAGTCACCTTTGACGACGACCAGCAAATCGAGATCGCGTCAATGCTCGGCCGCCGAGTCGAGATCTGGGGACCCCTGACCCGCGCCGCAAACGATCAAGCATTGTCCGTCCGGGTCCGCAGTATCACGCCACTGCGTAACCCGGCTGAGGCGCGGCCGCTGAGTGAGCTGCGCGGCATCGCGCCGGACCTGACGGACGGAGCTGAGGTCAGAGAGTACCTGGAGGGGCTGCGTGGCACGCCCTGACGCACCTGACGCGATCTACCTCGACTCGAACACGCTCTGTCGATTCATTATCGGCGAGAAGGTCGAGACCATCGGTCGGGTCATCCAGGCCATCGACGCGGGACAGGCGGAGCTGGTTATCTCGCCGCTGCTGCTGGTCGAGTGTCGAGGTCAATCGCGCAAGGGTCCGGTCGACGAAGACCTCGAACAGCGCATGCTTGACCTGCTCGATAATCCCCGTCACACACCGGTGGAGTTCACCCGAGCCGTGGCGCTCAAGGCGCGGAATCTTGCGCTGCGCCACGGGATGAAGAACTACGATGCTATCCACCTCGCGCACGCGATCATGGCAGGCGCCGATGTCCTGATGACCAGCGACGAGGGATTCCCACGGGATACCGATGTGGAAGGTGTATGGGTGTGCGAACCGTACATCTGGGGCGACCCGACCCTGTTCGACGGACAGTAGAGTCAGCGCAGGTTGAATTCGGCGGGGTCGGGGCCGATGCGCTGGCCGGTCTCCAGGGCGGCGATCGCGGCGAGATCGTCGGCGGAGAGCTCGAAGCCGAACAGGTCGATGTTCTCCCGGATCCGCGTCGGCGTCACCGACTTGGGGATCACGATGTTGTCGAGTTGCAGATGCCAGCGCAGCACCACCTGCGCCGGGGTGACGCCGTGCCGCTCGGCGAGCCGGGTAACGGTGGGGTCGGAGAGCACCTGACCCTGCGCGAGTGGGCTCCACGCCTCGGTGATGATGTCGTGCTCGGCGTGCAGCGCCCGCAGCTCGGTCTGCGGCAAGTGCGGATGCAGCTCGATCTGGTTGACCGCGGGCACGGTGCCGGTTTCGGCGAGCAGGCGTCGCAGCTGCTCGGTCGTGAAGTTGGATACCCCGATCGTGCGCACCCGGCCGTCAGCGGCCAGCTTCTCCAGCGCTCGCCACGTCTCGAGGTAGCGGTCCACGATGGGCACCGGCCAGTGGATGAGGTAGAGATCCACAGTGCCCAGGCCCAGACGCTGCGCGCTGCGGTCGAACGCGCGCAGTGCCTCGTCGTAGCCGTGGTCGGAGTTCCACACCTTGGTGGTCACGAAGATCTCTTCGCGGGGCAGCCCCGACGTCGCGATCGCCCGCCCGACGCCCTCCTCGTTACCGTAGGCGGCCGCGGTGTCGATACTGCGGTACCCAGCCTCCAGCGCGGCGGACACCACCTGCTCGGCATCGGCCGACGGCACCAGGAAAGTACCGAAACCGAGCTGGGGAATCCGCACACCGTTGTTCAGGATCATGGTCGGAACGTCGCTCATAATGTGGCTAACGCCTGCAACCTCGTAGTCTTCCCGTCATGACCGACGAGGACGAGGAGTTCCTCACCGAGCTCTACCGCAACCTCACCAAGCAGGCCGTGCCACCGACGTCGCCGCTGTACGTGCCGCTGGAGCAGCTGCCGGGCCAGGTGATGGGACCCGACGCGGTAAAGCTGCTGGGCCGCACGATCACGATGACGACCCCCGGGGAGGCGTTCTTCCTCACCGGACTGCGGGGGTCGGGCAAGACTGTGCAGCTGCTGCGGCTGCGCCAGGACCTGCAACGACGCGGTTTCGCGGTGGTCATGTTCAGCGCTGAGGACTATCTGAACATGCACGAGCCGCTCAACATCGTCGACGTGCTGCTCTTCCTGGTGGGCGCGATCTCCGACCAGGCCGTCGAGTACGACCTCATCGCCAAGGGCGACGCCGCGACGTCGCGGGGCTGGTCAAGGTTGGGCCAGTGGCTGACCGGACTGACGCCCCGGATGCAGGTCACCGGCACCGACGTCAGCGCCGGGGTGAGCGCCGGGGTGCTGACCACCACGGCGACACTCAAAGCGGAGCTGCGCCGCGACACCGCCTTCGTCGTGCAGTTGCGTGAGTTCCTCCGAGGCCGGCTCAGCGAGCTGGTCGAACAGGCCAACGGGATCGTCGCCGACCTGGTGGCGGAGATGCGCGCCCGCTGGACCAACGGCGAATGGAAGGGGCTGATCGTTATTGTCGACTCGCTGGACCACAACCGCGCGGTGGACAGCGAGAAGTTCCAGCAGGTGCGCCGGGCGCTGGTGAACTTGTTCGACAAGGACTACGACAACCTCCGGCTGGCCGATTGCCGGACCGTCTTCACCCTGCCGATGTATGTGCCGATCTCCGCCGCGAAGGCGCTGCGCCGGGTCACCAACCTCCGGGTCACCAACCGCGAGCGCAAGCCCAACGCCGACGGTGTCGCCGCCGCCCGGCAGGTGCTCCTGCAGCGAGCCCCGGACGGCAAACTTGATCGGCTACTCGACAACGGTGACGCCGACCGGCTGGTCCTGGCCTCCGGCGGGCACCTGCGCATCCTGCTGGGGCTGGTGATGGAGGTGGTGACCCAGGCCGAGTCGCTCCCGGTGGACGCCGCGACCGTGACGACCGCGATCGAGCAGGTGCGCAACGGCATGCTGCCGCTGGCCGACGACCAGCGCGCCATGCTGCGCCGGGTCGCCGACAACCACGAACTCCCGCTGGCCACCCAGCACGGCTGGGACGTGGTCGCCTCCCTGCTCGACCAGCACTTCGTGCTCGGATACCAGAACGGCGAGGTCTGGTACGACGTGCACCCGCTGCTATACAACGATGTCGCCAGTGGTTGACGATGTCACAGTGGTTGACGATGTCACAGTGGCTGACCCGGAGTTCCTCACCCCCGAAGGGGAACGGGCCTGGACCTGGCTGCGCCGCCACCTGGACCGGGCGAACGCTTTCTGGCTCGCTTTCATCCTCACCGACGACCTGGCCACCCAGCGCGTACTGCGGGACCGGGTGCGCGCGAACCGCCGACTGCACGCGCACCCCCTGACGGTCCTTGAACCCACCACACCCGCCGAGCTGGCCAGCCTGCTCGACGAGCTGGAAACCCGCGGCGCCACACCACCCGGTTGCACCTGGGTGGCACCATCCCGGCTGGCCGACGACGACTGGCTGGCGGCGTGGCGGGTATTTCTGCTCACCATGAACCACCGCCGCGACGTCCTGCGCACCCAGCTGGGCGGCTTGGTGATCGCGGCTCCTCAGGCCGTGAAAGTACTGGCCCAGCGCCAGAGCCCGGATCTCTGGTCAGTCCGCGACCTACTCATCGAACTGGCCGCCCAACCGATAGCCACACCCAGCAGCACGCAACCGCGCAACGACAGCGAGCCGCGCCAGGGAAGGTATTCGCCCCAGGGAGGGCACTCGTCCCAGAGACTTGGCTACGACTCATCCGACCCCAAACTGGCCGAGGAGGCTCAGGCGCTGCTGGCGATGCCGGTGGCTGAACTAGCTGGTCCAGCTCGCGAACGGGTGTCGCGCGCAGTGCGCCGCGCCACAGCCCGGGGCGAGATCCAGCTGGCTGCGGTACTGCTGCTGGCCCAGTCCGACGGGTACTACGCCACAGGAGATCCCGCTGGTGCCCTGCATCTGGTGCAGGAGGGCCTCACCCTGGACAACGTCGATCCCCGGACCCGAGAACGGCTGCTGAATTCCGGCGTAGAGCTGGCCAGAACCATCGACGAGCTCGAACTGGCAGGAGGGTACGCAGCGGAGTTGGCGGCGCTGACCGCGCAGCGGGTAACACCTCAGGACCCCGAGGCCCAGCGCGATCTCGCCTGGAGCCTCAACCAGCTCGGCGACGTCGCCGCTGACCTGAGTGACCCCGCCACCGCCCGCACCCACTACCAGCAAGCCATCGACATCACCCGCCACCTCGCCGAGCAACTCGGCACCCCCCAAGCCCTCCGCGAGTTCTCCTACAGCCTCGAACGGCTCGGCGACACCGCCCGCGACCTCGACGACCCCATCACCGCCCGCACCCACTACCAGCAGGCCCTCAACATCACCCGCCGCCTCGCCGACCAGCTCGGCACCCCCCAAGCCCTCAGCGACCTCGCCTGGAGCCTCAACCAGCTCGGCCGCGTGACCCGCGACCTCGGCGACCCCACCACCGCCCGCACCCACCACCAGCAAGCCCTCGACATCTTCCGCCGCCTCGCCGAGCAACTCGGCACTGAACCAGCTCAGAGAGGTTTGCGAGCGGGGCTGGACGATCTCGCCCGAACCGAGGAAGAACTCGGCAACGTCGATGCCGCCGCGGCAATCCGAGCCGAGCTGTCCACCGTCACGGATCGGCTCGCGACCCCTGAGTGATGAGCCATCCACCCCACCAGGCCGCCCCTCCATCGACCGGTCGGGCATGTTGAGCGGGTCGGAACGACGGATCGCTGAGCTGGCTGCCATGGGTATGAGCAATCGGGAGATCGCTCATACCCTGTTTATTAGCCAGAAGACGGTGGAAGCCCACCTGTCTCGGATTTTCGTCAAGCTGGGGGTGCGCTCGCGTGCCGCGATCGGTGTGCGATTGACCAGGGAGAGCCACAACCCATAGGGATTTCACAGATTTTGTGAAAGTTCCCAGGACAGGTCGATCAGGTAGAAGTGGGCGCGCCGGGGTGGTCGGCTGGTCAGAGCAGCTCGATCTCGAGATCTGGGTGGACGCGGCGCAGTCGGCCGGGGTCGGCGCTCAGGGCTATCTGGCGGTTGGGGGCAACACAACCGTCACGCCGCCACAGCATGTAGTGGCGCCACGGGTGGGCGCTACTGTGCGCCTCGTCACAAACACCGAGGGGAAGGCGGGTGGGGACAGTGAGCGACGAACACGACGACGAGATCGCCGAATCTGGGGACGGCAAGCGGGTGGGTGCGCACGAGCGCGAGCCTGGCGCCGGGCCGCTCGTCGGACCCGAGTGGTATGAGCGGCCCGCTGTGCACCCCGTCCTGGCCACCCGTGACGTCGGCGGGATCTATCGGGCACTGCGGGACGACGCGGGAGTCAGCCAGCGGCAGATCGCCGGGTGCACCGGGCAGTCCCAGTCCGAAGTCTGCGAGATCATCGCCGGCCGCCACGTGATGTCCTATGACGTGCTGGTGCGCATCGCCACCGGTCTGGGTATCCCGCCCGAGCGGATGGGCCTGTCCTGGTGGGGGCCCGACGGCAGGTACCACGGACCTGACCGCGCCTACCCTGAGGGGGTCACTGTCGCCGAGACCCCGAAGGGGGCGAGCGCGGAGATGCTCCGCCGCCACCTGATCGCGCTGGGTGGGGCCGCCATGGTGGGCGCCCCGGTCACAAAGCTGGGCGAGCTGCTCGCCGAGCTACCCGGCCCGCCCCCGATGCCACTGCCCTCCCAGCTCAGCAGTGTCCACGTGATCCAGGTGCGGGATCTGACCCGGCGCCTCGGCGCCGGCGACACCCACGATCCCGACCCGGAGGTGGTCAGCGCAGCCGCCGCATGGGCCACCCTGCTGCTGGACGTGCGTGGTCCCGAACCGGTGCGGCGGGACCTGCTGGTCGCGGTGGCCGAGCTGCACATTGAGGCGGGATGGACGGCATTCGAGGCCGGGCTCTACCGCCGTGCCCTGTACCACTACGCCCGCACCCTGGAGCTGGCCACCGAAGCCGGGGACGCCTACCTGCAGGCTACTGCTCTGAGTTATGCCGGGTTAGCCAGCGTGGAGCACGGCTACCCGGATGACGGGCTGAAGATGCTGCAGTGCGCCCAGGTCAAGGCGTGGGACATTCCGCTGGATGATGAGCGCGCGGTGGTGATCGGCACACTCGGACGAGCCGCCACGGAGGCGTGCATCCTGGAGGAATCCGCGATCGCTCTTGCCCGCCTTGGGAACTTTCCGGCCGCCGTCACTCACCTGGCGCAGGGTCGGGAGCTGTGGACACCCACCCGCACTGACCCCTTCGGCGACATGGACCGCCCCGCCGCGCGCCTGGAGCTGGCCCGGGGACACCTCGACGCCGCCGAGGAACTGGCCACCGCGTCAGTACGCCGCTGGCCAGCCAGTAAACAGATCAGCCGCGCGCTGTCCGGTGCCGTGCTGGCCACCATCCACGTCAAAGCCGGGGAACGCAACGGCCTGCAACTGGCCCACCACACCATCACCGCGATGGCCCAGCTCAGCTCGGTCCGAACCCGCAGACAGCTCATCCCGCTGGCAGACGCACTGGCGGCCCGGCCCGGTGCCGACGCGGCCGAGCTGACCCGGATGGCCCGCCACGTCGCCACTACCCGGG
>JBQTGW010000420.1:0-3192 GCA_052390495.1 Pseudonocardiales bacterium
TGCCCGTCCCGGTCCCGCCCCCCATCCTGCTGGTTGTTTCATGTCTGCCCCAAATTCAGGCGTCCCTGTTTCCCTGCTCTGAGAGGCGCGCGACTTCGTGTGGCCTGCTCGATCCTGGCCACATCCGGTTGGGAACGATCCTGCAGGCCGCGCACGCTTGTGCTCGCCGCCAGCAGCCGGGCTGCCTGCTCGAACTGTTCCTGACGCAGCGCCAGGTCCGCGATCCCGACAAGTACCTGCGCGATCTGGGGTGCGCCCCCCGCCTCGGACACCGCCTGGAAGGCCGCGACGCGGTGTTCCCGGGCCTCGTCGAGACCCACGGCAAGGTAGCCGAGCAGGTCTTGTATCCCCGCGCGGATGTTCGCCAGCTCGGCGTCCTTACCCAGCATCGCTGTCGCGACGCCGAGTTGCCGGTGTGCCTGCTCGGCGTCGCCGCTCCAGCGCGCGAGCTCCGCCTTCGACAGCGCCAGCTGGGCCAGCGCATCCGGCCAAGCGACCCGTTCCGCGTATCGCTGTGCCTCCGCCATGGCGGCCGCGCTGGACTCCTCGTCTCCCAACAGCCAGTACAACTGGGCCTGCCGCGACCGCAGCGGTACGACATCGTCGATGGCACCAACCTCGGTGACGATAGCGATCGCGTGTTCGTAGTGCTCGCACGCACCGGCGAACTGGCCGCGCACGGCGATTCGATCCGCCAACTCGGTCAGGGCGAACGAAATCCCCCACCGTTCGCCGAGCTCGCGAAACTCGGTGATCGCCAGCTCGAGATCCGCGTCCGCATCCCGCCCGTCCCGGCCGTCCATGATCTGTTGCTTGCCTCGGTGCAGCCGGGCAAGGGCACGTAGCCAGGGGTCCTCGTCGGTGAGCAGCGGTTCCCACGCGAGCGCGAGGGCGTCCGGCGCCTGCAACATGCGTTCCAAGGGGGCGACCAACCTCAGCAGCGGGTGACGGCTCTGGACACGCTGGCTGATCTCGTACGCCCTGTGGATCCACTCCGCCGCGTTGTACTGGTCCCTGAGCCCGGCGCTCAGGAAACCTGCGGCAAACGTGTACACCTTGGCCCGGATCTCATCGGTCACCTCGCCGGGCGTGTCAGTCGCCGCCATGACCAGCTCACTGAGCTCGGCCCTGTGCCCGCCGAACCACCAGTACCAGCCAGCGGCCGCCGCGAGCCGCATCGCCCCCTGCGCCTCACCGGCCGCGAGCGCGCCGCGCATGGCGGCACTGATGTTGTCGTGCTCGACCTTGAGTGTGGCGAGCCATTCCAATTGCTCAGCGCGGCGAAGATGTGGGTCCGCGGTTTCGGCGAGTTCGGTGAAGTACGCGAGGTGCGCGTGGCGCGCCAGGTCCGATTCCCCCGCCGCCGCGAGACGCTGCTCGGCGTACTCCTTGATCGTGCCGAGCATCCGGTAGCGCGGTGCGCCGTCGCCCGCGGCGACCAGCAGCGACTTCTCGGCCAGCGCGGTGAGCAACTCGAGCACCTGCTCCTGCTCGACCGCGTCGCCGGCGCAGACCTGCTCGGCCGCTTCCAGGCTCGCCCCACCCGAGAACACCGAGAGCCTGCGCAGGACCGTCCGTTCGGCGTCGGTCAGCAGCTCCCAGCTCCAGTCGACCATCGCGCGCAGCGTTCTGTGCCGGGGCAGCGCGGTGCGGCTGCCGCCGGTCAGCAGGCGGAACCGGTCGTCGAGCCGGTGGGCGAGCTGATCGAGGGACAGGGTGCGCAACCTGGTGGCGGCCAGTTCGATCACCAGCGGCATCCCGTCCAGCGCCCGGCAGATGCGCGCCATCGTCGACAACGTGTGGGCGTCGACCGCGAGATCCTTGCGCACCGCGCTCGCCCGGTCCCGCAGCAACTGGACGGCTGGAGAGGACTCGATCTCGCCTGGGCCGGCGTCCCCCTCCGGTAAGGCCAGCGGCGCGACCGGCCACAGCGCCTCACCGGTGATGCCGAGCGGTTCCCGGCTCGTCGCCAGGATCCGCAGCCGCCGGCACTCCCCGAGCACTCGATGGGCCAGCGCCGCCGCCGACTCGATCACGTGCTCACAGTTGTCCAGGATCAGCAGCACCTCCCGCTCGCGGATCGCGGCGATGAGCCGCTCCGCCGGCTCCATGTTCGGTGCCTCGCCGAGCAGAGCATCCCGCAGGCCGAACCCGGAGAGCGCCGCCTGCGCCACGTCACCGTCGGCGCCGACGGCGGCGAGCTCGACCAGCCAGGCCCCGTCCGGCAGGTCGCCGAGCAGTGTGCGCGCGGTTTCCGTGGCCAGCCTGGTCTTCCCCGAGCCGCCCGGCCCGATCAGGGTGGTGAGCCGATGTTCGGCGATGAGTTCGCGGACCGCGGCGACATCAGCGTCCTTGCCGACGAAGCTGGTCAGCTCGGCGCGCAGGTTGGTCTTCCGGTTTTCCTCCCGCCGTCCCACCTCGCCCCGCAGCAGCGCGACGTGCAGTGCGGACAGTTCCGGTGCGGGGTCCACGCCCAGCGCGTCGGCCAGGGCTTCTCTCGTGCCCTGGTACACCAGCAGCGCCTCGGTGTCGCGACCGGCCACGGCGAGGGCACGCATCAGCGCAGCGACAAGCCGTTCTCGCACCGGATGCGCGGCCACCAGGTCGGTCAGTTCCATGACCAGCTCGGCACCGCCGCCCAGGCGGATCTCGGCCTCGAACAGATCCTCCATCGCGGCTAGGCGCAGCCCCTCGAGCCGGGCGACCGCCGCGTCGAATGCCGCACTGTCCTGCACACCGACGTCCTGCATGGCCGCACCACGCCACAATCCAAGGGCCTCACGCAGCAGCGTCGCCCGCCGCGGATCCTCACCACCACGCGCCTGACCGACCAGGCGTTCGAACCGCACGGCATCGACAGCGTCGGGTTCTGCCGTCAACCGGTAACCGTCCGTCTGCCCCTGGACCAACCCTTCCGGCAGCGCCTTCCGCAACCGGGAAACCAAGCGCTGCACGGCATTCGCCGCGTCGGAGGGCGGGCGCTCACCCCAAATCCAGTCGACCAGCGTCGCCTTCTGGACCACGCGACCAGGTTCGAGCGCGAGGGCGATCAACAGCGCGCGCAACCGGGCGCCCGGCACGTCGGCGTAGACGCCGTCGTCCGTGCGAACCTCGAGTGGTCCAAGCATCCCGATCAGCACCTAGCTGATTTTGCCATGGGCGATCGGCAAGCCTCTGAAAGCGTTGTTGCCC
>JBQTGW010000421.1:0-5246 GCA_052390495.1 Pseudonocardiales bacterium
CAACGTCATGTTCGCTCAGCGTCACCTGTAGCGACGTTAAGTGGTCACTGACACTCCACGACTCATCCTTACGGATGCTCCTGCCCTCAGCAGATGATCATCGCCCGACCCGTCGGCCCCGTGGACCCCACTTCGGCTCCGAACAACGGTCCACGGGGTACCTCACCCAGCCATTCGGCTCCGAATGGCGGTTCTGGGCACCCCAAAACTGCGATTCGGCTCCGAATGGCGCTCGGCGAGAGCCTGTGCTGGGCGAGGAGTCCAGATGCGGTCTTACTGTGCGGTAGTACTACCATCTAACGTTACTAGTCCAACACATTCAGTGATATTGGTGTGGTAGTGGGCCCGCGCCGCATAGGAAAACTACCTCAAGTAACGATCACTGAACGCTAAGCGACCTTGCCGTTGCCCTGCCTCGCGGGCGTGTTCGAAGCCGATCTGGGGGACGTACCACCGGAGAAAGACGGAGGTGTCGACGACAAAGCGGTCAGCCACGGGGATCGTCCCGGAAGCGAGATAGCTCCTCGTCAATCCCGGTGACACCCTCCATCTGTCCGCTGATCTCGTCCATCAACGTGATAATCTCTTCCCGTGTGCGTCGACGTGGGGCGGGGAGGGACTGCAATTAGCCTTGGCGCCGCGTCTCGAAAACTAGGTCGACGAGCTGACGGACGGTCCGCAGCTCTGCGGCGTAGCGGCCGAAAAGATCCTCGTCGACGCGCAGGTAGGACCATTGCACTCCGCTTGTCGCGCTCGCGTCGCCGGCCCACAGCACGGCTCGGGCATCCTTGCGCGGCACGTCGAGGTCCACCAATCCTTTGGTTTCGACGATCAGGCAGCTTCCGCCGGTCAGGCGGACCGCGAAGTCAGGGTAGTAATAGGCGAGATGTCCTCCGTCTCTCCGGTACTCCAGCGAGAAGCGCACTTCGCGGGCGAGCTTGGCGAACGCGGCGACGTCGTCGCAGCGTTCGAGGAACCCGCAGAACTGCATCTCGAAGCCACTGTCACAGGGCTGAGCCGAGAACACGGATTTCTTGACGGTGGCGGTCTGCTTGCTCCAGAGGAACGGCCTCGTCCACGACAGCAGCAACGGTTTGGGTTCTGTGGTGGCGGTTCCGGCAGCCAACGTCCGATCGTTGATCGCATGGGCGAGTACTTGTAGGACTGTTTCCCTGGCCGCCGGCTCGCGGAGCGCTTGGAGCACCAGCGGGTCCCCGACGTCGATCGGGCCACCGAAGGCGCGGCGTTCAAGGTACCCCTTCACCAGGGCGGCGAGGAGGGCGAACTGCCCGACCACCCGGGTCTGGCGGGCAAGTTCGTTGGCGAACCATGCGATAACCGGTTCGGGCTGGTCGGCGGTGGGGAACTCGTACTCGGCGCGATCGATGATCTCCCCGGAACGTAGGTCCCGACCGGTGTAGTCAATGGTCTCGCTGCGTAGCTCCTCAGCGAGCGGAATTTGGCGGGCAGGGACGTCCTCGGATCGCAGCGAGACAAGCTCGGCAGCGCTGCGGTGTAGAACCCGGGAGAGCTGCGGAATCTCGATGTCGTACCGCAGCCGATCTGGTTCCGCCGCGATCACCGATACTTCGGGATGCACCTCGTCCGCGGCTCGACGCTCCACCTGAAGACCCTCGTCGTTCAGCGCGGTGTCCCACGGCTGGCGAACGCCTCGTGCTCGATCACGACCAGCTGTTCATCCACGCCTGACCCGGGTGGGGTCATCCGGCGCAGCCCCCGGCCGAGTGTCTGCTCCGGAAGGATTTTCGCCTCCGCCGTATAAGGACGCAGCGGCACGATGACGCTGACGTTGCGGACGTCCCACCCCTCGCGGAGCATCAGCACGCTGACTATGGCGCAGTACGGGTTGTCGTCGCGGTCCACCTCGCGTGCCGCGGTCCGCGCCTTTTCCAGATCTGTTCTCGCGATCTCGCCGCGGTTGGGGCCCGCCATGTTGACGTGGATGGTCAGGACCCGGTCAGCGAGGTCGGGCAGTGTCTCCAGGTGAGCCGCGATCTGGTCGGCGGACCTCGTGTCCTCGGCCATGACGAACAGCAGTGGCTTGCGGCCGGCGGGAGTGAGCGTGTCCCGGGACTCCCTCCACTTGGCCACCCCGGCGCCGATCCGCTGGCGATAGCGCACTGCGGCGTCGTCACTCGTGCTGTCATGCCCACCCGCGAGCTCTCCAATGATGGACGTTTGACGATGCCGTCGTCGATCGCCTGCGAGAGCGGGTAGTCGACCACCACGTCGTCGAAGAGTCGACCGTCCTGGCCGCGGGGCGTCGCGGAGAAGTCGAGCTGCGCGGTGATGCCACCGTCCGTCAGCTCATGCAGTCGATACAGCGTCTGCCAGATCGTCAGCGGTTCGTTGGTGTCTCGCCGGATCGCGTCGTGCAGATGGTGCGCTTCATCGTTGACCACCAGCACCCGGCCCCGCCGGGCCAGCCGGGTGAGCACCGGCTCGACAGCAGTCGAGTTGCGCGGTGGTGGGGCGCCGAGCAGAGCCTCGACGGCGTTGGCAGGCTTCGGATCAGGGCGTTCGTAGAGCGCCTGAATGTTGCTTAGTACCAGCACCCCAGGCGCCGCCGCAGGTATGGGCTCGTCACGTAAGCAGACGGCGAGGTCGAAGTCGCCGCGCCACTCCGGCGGCACAACGGGATCGTCACGGAAGATCGCGCCGTGCTCGAAGTCGGCGCGGAGCCGCTCGAATACGATGAGGTTGGGCGCGACGACCAGCGAGTCCATCGCCAGCTCGGACGCCGCCTCACGCAGCCGGTGAAAATAGGACCAGGCGATCAACAGGCTCATCACCTTCGTCTTCCCGGAACCCGTGGCGGCCTTGACGACATACCGGGGGTACCGCTGCGGTTCCACTGCCACCGGCCGGGATGCGAACTGCGCCACCATGCTGGCTAGCGTTCGTTGCCGAGCGACCTCGTAGAGGTAGATGACGGTCTCGGCAGCCTCGCGTTGCGCGAAGAAGTACTGGAACGGCTGGCCTTCGGGTGTCTGGTGCTCATCGAGAAACCAGTGTTCGAGTAGGCGGCGCGACGTCGTCGTCGATCCAGGATAGTTAGCGCGGCGCCACGCATCGACATGTTCGCGGATGCCCGCAACCAGAGGAGCGACGCTCTCTGGGCGGCTCACGGGTACCGTATATGGATCATTCACTTCACCGATAACTCCACAGCAGTGGTGGTATCGTTCCCGAAGATGTCCACGACCTTGACCAGGACCGTGTAGTTTCCTGGCTCGTCGTAGTCGTTCGTAGCGCTTCGCTCCAGCTTCCGATCCGCTCGGGTCCGGTAGGACTGCCACTGGTTGTGGAAAGTGTCGCCGTGACCTCCGGCACCATAGGTGAAGTCGACGGCCCAGTAGTCCACGTAGTCCGCCCAACCACTGATCTTGCTGCGCACTGAGATCGGCACCAGGTCCGGGTTCGGCAGCACGAAGTCGGTGAGCGTCACGGTGAGATTCTTCTTTCGTACGGTGGTCGCCACTTCGAGATAGGCGAGTTCATGGAACACCACCTCGCCGGAATCCACAGCCCGCTGATCCATCACCTCGCGCGGAATCCGGCGTAATTGAAGGTCGACTCCGCGGGCCCGCGCCTCATCCTGCACCAGTTCGTGCAGCCCCATCTCAAACTCCCAGCCCAGCACGTCCAACCCGGGATGGCCCGCCGCAGCTGCCTCGTCCAACGACTTCTTGATCTCCGAGAAGCTCACCGCAGCATCGACCGCCCCGACGTGCACCGCGCGCCGCCCCTTAATGCCGTGCAAGTGCTGGAACTCCGTCGTTGGCGATGCGTCGTAGAGCTGCACCACGAAATCGAGATACGCCTGCACCTGCGGCCCGGTGGTGGAATCCTGCCATGCCTGCCGCTCATAGCGACCCAGGTTGGCTACGACGAACGGCGCGCACTGTGGGATGTCGAGCAGCCGCTTGCGCGTCGTGTGGATCGCGAAGCGCCCGATATCAACCGCCACCCACCGCCGCTTCAGCCGCTCGGCGGCTGTTGCGGTGGTGCCGCTGCCCACGAAGCAGTCCAGCACGATCGAACCCTCGTCAGAGGACGACTTGATGATCCGCTCGAGCAACCCCTCCGGCTTCTGTGTATCGTACCCCAGTCGTTCCTTTGCCTGAGGATTGACTGGAAAGATGTCATCCCAGACGTCGCCAAGCGGTACACCTGGCATCTCGTCCAGAAATCGCTTCCGCCAAGGGCGCTTCGACTTTTCTTTCGGGTACCAGATGAGGCCGCGGTTCTCGAGGTCTTGCATTGTGTCGATCGAGTAGCGCCAACCATTAGCCGGCGCGTCGTGACCCTTCCAGTTGTAGCGAAGATTGGGACGAGGATTTGGGCTACTCAAGTCGCTCAAACGGTAGCGACGTCCTTGGTCGTCGAGCTGTCCGTAGTGGGATTTTAGGTAGCTTTCGTCGTATGGACGGAACTGCGGATTCCACAGGTGCTTCTCGGATTTCGAAAAGCACAAAATAGAGTCGTGGATCGTGCCAAAGTCTTTCGTATCCGAGTGAGCTGTCACCCGCTGCCAGATGATTTCGGCGCGGAAGTTGTTGGCGCCGAAGATCTCGTCGAGCAGAACGCGTGCCAGGTGGCTGACGTTGGGGGCGAGGTGCAGGAACAGCGAGCCGCGGTCGGAGAGCAGTTCCCGGAGCAGTACGAGACGCTTGTAGAGCATTTGCAGGTAGCTCTCGACGCCCTTGCCCCAGGTGTCGCGATACGCCTTCTCCTCCAGCACGGACGAGAGCTTGGCCAGATCCTGGTCGGCGCCCTCACTGCCGTCACCGACGGCGATGCGGACCTTGTAGTCCTGCCGCGAGTCGAACGGTGGGTCGATGTAGATCAGGTCGACTTGGCCGGCCAGCTCGTCGGCCAGGGAGGCCAGCACGTGGAGGTTGTCACCCCAGATCAGCTTGTTGCGCCAACCGTCGTCGGGCTTGCGGTCGTACGAGAGTGTGCCGCGGTCGGCGCGTGACGCGTTGACCGTTTCGACGACCTGCAGCGGCAACCGCAGTCGCGGCACGTCAGCCGTCTTGTCGTCCCACTCCAACCGAACACCCGGCACGAGCACTCTCCTCCTCGATCAGATCCAGATCGTCTCACGCGCGTCCGACATCGATGAGCCACGCACGCGACCTGTGGACAACTTGTGGAACTGCTCCCAGCCGAGGCGAGCTTGGCGCATTGCCACCGGACGTGCCCCGAAGGAGGACTAGCCT
>JBQTGW010000422.1:0-14579 GCA_052390495.1 Pseudonocardiales bacterium
GCACCCGGGGGGCCGGGAACCGGGCCGCGGCGGGGGACGGCACCCTGCTGTGGCTACCGGCAGCACCAGCCGACGGCGACGAAGAGTGATCCTTTGACTACGCATCCCGGCCAAGCTCGAAGAGCCGCTCGGTCGCCCCATATCCCGCAGGCTCCGGACCGCCTTGCGCACCCGCTGTAGCGGCACCTTCCGTGACCGCAGGTAGACGAACGTTCGAAGCGCCACGACGTCGCGAAAGGAGTACGACACCCGCGACCTCGGCTTATGCAGCTCAGGAGCGAGCAGCGGCGCCTCGGTGGACCGAGACGATCGCCAGTACGACAGCTGCCGAAGCGTCGCACCACTCAGTGCCGCGGCAACGACCGGCTGGTAAGACACTGCGAACTCCCTTCGAGTCACGCTCACCGTAGCTCCTGTTACCGACAGTCCCGCCGCCACCGCGCCCGCCGAAGCACCCATCTGCAGCACCCGGCGCAGCAGCTGCGTGGGCGGAGATCTTGGTTGCGCGGGTGTCAAGCGACCCGCGAAAAGCGAACTCAGCATCCGCGAAAAGCGAACTCAGGACCCGCGAAAAGCGAAAATCCCGGGAGATCAAGCGCTAGAATCACCTCGTGACGGAGGCCGAACACCCAGCTCAGTTGATCAAACGGCACGCGACAACGCTGGTCGAGGAGTGCGTTCGGGACTTCAGGGTCACCATCGTCAACGGTCCTCGACAGGCTGGCAAGACGACGTTGCTGCGCCAGCTGCACGCCAGGCTCGGGGGCACCTTCGTGACGCTCGACGACGCGGACCAGCGCGCGGCAGCCCGGCAGGACCCCGGAGGCTTCCTGCAAGCCGCTGTCCGGCCGTTGTTCATCGACGAGATCCAACGGGCCGGGAACGAACTCGTTCTCGCCATCAAAGCAGCGGTGGACCACGACCCCCAACCGGGCACGTTCATCCTGTCCGGGTCGACGCGCTTCCTGACGGTACCCACGTTGTCGGAGTCCCTCGCGGGCCGGGCCGCGTTGATCGAACTCTGGCCGTTCTCGGTCGCCGAGCGAGTGGGGACGTCGCCGGACTTCCTCGACCGGGTGTTCGACGAACCGGACACGCTGCTGCAGGCAACGCCTGCCGAGCTGACGCGACACGAGTACCTGCGGCTCGCCTGCATCGGCGGGTTTCCGGAGGTCGTGGCCCGCCGTTCAGCGCGGTCCCGGACGATCTGGTTCCGCAGCTACCTCACGACCGTGACTCAACGGGAGGTCCTCGACATCGCCCGGATCCGCAACATCGAACTGCTACCCCGGATGTTCCGACTGCTCGCCGCGCTCACCGCCCAAGAGCTGAACACGGCGGCACTCGCCCGCGACCTCGGCATCGACGACGCCACAGTCCGCAACTACCTCCCCCTGCTGGAAACGGCCTTCTTGCTACACCGCCTGCCCGCCTGGTCCCGGAACCTGACCGCGAGAGTCAAGCACCGACCGAAGATCCATCTCACCGACACCGGCCTCGCCGCGTGGCTGCTGGAGCAGAGCGCCGACGCGTTGGCCAGGCCGGGCAACCCGGCTGCCGGGTCGCTACTGGAGACTTTCGTGGTCAACGAACTGACCAAACTGCAAACCACCACCGACATCGAGGTCGGCATGTTCCATTTCCAGGACCGCGACGGCCGGGAAGTGGACTGCGTGCTGGAAACACCGGCCGGTCGAGTGGTCGGGGTAGAGGTAAAAGCCGCCACAACCGTACGAAGCGAGGACTTCCGGCACCTCACGACCCTACGAGACCGGATCGGCGCCCACTTCACCGCAGGCGTGGTGTTCTTCACCGGGACACGTCCACTGCCCTTCGGAGACCGACTCATGGCGCTGCCCATCTCACTGCTCTGGGCCAGCGCTGCGCCAAGTTTGACACCATGAACGTCAGAGGCAGCACCATCGCGCCCGGCGTCGCGTTGAGGACGAGGTCCACCAGGGTGGATGGCATGTACCGGTTGAGCCCAAGCACGCAGCTTGGCGTGGTCGAGCAGCCGCATGACGATCACAAGGTCAGGGCTATCAGCCACCAGGACGACCCTCCCGTACCCCGTTACATGGTGCGGGTGTCGGTCATCGCGACGACGTGCAGTTTCGCAACAGTAAGCCCGGTCATCCGGCGCTTCCGCCGGTGCCGACCGGGCAAATTCTGTCCCGCCGGTGCCTCGCGGATCCGGCAGAGGACCCGTGGCGGCGTAACCACGGCCACCCATAGACCACTGCGACGCCGCCCAGCACAACCCTAAAGGCGACCACCAGCGCGACGATCAGCGTGAGGTGATAGCTCGTCTCATCGGCAACCTGCTCGACCTCGACCAGTCCCGGATCTCCGCGATCGAACGCGGCTCCACCTGGTTGTGCGACGTCCGGATCGTCGCCCGGATCGCCACCGTCCTCGGGATTCCCGCTGAACTGCTCGGTTTCCGCGGCAGCGGCGCTACCCTGAGCCGGGCGAGGGCGACTGAACGGAAGGGTGAGAACTGGATGGACCGCAGGGACTTCACACAGCACATCGCAGGACTGGCCCTCGGCGCGGCCGCTGTGGCCGGGCTGGACATCAACCGGCTCCTGGCCCTGCTGCCCCAAGCCGACCCCGTGGGATTCCGCCACGTCGGGGTGGCCGATGTGGACGTGATCGAGCAGGCCACCGCCGAGTTCGTGCGCCAGGACTTCGCCCACGGCAGCGGGCTGGTCCGCGACGCCGCCGTGGCGCAGCTGGGCACGGTGCTCCCGCTGCTGGACGCCCAGGTCGACTCCGAGCTGCGGCCCCGACTGATGATCGCCACCGCGCGCCTGGCTACCCAGGCGGGCTGGATGAGCTTCGAGGTCAAGCAGCACGACGCCGCCCGGCGGCTGTGGATGATCGCGCTGGATCTCACCCGCCACGCCGAGCACCCCCTCGGCGCTGACCAGACCGTCTATATCTTGTACGACATGGCGCTCCAGGCAGTGCATCTGGGACGACCCGACGAGGCGCTTCATCTGGTCCAGATCGGTCATGGCGTCGCTGCCGGTAAGTATCCGGTATCGGCATCCACCATTTGCTCTCTGACGAGCATCCAGGCACGGGCCTATGGTGCCCGGGGTGACGCGGTGGCCTGCGACCATGCCCTGGGCCAGACCGTCGAACACTTCAGCCGCATCGACCCGGCGAACCGAGCGCCGTGGGGCTCGTACCTCGATGAAACCGGCCTCACCGCCCGTCAGGGTGCCGCGCACTACACGCTGGCCCTCACCGGTCGCGACCCGCGCGCAGCGGGCCGGGCGGTGCCGCTACTGCGCCACGCGGTGGACCACTTCGGCCCTGCCTACGCTCGGCCCCGGGGGCTATACCTCCCGGATCTCGCCGGATCCCATGCGCTGGCCGGGGACGTCGGCACCGCGGTCACCGTCGGCCACCAGGCCATCGACGCCGTATCGGCGCTGTCCTCCCCCCGTGCCTACGACCGGCTCCAAGTCCTGAACACCGCGCTGGCACCACTGCACACCAGCCCCGGCGTCGCCGACCTCCGCGACCGCATCACCGCCACCGCCGCGTGAAGGGCGCAACGCGCTAACTCCCTTTGATCGCGCTGAGGAGCGTCGAGTGGAGCGTCGAGCAGGATTCCGGGGCCGTTGCGCCCGTACCAGTAGCCGTTCATGACCAGCTGTAGCGGTTGGCCACCGCGGTTGAGGCGTGGCTGGATCGGGTGCAGGCCCACGAGGTCCCCGGGATCGATGCCGTTGGGAACGGACACGACGCGGTGTGGCGGGAGTCCGAGGTGTCGGATGAGCAGATCGCCGAGCACAGCTCCGCCCGCAAACACGACGGCCGCAGCTCGTCTTGCGGCGCGTCGCTCGATCGCCCGCGTCGCTCGGGCGATCGGTGGCGGGTGGTGGCGTGCGCTCCAGGGGTCGCGGTAGTCGAGGACGAGTGGCACGTTCCGGTCGAGTGCGAGCGCGGCAGCGGCCAGAAGGGAAAATGGTGGCACTGATACGAGGACTACGTCGGAGCGGACGCGACGCAAGGCGTGCCGCGAGCGCCATCCGGTGGCGGCTCGGACGTCTCCCTCGATGCCGAGACCTTCCAGAGCAGAACCCAGTCGTGCGGGCGCGTGCTCGAGCATCCGTTCGAGCCCCGCGCCGCATGCGGAAGAACACGCCTCTGTCAGCAGAAGGTGACTCGGGCTGTAGCGGGCCAGCACTGGATCGTAGGTGCTCATGTAGAGCAAGTCGGCCTCCGGCGTGCGGAAGAACAGCGCCTGCGCGAGCGTGTTGACGAGGCATACCTGAGAGCGCGCAGAATGTGCGTTCCAGGAGCCGGACTATGACGGTGCCCGGCGAGTGCTCGCCGCAGCTCAGGAGCGAGCAGCGGTGCCTCGGTGGACCGAGACGATCGCCAGTACGACAGCTGCCGAAGCGTCGCACCACTCAGCCTCCGCAAAAGCGAACTCAAGACCCGCGAAAGCCGATTCGGTCCCCTGGACGCCCGGATGGCCCGCGATCAGTGGCTGGCCCGGTGGCAAGCCGCGGCCGGGGACGTCGATCCCAAGGCGCTGGATTACGCCCGCCGTGCCCTGACCGGCGAGCGTGCCTTCAGCCGAGTCGGCGGCTGGTGAGCGGCCGGACCTCGGCGATCCGGTCGAAGTCGCCGTCGACATGCACGACACCAAGCTGATGGTGTATCGCCGTCTCGGCGATGAGTAGGTCGGGGATCGGGGTGCGGTGCCACATGCCATGGTGGTGCGCGAGGTCGCGCTGCAGCTGCAGCGCACGATCCAGGATGTCGGGCGGTGCGGCGACGACCTTGAAACCGGCGTGCAGCTCGGTTTTCAGTTCCTCGTAATGGCGGGCAGATCGCGCGGAGTAGAGCTGTTCGAGCTCACCAATGGGACACACGAACAACGACCCGGCAAGCTCGGCGAGTTGGCTGCCGACAGCTGGTTCACCAGTCCGAGCAGCCGCGCTCTTGTCCAGCACCCAGCCCACTAGCGCCACATCTGCTCCGAGGCGAGTACGGCCAGATCTGCCCGGGAGGACAGGCTCTCCAGATACCGGAGCTGGCGCCCCGCTCGCTCGGCGTGCTCACTCTCGGCCCGATCCGCCGCCTGCCGCAGTGCCTCCTCGACCGTCCCCCGCGTCGTGTTCTGACGCAGCGCGAGCTTAGCTCTGGCCAGGAGTTCCTCGTCGATCTCAATGGTGGTTCGCTTCATGCATACATCATGTCACATCTTTATGTACACAGCGCGTGCCAGTCCATGGAATCCTGCTCAAGCTCGGATTCGCCCCAGGAGGTAACGATCACTTCGTCGCCCACCGATAGCTTGCCGGGACGTAAGACGGCGAACTTGACGCCGAATGCGACGCCGCCCTCGGCTGCGCGGCGGTAGTCGGCGAGGGTGCGCAGTGGTTCTGGTCCGGTCTTTATGCCGGATTCCTGGTCGACTGTCGTGACAACACAACGGATGGCGAGCTTGGCGTAGCCCAGCTCGGTGTCGCCGACGTTGATCCTGCGGGCCCGGTCCTCCAGGTGTGGTTCGTCCCAGCCGTCGACCACGATGTTGGGGCGGAAGCGGTTCATCGGAACCGGCTCGCTACCTCGCTCGACGAGCCGCTCGTTCAACAGGTCCAACGAGGACAGTGCGGTGACGAGCACGGAATGGCCATCGGCGTAGCCCGCGGTGCCTGGCGTCTGGCCACGGGTCACGCGGTCGTGCTCCGGTGGCACCAGCACCAGCCTGCTCGGCGCGGCGAGCACGTCGGACAGCCATCCAGCCACCGCGTCGCCTTGGTCGATTCCCCGGTACAGCAGGCCGTGCAGCTCCACGGTGCGCCGAGCGGCTGCGAGATCCGCATCGACGCGTAGCGCACTCGCGCCCGGCGCGCGGAGGATGAGCCGCTCGCCACCGGCGCTGATTTCGGGACGGATCAGCGCCATCCGTGGGGTGTTGCGCTGGCTGCGGAACACCCCGTCCGCACCGATGACCATGAAACTGCGGTCATGCGTGAGACCTGCGGGCGTCAGCACCGCATCGCTCACCGGCGTACCGGAGCATCCCTTGACCGGGTAGTAACTCAGCCCGACGATTCTGGTCACACCCCGACGCTACCGTCCGGCAAGGCGTTACACCTTGATCGAGGACGTCGACTGGTCAGCCGCGGGCAGTACCCGCGCACTCGGGGAGTAACGGATCCGCTGGACAAAACGGTTCTCTTCGTGAAGCACCGCTGAGGGCGACTCGGCAGGCACAACGAAGGGGAGCGCAGATGGCCAACTGGAGTCTGGGGGTCGACCTCGGCACCAGTTTCTCGGCGGCGGCGATCGCCACGGCGGGCCGGGTGGAGCTGCTCGACATCGGGGGGGAGCGCCGGATCCCTTCGACGGTGCTGCTCGACGAGGCAGGTCAGCTGCTGGCGGGCACGCTGGCGCAGCGGATGGTCGGCCGGTCCCCGGATCGGGCCGAGCGCAACCCCAAGCGCTACGTCGGGCGGGGCCCGATGCTGCTCGGCGGGCACCCGGTCACCGTCCAGAACGCCTTGGCCGCACTACTCGAGGTCTTTCTCGCCGAGGCCCGCCGCTGCTTCGACGGCACCGAGCCGGACTGCGTCACCCTCACCCACCCGGTCGCGTGGAGCCCGGAGCAGTGCCAGGTCCTCAGCGGCGCGGCCGGGCTGGCGCTGCCCAGCAGCCACATCGAGCTGCTTGCGGAACCGGTGGCGGCTGCGGTGCACTACGCGGACGAACACCGCCTCGGCGGCGGCGACAGCGTCGCGGTGTACGACCTCGGCGGCGGCACCTTCGACACCGCCGTCCTCGCCGCCGACCACGAGGGGTTCACGGTGATCGGCCAGCCCGGCGGGGACCCCGAGATCGGCGGCGAGAGCTTCGACGAACGCGTCTACGCCCACTTCGGGGCTCAGCTGGAGCGGCTCGCCCCGCAGTGGTGGGAACAGCTGAGCTCCAACGTCGACCGGCGCTGGCTCTCCGCCGGGGCGGCACTGCTCACCGAGGCCCGGCGGGCCAAGGAGTCGCTGTCCGACTACGACAGCGCCAGCCAGTACGTCCAGGACGCCGATGTCGACGTGCACATCAGCCGCGCCGAGCTCGACGAGCTCATTGGCAACGACATCCGGCGGACGACCCAGCTGCTGTCCGAGACCATCACCGCTAGCGGCCGGGCCCCCGGTGACCTGCGCGGCATCTTCCTCACCGGCGGCGCCAGCCGCACGCCGCTGGTCCAGCAGAACCTGCGGGCCGCATACGGCGGACTGGTGCGCACCTGGCAGGACCCCAAGACCGTGGTCGCCCTCGGAGCCGCCCGCTGGGCGCAACGCGGGCTCGGCACGCCGAGCAGGCCGCCCTCCAGCGCCGCGCTGGCCGCGCCCACCCTGGGCAGCCCGGCCGCGCCCACCCTGGGTGGCCCGGCCGCGCCTACCCCGGGTGGCCTGGCTGCACCGCTCAATGTGCCCCGGCTGGCGGCACCGGTCTCCCCGTTCCCCGTGCTCGCCGACGGGGTGCTGCACGCGTACGCGACCGCCGACTCCTGCTACCTCTGGTGCGTCACCGGCCCGGCGTCGGCCCCCCAACACCGGATCCGGCGGATCGACGCCCGCACCGGCCAGGTGGACCGCGAGCTCGCCATGGGGCAGATCGTCGGGTGGGCGGTCTCGAACGAGCTGGTGCTGGTCGCCGAGCGCCGGGATGCCACGGTGCGGGTGCACGCCCTCAGCCCGGCGCTGATCATCCGGTCGACCACGGAGCTGCCCACCGAGCGAGCGCCGTTGCTGGTCGTCGATGGGGAGACCGGCTGGGTCTTCGTCCGGTCCCGGGACACCCATGAGGTTGACAACACGACGGGACTGCCGTGGGGCGAGACCGGTGACCTTTCGGTCCTGGTGATCCGGCTGAGCACCACGTTCGCACCGGCCAACCTGCGCACGGAACCGATCGGTGCCGCGGTGTTCTGGTACGTCAACGAGGACGGCGCACAGCGGCGGCTACTCGATCTCTCCGGGCCGACCGGCACCCTGCCTACGGCTCTCGGGGACGGTTCCTGTGCGATCGTGCTGGGCCGGTACACCCAGAAATGGAGCTTCCGACGCCCCGGCCAGGTGATCCCCCGCCAGCTGATCATGAGCATCGGGCCCGACCAGAAGACGACGGTCATCGCCGAGCAGCAGGCTCGCCACCACGGCGCCCCCTGGACACATCAGGTGCTGCGGCCGACCGCGAGCTCGCCGTGGTTCCTCGGCACGAACATCGGCTTGGAGACGTTCGGTGACCTGTCCGAGGGCGCCGACCGGCGGTTGTTCATTGCGCGCCCCCAGGCAGGTGCAGTTCGCTGGGTCGAATGCGGGGGGCACGTGTACGGCGTGGTGATGGACCAGGTGGTGCCCAACCGGGGGCTGTCGCTGCACGTACTGACCGAGAGCCGCCGTCGCGATCTCGGGCAGTGGCCCGGCCTGCTGGGCAACCTCGCTTCGGTCTGGCACACCGAGGCACCCCGGATCCGGGTGGACGGCGATCAGTTGTGGGTGGGGGTCAACTCTGGCGAGGGCGGCTCGACCGTGCTACGGGTCGGGCCGGAGGCCGCCGAGCCCGTCGCGTCGGCGCCGGGGTGGCTGGAGCCGGTCGGCCGGGCCGACGGTGCCCTGCACGCGCTGCACGCACCGAGCCAGCCACCGGGCGACTCCCGGACGGGACCCGCGCTGCTGGTCCGGCTACCGGTCTAACCTACGCCCGGCACCACCGAGCGCCCACCTCGACCCGGACCCGAGTTCGCCTTGTCTGAGCCCTGACCGGCTGACTCCGGCACGAGTCCGCCGGGGGTTTCGTCAGACGGGGAACACAGTCACGATGTTGTCCAAGCCCTTGAAGTCCTCGGCGTTGCGCGTGTACAGCGGAAGATCCCGGGCTGAGGCGATTGCGGCGATCATGAGATCCATCCTGCGGGGCCGAGGATCACGGCCGGCAGCGATAGCCAGCGCTACTAAGGTCCCGTACCTGGCGGCGGCTTCGCCGTCGAAGGGCAGTGAGTCGAAGTCGGCGACGGCCGCGCCGAGCTTCTCCGTGCGCGCGGCCCTGGTAGCGGTGTCCTTGGCCATGGCGACACCCTGATGCAGTTCGGCGAGGGTGACCGCAGTGATCTCCGGGATGGCGGGAAGCGTCGCTGGGTCGATCACGTCGAGGTCGATGTAGGCGCAGGTGTCGAGCACTCCGGAGGTGGGGCGATCAGGCACGGTTGCGCTCCCACGGGTCGTCGTCCCCGACGCGGTCTTGCGTGCCGAAGAACTCGTCAGCCTCGGTGCGCAGGCGCACGTGGTCCACTCGCGGCAGCCTGCGATGCCTGGTTACCAGTTCCTCGGCGCTGAGCCGCCGCCTGCGGGCGAGCGGGCGTAGCTCGGCGACTTCGGTGCCGTTGCGGGTGATGTGGTAGGTCTCGCCGGATTCGACTGCGTCCATCACGGCTGCGGAGTTGTTGCGGAACTCGCGCTGGCTAATGGTCTTCATACTCACCAGCGTAGCTCCGCGTGTCCCGGAAGGCTACCGATGGGCTGGCTGGCCCATCGTTGGGATCAAGGGCACTCGCACACCCGTCGCCGGGGCTTCCGGACAGCCTGCGGGGCCGGCCCATCCCCAGCGTCACCCAGCAGAGCACAGACGACACCTATGGTCGGGTCGGCTGTGCGGGCTTTGCGGGCGGCGGCCTGGGCCAGGCTCCTCGGCCGCTGCGTTGTGCGGTGGTGGTCCTGACGCCGGGCCTGGTAGTCGCGTTCAGCCTGGGCGTAGGTGCGGTACTCGGCGAGCAGCGCACTGTGGGCAGCGCAGACCTGGTCAGCGTTGGACCTGGAGGACTCTGTCCCCCACCACCGCTTCCGATCGGCCACCAAGCGCGGCCGCTACGACAGGCCCCAGCAGTAGCGGAGTCTCAGCCCTTCCCCAGCTCACAAGGCCGGAGCCCCGTTCCACGGCGGCTCCGGCCTTGTGCGGGTACGTGGTCTGACACGCTCGGTGGTATTCGAACGCGACAGGGACCGGCCGGTCAGCAGGGGTTACGAGCTGTGCAGCTTCGTGCCGATGTAGGGCGTCGGCGCGCTCATCCTATGACACCAAGATCTTTCTACCGCCAGATCGATGGGATGGCCGCGATTGTCTTGTCGTCGTGGCGCTTGGCGCGGGGGAAGGTTCTGCCTGTGGGGTCGTCCTTGCTCTCCCACCGTTGGGCTGCGGTCAGCAGCTCGGCGAGTTGACGGTCGGAGTGAGCGGCAATGATGACCCAGTTTGCTCGGTCGAGGTGAGTCAATGGGTTGCTGATGCCGTCGGTGGCCAGTACGGCCCAGGACAGGTCATCGACGTTGAGGGTGGCGGTGGCGGCGTGGTGTGCTGCGGCCGGGTCTGCCTCGGCAATCCAGTATCCACCGTCAATGTTGCGCTAGGCGCGCTGGTGTTCCTGCAGCCTTCGCAGCAGTGTTCGGTGTTGGTCATCGTAGCCCGAACCGTCGCGCAGCCGATCTCGGTAATGTCGGCTTTCCGGGAGGTCAAGGTCGGCCAGGCGGGTGTCCGCGAGTACGCGGGAATGGTGGGCGGTGCCGTAGTAGAGCGGTGAATCGCCGAGGACGAACAGGTCCGCCTGCTGGTCGCGGACCCGCAAGATCGTGACGGTGCTCGACGGGGAACGGCCAGGGCGAAGGTCGAACTGGCGTACGACGGTAGCGATGGCGTTGCTGACAATCTCGGCCAAGTCCGTACGATCGTCGCCGTGCAGCTCAGCGGCAATGTGGCGACCCAGGACGTCGGCGTAGGTGCCGGGGTCGAGGTCGAGGTCGACGGAGGCAAAAGCAGTGGCACCGTCGAGCACAATGGCGGCGTTGGACGTGATGAACACCCGGTCTTTACTCCGATGCGGTTCGGGAAGCTGCGCGGTATTGATCTTCATGTGTTCACCAGCGGTGGGGGCCAAGGATAATGGTGCTGCTTGTGATGGTCAGGCCGTTGTAATCACAGATGATGGCGAGGCTGAACGATTCATCATCAAAAGCGGCGGACAATTCGGTAAGGTTGCGGGCGAGGTAGTGCACCATGCCAAGTGAGCCGATGGCATGGATACCGGCGATGTGCAGAAGGGTTCGTCCGTCGATCAGGTGTCGGGCGAAGTAGGCGATATCGCAGCTCGGGTGGTCAGGGCCGTCGCTGGGTGAGGCGTATTGCCGTCCGGCGCTGCGATCCAGAATCCACCATTGGCCGTGGTCTTCGATCATTCCCAGGCGCGGGTCGCGATCGAGCAGCCAGGCACCGACCGGCGCGGACTTAGGTCCGCAGACGTGCACCGCACCCGGTGCGTACCTGCACCACCGGCTCGGTGAGACGACATCCACCACACGGCCAGCCAGCATCGACCTCGAGCTCGACATCGACGTGCAAGTGCCAGGCCCCGTGCTCGACGTGGTCGCCGACGCTGGGCGGCTGCTGACAATCACCGCGAGTGAAACACCCGGCCGTCGGTCCTGGCGTGGCTGGCACGCCCGCTTCGTGGAGCGCTTCGGTGTGGGTGCCGCCGTTGCTGTGACCACGGCTGTGGACCCGGTGGACGGTGCGGGGTGGCCCGAGCACCTGCAGCGCGGATATTCACCTGGGCCACCGAGGTGGCAACACCGGGACCACAACACGGACCGTTCCCGGGCGCCGACCTGCGCGGACCGGGGCTGCGCAGCCTCGGCCAGCGCGGTGCGGCTATCGGCGCAGAACAGGTTGTGAGCGACATCCATGCCCTCTGGGCCGCCAAAGGCTTCGGTCTCCGGCTCGTAAATGCCGCCGATCCATCCGGTGACCAGGCCAGCACTGACCAATTCGTCCAGAATGTGTGCTGCGGAGGTTTCGTCCGCAGCCGTATCCCGCCGCGTTTGCGCAGGAAGTGGAACCGCTGCGAGGCGAGTCCAACCGACAGGGCGACGGCGGCCTCGGCGGTCAGGCCGTTGCCGTCGGGAAACGACACGGTTGCGTGGTGCCAGCCGGTCTCGGTGAACACGGAAAGGTTCTCGTCTTCCATGCTGGCTCTTTCGATGGTTCCTGGGGTCGGTTGGTTCGTGTCAGTCGATCAGCATCGCGCGGGTCCAGCCCGTCACATTTGAGTCGAGCAGCGCCAATTCCGCGCCAGTCCGGCCCTCCATGAGTCCGGACTCGGGCAAGGCGTCGAGTCCGGTGGTGACCTGTTTGGTCAATGTGTTGATGGGGCCTTGGAAGCGATCCGGGCCGGGGCTGTCGGAGGCGATTGCCTTGGTGACCGTCAACAGACCAGCCGTGGCACAGGCAGGCATCGACGGTCAGGCGGGAGACCTCGGGCCCAGTGATCGCGGCGTAGGCGAGGTTCTCAGCCTGCTGGCGGCGGTCGGCGTCGGCCAGGGCAAGCGCAGCCAGTTGCCGGGCTCGCGCGATACCCAGCGCGCCGTAACACCACGATGGGCGGGCGGGCCCAGCGGCTTGGAGTTCGGACTGGGACATCTGGTCGCGAGTGATCCAATAGGCGTTGCCGAATTTCTCCAACCACCGCGCGAACGTTTCGATGGCTTCTTCTTGGCCGCTGACCTCGGCGCCGTGTCGCTGGGCGAGTGCCAGCAGCGCCAGGGGGCCGGCAATGCCGTGGGCCATACCGTTATTGCGCGAGATCGAGGTCGCCGCGCTCGATGTGCAGCAGCGCCACCCCGAGCGTGCCCGCGGCCAACGCCTGCCCTGGCCGCCGGCTCACCGGCGCACTCCCATCGGGACGACGACGCTGTGCGCCCGCCCATCGATCCAGCCGTAGCCGTCAGCCTCCGGTGGGTCGAGCAGCACGGCGTGACCTGCGCGGTCCATGTGGGTTCGTAGCAAGTCCAGGTGCAGCTCCTCGCTCAGGTCCAACAGGAGGTGCTGATCGGCCTCGGCCAGCAGGACGCGCGGTGGCACGCGAAACCGGCCGCGCCAGGCATGCAGTCCCTCAGCCCACTCATTCAGTGTTGCTGTGCGCCCAGGCAGGTGCCGGGTGCGCGCAACCGTTCGGTTTCCTGGGTGAGCACGGCGCAGGTCAGCCAGGCGTCCTCGCACCAGGTGCCAGTCGGGGTGAGGATCGTGTCGAAGCCCATGTGCTCGGCGGCTTGGGCGATCTGGGTCAGGTAGCGGATATCGGGGGCACGGAATCGGTCGGCACCTGGGTCGGCGGCGGCGCGGGCGTGCTCGCCGGGAAGGCGTAGCGCGCCGCCCTCGGTATCCCGGGCGGCACGCAACTGCCCGACGAGGCGGCTGTTGGCGGCGGCACCCTGTCCGTGCCGCCGGGGTGATCACCATCGCCCCCGGGTTCACCGGCGGCGACGGTGCGCGCTGGCTCGTCGACCACGTGCCCCACCGCAGCGGCCCCCGCCTAGCAACCAAGGATCCCTAGGCGTGATGTGTGTGCAGCGCACCCGGGCCACAACTCGCTCACCGTGATGAGCCGGCTACTGGCTTGGGAGAGCACGAAGGCGCTGGGTGTCGCGTAGCCAGACGGGGTGCTCGATGGGTGTGGCGGTCAGCAGTGCGGGCGCAGTGGCACTGGTCATACAAATCGGTTCAGCCTGCGGTCCAGTTCGGTGGAGAACTCGCGAACGTGCGGGTTGGCCTTGCGGACGCGGAGCTCATCCGCGAGAAGGCGCAGACGCGCCAGGCAACGCGGCGAGTCGACGTGCGGCAGCCGTTCCAGAAGGATTCGCCCCACCTCGCACGCCTGCTCCAGGTCTCCTCGGCCGACGTGGGCTCTGGCCAGCCAGGCGCCGCGCAGTAACGCGTCGCGCTGGTAGCCCTGATCGGCTAATGCGGTCGTGCTGGGGGTGAGCAGGGTGATCGCGTTGCCGAGATGACGTCGGCTGTTGCGCGAGCCTGACATCCCCAGGCTGAACTGGCAGGAACCTTCGTCACCGTCGATGAATCGGGGGCTGACGTAGTAAGCCCAGCACGGTCGGTGACCAGTCGGGTGCTCGACCAGCTCCCGAGCCCGGCCGTGGGCGGTGTGGAAGCGCTCGGCATCACCGACGAGCGCATAGCTGCGGGCGAGCCGACTGCTGACCAGGGCCTGGACGACGGCGGGGCTGCGGTGGGCCAGCTCCATCGCGGCGGTGCCCAGGCTGATCGCATCAGCCGCCTGCTCACAGTGGGCGGCGTGGTAAGCCATCGCGCCCAGCACATGGGCGCTCAGGGCCTTGTCGTCGGCGTTGTGGGCGGCGCGCAGCGCGGTCAGGTAGTAGCGCTGAGCCAGCCCGTGGCGTTCGGTGTCGGCGGCCATCCACCCGGCCAGCTGCCCGAGCTCGGCCCACGCGACCAGCAGCCGCCGGGTGATCTGCCCCCCGTGCTCAGCGGAGTGCAGAAGCTGAGCCACCGCCTGGAACTGGGCATTGACATAGGTCAAAGCCGCACCGCCCCCGCCCTGGCGGTCATCGAGCTGACGCAGCCGGGGGATCGAGTCCTCCACCTGGGCGATCAAGGTGGCGTCCACCTGAGCGCCGCCCAGGGCCGCGGCCAGCCGATCGGGCTCGGTGTTCACCGCCATCCAGGCCAGATCGGTCAGGGCCGAGCCA